>CAZTGF010000036.1:10303-21514 GCA_964612955.1 uncultured Flavobacterium sp.
CTTGACCCGGGGACTGTTGCTAACATGAGCGGCATCTTTAATTCAGGCGCTGTAAGTGTAAATTCGGGCGCTTCGTTGACGGTGGGCAATGCGCTCATTAACAATGCACCCGCGGCCGCGTTTACTGTATCGGACAACGCGAGTCTTATTCAAATTGACCCCGTGGCAAATGCGACACCTATTACTGTTCAAAAAAATGGTTCATTGCTCTACCGCCAGGATTATACTTTGTGGTCGTCGCCCGTTACCGGACAAAACCTGCAATCGTTTTCGCCCGCTACTTTAGCCACGCGTTTTTACACTTATACCACAGCTACAGACTTTTATACACTCGTGGATCCGAGCGCTACGGATTTCGCGACGGGGCAGTCTTATCTGATCCGCATGCCTAACTACCATACTACGCCAGGGTACAACACAGGCGCTACACCAATCGTATTTCAGGGTACGTTTACAGGAGTGCCGCATAACGGAACGATTAACCTGACGCTTTCTACAGCCGGCAACGGGTATAACGCGGTGGGGAATCCATATCCGTCTGCGATTAACGTAGCAGACTTCTTCGCAGCGAACCAGGACAACATTGTCGACGGATCGGCGCTCTACTTCTGGAGAAAAAAGAACGATGCTTCTGTTTCGAGTTATGCTACATTAACTACGCTTGCCTACACGGCGAATAACGTTGAAGGCGGGGATACAGGGAGTGGATTCTTTAACGCAGGCGACGAGTCCAACTGGCAAATTAATGCGGGCCAGGGCTTCATCGTTCAGGTGGACAATCCTTCGCTCGTATTTAACAACGAAATGCGCAGAGGCTCAAGCAACGGCCAGTTCTTCAGAACGTCGCAGGATATTGAGGCATCGCGTTACTGGCTTAACCTTTCAGGTGGACAAGCATTCAGCCAGATTGCTGTGGGTTATACGCCGATGGGAACCCTAGGTCTGGATTACGCACTTGACGGAAAAGTAGTCGAAGGCGGCGACCTCACATTCTACTCAGTAGAAGCAGGCAACAAATTGGCGATTCAGGCGCGCCCTGATTTCGCCTCTAACGATGCAGTCGCGCTCGGTTTCATAGCCAACAATGCGGGTACATACCAAATCAGTCTGAATCAGTTCGACGGCTTATTTGGCGATCAAAATATTTACCTTGAGGATTTGGCTACAGGTACGACACACAACCTGAAAGAAGGTGCTTATTCTTTCTCCACTGAGTCTGGAGTGTTCGACAATCGTTTCCGCGTCGTGTACCAGACAACGCTTGGGGTAACACAACCATCGCTTTCCGCAGATCAGGTCGTAGTGGTATCGAATAACGGACGTCTCGATATTAACAGCGGCGCATTGCAAATGAACGCTGTAAAAGTATACGATGTTCGCGGACGTTTGCTACACCAGGCGGAGGTTAACGCCAACCACTACACTGTTAACGGTATGGTTGCCGATGGCGTTCTGTTGCTTCAGATCGACACAACTGCCGGAACCCTCAGCAAAAAAACAATTATAAACGCCCAATAATTCTACCGATATGAAATTTAACCAGAAACCCTTATTGTTCATTTACGTTTTCATCGTGATGTTGTTCACGGATTTAAAGATGTTCGCGCAGATCGGCGGCGGCCCTGGCGATGATTCAGAGGATGGAGAGCCTGTAGAAGGCGAAGACCCGGCCTTGCCCATTAACGGAAAGCTTGTTTGGTTGCTGATTGCAGGCGCGCTGTTTGCCTGGTATAAAATCGCGTCGAGGCCTAAAGCTTCGCGTTCCTAAGCACATTTCAATTTTTATATTAAGTCCCGGTTCACAGCCGGGATTTTTGCGTGGAAAAATAAACCTTGGGCGGTGGTTTGGCTCGTATTAAATGATTAATTTTGCCGCGCCAGCAAAAATGGTTTCAAAAATCTCAGTATCATGGTAAAAGATCTTTTCGAAAGAATTCAAACCAATAAAGGTCCGTTGGGTAAATGGGCCTCACAAGCCGAGGGGTATTACGTATTTCCCAAACTAGAAGGTGAACTCGGTCCGAGGATGAATTTTCACGGGCGCCAAATTCTAAACTGGAGTATTAACGATTACCTCGGATTGGCCAACCACCCCGAGGTCAGACGCGTAGATGCCGAGGCCGCGGCACAGTACGGAGCAGCTTATCCGATGGGCGCGCGGATGATGAGCGGTCACACCGAGCTACACGAGCAACTCGAGCGTGAACTTGCAGCTTTTGTTCAGAAAGAATCGGCCTACCTGCTTAATTTCGGGTATCAGGGAATGGTGTCGATCATCGACGCTCTGGTTACCAAAAACGACATTATTGTTTACGACGTAGATTCACATGCGTGCATCATCGACGGGGTGCGCCTGCATATGGGCAAACGCTTTACCTATAAACACAACGATGTAGAAAGTATCGAAAAGAATTTGCAGCGCGCTACGAAAATGGCCCAAGAAACCGGAGGCGGCATTCTGTTGATCACCGAGGGCGTTTTTGGCATGCGCGGTCAGCAAGGAAAATTAAAAGAAATCTGCGCGCTCAAGAAAGATTACAATTTCCGTCTGCTCGTTGACGACGCCCATGGTTTTGGGACGCTTGGCCAAACAGGAGCCGGAGCAGGCGAGGAGCAGGGCGTTCAGGACCAGATTGACGTTTATTTTTCGACGTTCGCCAAATCAATGGCCGGAATCGGAGCGTTTGTGGCCGCAGATGCAGAAGTGATCGACTATTTAAAGTACAATTTACGTTCTCAGATGTTTGCCAAATCATTGCCGATGATTTTCACAGTAGGAGCGTTGAAACGTCTGGAAATGCTGCGCAGCATGCCCGAGCTTAAGGAAAAACTATGGGAAAACGTGCGAGCGCTTCAGAGTGGTTTGCGTTCGCGTGGGTTTGATATGGGGGATACAAACACCTGTGTTACCCCTGTTTACATGAGAGGGTCGGTTCCCGAGGCGATGATGCTGGTAAACGATTTACGCGAGAACTTTGGCATTTTCCTTTCGATTGTGATTTATCCGGTAATTCCAAAAGGCATTATCCTGTTGCGCATGATTCCTACGGCGTCACACACAATGGCGGATATACAGGAAACACTTGCTGCGTTCGAATCGGTACGCGAAAAACTTACTTCAGGCGCTTATTTGCAACTTGCATCAGAACGCACTGTCGACGTCGGATAATCAACAATTAAGACAATATTAGAACCGCTTTGAATTTTCAGGGCGGTTTTTTTTGTACTTTAAAAACAAAAAACATGAGAGCGATTACCCTTACCCTTCTCGCATTGGTGGCAATGAGCTGCCAGCGATCGAACCCGGAGCCTGAAACCACCATCGAAAGTACATCTGAGCGCGGGACTAACACCTCGGAAATGAAATCGGAGCAGTGTTATATGTACGTCGTTGGAAAAGACAGCATCCGCCTCCAGTTAAACCGCCAAGGCAACCGGGTGAGCGGAAGAATCACGTTTGATAATTTCGAAAAAGACAGCAGCAAAGGCAGCGTTTCGGGCCAAAAAGTAGGCGATACTTTAAAACTCGTGTACGATTTTGAATCCGAAGGCATGCAGAGCAAACGCGAAATGTACTTTCTTGAAACCGGCGGCGAATTGCGCATGGGACTCGGGCAATTTGAACCTCGGGACGGCGTGGATGTTCATCTGGGGCCACTCGATTACCGCGGTCCGATTTCGCTCAAGCCCGTAGATTGCACTACAGATTTTTAATATATGTACAACGCCGTTTGTGAATGACGGGATTGAAATTTTTCCACAGGTTGTGAATGGCGCTGTTTTCCTCGAGTTCGGGCGTACGAATGCATTCTTTGATGCCGTTTTTGGTCAGCGATCGGAAATATTCAGCCATGATAATCGCGGTAACCCCCTTATTCTGATATTCGGGAGCCACGCCAATCAAATAAAATAAAACCGTCTTGCTGTGTTTTTTTGCGCGCATCAAATGCCAGAAACCCAGCGGAAACAACCGGCCATTGGCCTTTTTAAGCGCAACAGACAACGATGGCATTACAATGCTGAACCCTATAAGTTTGCCCTCGGCCGATTCGACAAACTTGATGTATTCGGGATTAATTAGCCCGACATATTTTTTGCGGAAGTAAGCCTTCTGTCGGTCCGATACTGCCACAAACGACGACAGCCGCGCATAGGATTCGTTAAATAAATCGAACATCCGGTCGATATAAGGCTCAACCTCGGCGATTGTGTGCGGATTTATGACTTTCAGGTTGTAGCGTCTGCGGATTAACTCATCGCCTTTTAGAAACGGCGCTACGGCTTCGGCATCCGGCATTTTAAAACGGCTTTCGATGAATTTCTTTTCCTGAACAAATCCAAGCTGCTCAAAATGCGCCATGTAATAAGGCGGACTGTACCACGTAATCATTGTACCTAACTCGTCGAAACCATAAGTGAGCACGCCAACTTTGTCGAGATTTGAAAATCCCATCGGCCCTTCGATATTCTCGAGTTGATGTGCGCGCCCGAATTCGGCAACTTTATCCAGCAACGCGCGCGTTACTTCGATGTCGTCAATAACGTCAAACCAACCAAAACGCACCTTGGCTTTTTGTTGCTCCCGCACTTCGGTCCAATTGATGATCGCCGCCACGCGCCCTACCGGAACACCGTTTTTGTAGGCCATATAAAAATGGGCGTCGGCCGTGTCAAAAGCCGGGTTTGATGTTTTGTCAAACGCAGCCACTTCTTCTCTGATCAAAGGCGGAATCCAATTGGGATTGTCCTTGAACAAACCAAACGGAAATTTTACAAACGCCTTGATTTCGCGCGGGCTAATCGCTTCTTTTATCTCGATCATATTATTCTGTAAGCGCCTCAGGATCTACATCGTCCTTGCGTTTTTTCTTTTTCTTTTCTTTCTCCTTCTGCTTGTCGTCCGGACTGTCCTCTCCCGGAAGTCTGAGGTATATTTCCTCGTAGTTTGCATCGAATCGCCACGAGATTCCAACGCCGACATTGTAAATCGAAGGCGTAGATTTTACGTTGACGCCGCCCGAAACATCGATCTGAAAATTCTCCCACGGCAAAAAGGCGGCACCGCCGCGAAACAGCAAATCGCCGTAGTGATCGCTCTGAATGCCTTGATTTTCGAGGAACACAGACCAACGACTGTTCAATCCGCGCGTCAGGGTAACCACATAGCCGAAAGATTCGTAATTTGAGCCGAAACCGTCCATGTAAAAATTAGTCACGAGAACGTGCTTTCCAAACTGGTTTTGCGTAATCCCCATCAGTTTTGCCGATGCGCCCTGGTGTGGCAGATTCAGCTCCTTGTTCATCGGAATGTTCAAGCCAGCATAAACGCCAACGGCCGGAATCAGGTCGCGCCATTTAAACCTTTGATTGGCTTTCCAGCTTAAAAGGTTTGGTTTTCGGTCCACATAGTTTTTGTTCGGATCGTAAACGAGGTATTTCGCGCCTATGCCAAAATTTCTAAAACCGCGTCTGATACCTGAATTCGTGAGCGATTCCGTTTCTTCGTACAGGTGCTGAATTTCTGCGATGATTTCGAGTTGTTCCAGAAAGGCGCCGTAACGCACAAAGAGTTCGGTTTGTATCCCTTGCGAGTCTGTCAGTAACAAATCGTGCGATTGTTCGTAACCCGTAAATCCTAATTCTGTCTGCAACACGGTTTTGCCCACCGAAAATGCCGAGAACGATTCGCCCGGGCGATTGGAATTAATGACATCGGTAAATTGTGCCGAAGCGATAAAAGGAGAAAACAAAAGCAAACAAGCCGAGCGGAATAACGTCATCGTGGTTAAAAATCTGGGATGGAATAGCCCCAAAAGTACTATTTTATTATTTATTTATGAACGCATCGGGCATTTTTGCGCCCATATTTAGTAGTTTTACAAAAAAAATTTTTCCATGGAATTGGCCTCTTTTACCGGCTTCCTGAAGATGGTGCTTTACATCATCCTGTTTTACTACCTGTTTAAGTTCGTAGCGCGTCTGTTGTTTCCGATACTCGTAAAGAAAGCGGTGAACCACGCCGAAGAAAGCTTTAAACGTCAATACGAACGCCAACACACAGAATACCAAAAGAAAGAAGGCGATATCTCTATCGACCCGAGCACGATGCCAAAACCGCGGCAGCGCAAAAAAGTGGGCGAGTATGTGGACTATGAAGAAATCGAGTAAGCGCGGGCTCTGAATTTTTAACTACTTTTGGGCTGAATAAACATTTTTATGGAGCGGCTCAAACCATTTTTTCCTCATTTATTAGCGCTTTTAGGATTTATCGCGATTTCACTCGTGTATTTTTATCCTGTTCTTCAAGGCAAAAAACTTTATCAGTCGGACATTGCGCAGTTCGTCGGCATGGCCAAGGAACAGAACGATTTCCGCGCCGCCACAGGAGAAGAACCGTATTGGACCAACACGTCTTTCGGCGGAATGCCCACCTACCAGCTCGGCGCGAATTATCCGCATGACTATATAGGCGATCTGGACGATATTATCCGGTTTTTGCCACGTCCGGCCGATTATGTGTTTCTTTATTTTCTCGGGTTTTACGTGCTGATGCTCGTCATGCGCGCGGACCCGCTCAAGGCGTTTTTGGGCGCGCTGGCGTTTGGTTTTTCTACGTATATGATTATCATTCTCGGAGCCGGCCACAATGCCAAAGCCCATGCGATTGGTTATATGCCACTCGTTGTTGCGGGCGTGTTGCTCGTTTTTAAGCGGCGATACATTGCAGGCGGTTTGCTCACGATGGTGGCGGCTGCACTCGAAATTAACGCAAACCACTTTCAGATGACGTACTATCTGCTGCTGCTTTTGCTGTGCATCGGGCTTTATTATTTCTGGATGTATTTCCAACAGAAAGCGTTCGATGCAATGTATAAATCCGTTGGGGTTTTTGCTGTTGCGGCCCTTCTTGCTTTGGGCGCAAACGCTTCAAATCTTATGGCGACGAGCGAGTACGCGGATTTCAGTATTCGCGGAAAGAGCGAACTCACGTTTAATCCGGACGGCTCTGCAAACACGACCACTTCGGCCATGGATTACGATTATATCACCGAATACAGTTACGGAATCCTCGAGAGTTTGAACCTGATTGCGCCGCGTTTGTTCGGAGGCTCAGATGCCGAACCCTTGGGAACTGACAGCCATATGTACGATTTTATGATTTCTCAGGGCGTTTCTCCTGCTCAGGCCAGGGATGCGGTTTCCAAAATGCCAGCCTATTGGGGCGATCAGCCACTTGTAGCCGCCCCTGCTTATCTGGGTGCCATCGTAGTTTTTCTGGCGCTTCTGAGTTTTTATGTCGATAACCGACGCATAAAATACGCGTTCTTAGCAGGAGCCATTCTATCGCTGATGTTGTCCTGGGGTAAAAACTTTGGCGTGCTCACAACATTTTTCATCGATTATGTGCCGATGTACGATAAATTCCGGGCTGTTTCCTCGATTCAGGTGATCTTGGAATTGTGCATTCCCGTATTGGCCATGATGGGTTTACAGTCGTTTTTCAAGGCCGACGCCAATCAGCAGAAACGCGGACTTATTCGTGCCGGTGGCAGTCTTGTTGCGATTCTGGCGCTATTGTTCCTGTTCAAGGGGAGTTTTGACTTTACGGGCAGCAGAGATGCGATGTTCGCCCAATCCTACGGTCCTGATTTTGTCGATGCGCTTCAGGCCGACCGCATGACGATGTATTCTGCCGATCTGTTGCGCAGTGCGTTTTTCATCGTCGTCGCTTTTGGTTTGCTGTGGTATTCGATGCGCGGTAAAATTGCGATGCGTACGGCGGTTATCGGAATCGGTGTGTTTATGATTGCCGATTTATTCTTCGTGGACCGTCGCTACGTAAATGCAGATGATTTCGTTCCGGCCCGATACGTTGACTATCCGTTTGAAAGAACGCCGGTGGACGATGAAATTCTAGCCGACAAACGCGAATTCCGCGTCTTTGAAGTCGCTGCGATTCACAACGCCCGGACGTCTTATTTCCACAATTCGCTCTCGGGTTACAGCGCTGTACGTCCGCGCCGCATGGAACATTTGCTCGAATACCAGATCATGAAAGGCAACCTCGAAGTGCTGAACATGCTCAACACGCGTTACGTCATTCAACAGGACGACAAAGGCAACCAATTCGCCATTCCAAACCCGGAAGCAAACGGAAATGCGTGGTTTGTTTCCGAAGTAAAAGCGGTTTCAACGGCCGATGACGAAATGAAGTCGCTCGGGGAATTCGACTCGAAGACTACGGCCATTGTCAATACAAAAGAGTTTCCGCTCCCCAGCAACGCTGCCAAATACAACGCCCGGAACGCGGATATTCAACTGATGGTGCACGACGCCAATTACGCAAAATTTGCGACGTCAAATCCCGAAAACGGGTTGGCCGTATTCTCGGAAATTTATTACCCTTATGGCTGGAACGCATATATAAACGGAAAGAAAACCGATATTCTGCGCGCCAATTACGTTTTGCGCGCGCTCGAAATTCCGGCGGGGGAGCATACCGTCGAGTTTAAATTTGAACCCCAAGTTGTAAAAACAGGAAGCACGATTGCGTTGGTCAGCAGTGGCGTAATGGTGCTGCTCATTGGTGCGGGCATTTATCTCAAACGAACAAGAACAGCCGAAATTCAACCGGCATGAAAAAGGTACTCATTGTAAGCTATTATTGGCCGCCTGCGGGTGGTCCCGGCGTACAACGTTGGCTTAAATTCGCAAAATACCTGCCCGAGTTTGGCGTTGCGCCTATAGTTTACGTACCTAAAAACCCGACATACCCGATTGTCGACATCGCGCTCGAAGCCGAAGTTCCGGCAGGCGTTGAAGTCATTCGGGAACCCATCTGGGAACCGTATAAAATCGCGAAATCGCTAAGCGGAGCCCGTGTGAGCCGTATGAGTTCCGGCATTATTCCGGAAGTCGGAAAACAGTCCGTATTTCAGCGGCTCGCGTTGTGGTTGCGCGGCAATTTATTTATTCCCGATGCGCGCGTTTTCTGGGTGGGGCCATCGGTAAAACGGCTCGAAAAATTCCTGGCCGAAAACCCCGTCGATGCGGTAATTACAACCGGTCCGCCTCACAGTTTGCACCTGATAGGGCTCGAACTTAAAAAGCGGATGAACGTTCGGTGGATTGCAGATTTTCGCGATCCGTGGACGCAAATCGGCTACCACAAATCGCTGCGGCTTTCGGCATTTGCCCAAAAACGCCACAAGGGCCTCGAGGCGGCAGTGTTGCAAACGGCCGATGAAATCATCGTTACGAGCCCTGCGACAAAAGCCGATTTTGAATCGATTACGACCAAACCCATAACCGTAATTACAAACGGATACGACACTTATGCGGCCGGAAAACCCACGTTGGATACAAAATTTTCCGTCGCCCATATCGGATCCCTGTTGCGGGACCGGAATCCTGAGGCGCTCTGGCAGGCGATCTCTGAATTGCGCTCGGAAGATTTGGCGTTCGCTGCCGCCTTTGAACTTAAACTCATCGGAACCGTAAGCGAGCACGTGCTCGAAGAATTACACCGCCTTGGTCTTGGCGATTCGGTCCGGCACATGGGCTATATTTCGCACAAAGAAGCACTCGTGGAGCAACGCCGCTCTCAGGTATTGTTGCTGATTGAAATTGACCGGGACGAAACGCGCTGCATTATTCCGGGCAAATTGTTCGAGTATATGGTTTCGGGCCGCCCTATAATCGGCATCGGACCCGAAAATGCGGATTTTGCGCAAATTCTTTCGCAAACCAATACAGGTAATTTTTACACTTACGGTGAAAAAATGCAGCTGAAGTCGGCGCTTAAATCGCTTTTTGAGCGGTTCCAAAACGGGACGCTGCATGTTCACGCGGTCGGCTTGCAACAATATTCGCGCAGGGAACTCACAAAAGCGCTGGCCAACCTGATTCACGGGTAATGGGAATCGTCGTTAAACAATCGGTGCGCAATACGGTGGTAACCTATATTGGTTTTGCGATCGGTGCGATGAATGCCTTGTATTTATATCCGGTTTTCCTGGGCGATACGCATTACGGGCTCACAGCGTTTATCCTATCGACCGCTAACATCGCAATGCCGTTTATGGCGATGGGCCTGCACAACACGCTTGTCAAATATTACGCGCTTCAGAAGGGCGAGCACGAACGCATGCGGCTGCTTAATTTTTCGCTCTGGCTGCCGGTTTTGATAATGCTGCCGTTGTTCGGGTTGCTCGGTTTTTTTTACGAACCTTTGGCCCGGCACATTTCAAGTAAAAACCCCATTCTGTTCGAATACCTCTGGCAAGTACCGCTGATCGGACTTTTTATGGGATATTTTGAAATTTTCTACGCCTGGGTCAAAGTCCGGTTGCGCAGCGTGTACGGCAGTTTCATTCGGGAAGTACTGCTTCGATTGCTCATCAGCGCGGGGTTGTCTGCGGTTTATTTCGGCAGGCTTTCGCCCGAGGGATTTGTCTGGGCGCTGCTCGGAATTTATGCGCTGACCACGGCCATCATGGCTCTCTCGGCGTTCCGGTTGCACGCGTTCCGGTTTTGTTTTGAGCGGCCGGCCGGTGCGCGCAGTGTTTTGGTGTATTCCGCTTTTATCGTATTGGCGGGAAGTGTAGCGAATTTGCTGCTCGAAATTGACAAAAGCATGTTGGGTTACTATTTGCCGATTGAACACGTGGCGTATTACTCGGTAGCGATTTTCATGGCCACGGTGATAGCCGTTCCAAGCCGCGCGATGCACCAGATTGCTTACCCGATCACTGCCCAACTCATGGCCAAAGAAGCCTGGGACGAACTGAATGCATTCTACAAGAAAACGTCGATTACGCTTCAGTTTGCGGGCGGACTCGTGTTTGGCGGCATTCTGATTAACCTAAACCAAATTTATGCGTTGCTTCCGCAGGAGTACGTTTCAGGAGCGTCTGTTGTAATGATCATCGGGCTTTCTAAATATTTCGACCTGATTCTGGGCAACAACAACGCTATCATTTTTAATTCGAAATACTATCGCATGGTGCTCGCGCTGGGGCTTATGCTCGCCGTTTTAACTATCGCGCTAAATATGTGGCTCATCCCGGTTTACGAGATTCAGGGTGCAGCTTGGGCGACTCTGATTTCGATTACACTTTACAGTCTTGCGAAATTGCTTTTTGTCGTGCGTCAAATGAAACTTTTTCCGTTTTCCCGGGCCACACTTTATTCGGTTGTGGTGTTGGGAGT
>CAZTGF010000037.1:0-11910 GCA_964612955.1 uncultured Flavobacterium sp.
TTGCTTACTTTAAATTGTTGCCCTGCTATCTCTACGATTGCGTACATAACAATATTTTGGTTATAATTAAAAATGGCTGCAAATATACGACTTAATACGAACTGCGCAACCCATCGGAATAAAAATATTGAGAGCGAGACATTTAATCGACAAATCTTGCGGATTTTGAGCGCTAAACGATGGGTATCGTTCAAAAAAAATTACTTTTGGTGTAACAAATGCACCCGATGGTGTACAAACGAAACATCTAAACCTTTTATTTTAACTATGAAAAATGCAATCATGGCCCTGAGTTCCGCGCTTCTCTTAGCAGGAAATCTATCGGCCCAGAAAGTGGCCTTCGAGGAATACGATCTTGACAACGGTCTGCACGTTATCCTGCATAACGACAATTCTGCACCTGCTGTAATTACGTCTGTTATGTATCACGTGGGTGCAAAGGACGAACATCCGGAAAGAACCGGTTTTGCGCACTTCTTTGAACACCTTCTCTTTGAAGGAACCAAAAACATCGGCCGCGGCGAATGGTTCAAAATTGTAACCGCCAACGGAGGAACAAACAACGCTAACACCTCGGACGACAGAACTTACTACTTCGAAGTTTTCCCTTCCAACAACCTTGAACTTGCGTTGTGGATGGAATCTGAGCGATTGATGCATCCCGTAATCAACCAGATTGGCGTAACCACGCAAAACGAGGTTGTAAAAGAGGAGAAACGCCTTCGCGTGGACAACCAGCCTTACGGAAACCTTCTTGCCGAGGTAAAGAAAAACCTGTTTAAGAAGCATCCATATCGTTGGGCGACGATCGGTTCTATGGAACACCTCGACGCAGCTACGCTCGAAGAATTTCAGGAATTCAACAAAAAGTTCTACATCCCGAACAACGCTGTACTTGTAGTCGCCGGACAGTTTGATACGGCTCAGGCAAAAAAATGGATTCAGCAGTACTTCGGCCCAATTCCGAAAGGCGAGCCGGTAAAACGTCAGACTTTCGTTGAGGATCCGATTACGGAAACCATCCGCGCTACTTATCAGGACCCGAACATCCAAATTCCAATGATTGTTGCCGCTTACCGCACGCCATCGATGAAAACGCGTGAGGCCCGCGTACTCGATTTTATCTCGGCCTATCTGAGCGACGGTCCAAGTTCAAAACTCTACAAGAAAATTGTTGACGAAAAGAAAATGGCGTTGCAAATTGGCGCATTCAGCTTTAGTCAGGAAGATTACGGAAGTTATATTGTGTACGGATTGCCGATGGGAACCTTCACTGCCGCCGACATTCTCAGAGAAGCGGACGAGGAAATTGCAAAACTTCAGCAGGAACTTATCAGCGAGCGCGACCTTCAGAAACTGCAGAACAAATTCGAAAACCGTTACGTAAGCAGCAATTCAAGCATTGAAGGCATAGCCGAAAACCTCGCTTCTTCTTACCTTCTATACAAAGATGTAAATCTCGTGAACACAGAAATCGACATTTACCGCTCTATTACGCGCGAAGAAATCCGCGAGGTAGCCAAAAAATACCTTAACCCAAACCAGAGACTCATTTTGGATTATGTCCCTGCAACGGATAAAGCTCAAAACTAAACATCACCATGAAAAAAATATTGATTGCACTCACCGGTTTGTTTTTAACAATTAACATATACGCCCAGGACCGCCCTCAGCCCAAACCGGGGCCGGCACCTGAGGTTAACGTTAAAAAGCCTCAAACATTCTCACTTCCAAACGGCCTTAAGGTCCTTGTGGTCGAAGATCATAAATTGCCGCGCGTGTCGTATAACCTGACGATCGACAACGCCCCGTATGCAGAAGGCGCTAAAAAAGGCGTTTCTGATCTTACGAGCGCGCTGATGGGAAAAGGAAGCAAAAAGATTTCTAAAGACGACTTCTTCGAGGAAATTGATTTCCTTGGCGCAAGAATGTCGTTTAGCTCAAGCGGTGCTTATGCAAGTACGTTGTCCAAATACGCTCCCCGCGTACTGGAGCTTATGGCCGAAGGCGCACTTAACCCGAATTTCACTGCCGACGAACTCGAAAAAGAACGCGAGCAGATTCTCGAAGGACTGCGTTCTCAGGAAAAGAGCGTGGCTGCAGTGGCAAACCGCGTTCAGGGCGTGCTTACTTACGGTAAGAACCACCCTTCCGGAGAATACATAAGCGAAGAAACGATCAAAAACATTTCGCTGGACGATGTAAAAAACAACTACGCTACCTATTTCGTACCGAGCCGCGCTTACCTTGTAGTAATGGGCGATGTGAAGTTTAAAGACGTTGAAAAACTCGTTAAAAAGCACTTCGGCAAATGGAAAAAAGCGTCTGCTCCGAACATTTCTTACTCAGATCCAAAAAACGTCCAGTTCACTCAGATCAACTTTGTTGACATGCCTAACGCGGTTCAGTCCGAGATTATCCTCGTAAACACGGTCCGTTTGGAGATGAAAGATGCCGATTACTTCCCAGCGTTACTGGCAAACCAGGTATTGGGCGGCGATTTTAACAGCTACCTGAACATGAACCTTCGCGAGGCCCACGGCTGGACTTACGGGGCGCGTTCAAGCATTTACGGAAGCCGCTATCTGGGCGATTTCTCTGCATCGTCTCAGGTACGTAACGCGGTCACTGACAGCGCTGTAGTGGAATTCCTCAAAGAAATCAAAAGAATCCGCACCGAAAAAGTAAAAGCGGAAGACCTGACAAACGTTAAAGCGGGCTATATCGGCCGGTTTGTAATGCAGGTGGATAAGCCTCAGACAATTGCAAGATTTGCGTTGAACATCGAAACTGAAGGGCTTCCTGCGGATTTTTACACAAACTACATCAAGAACATCAACGCTGTAACTCCGGAAGACATTCAGCGCGTGGCCAACAAGTATTTCATGGCCGACAATATGCGCATTATCATCGTTGGAAAAGGCTCCGAGGTAATCCCGGCTTTAGAGAAAACCGGTTTGCCAATTCTTTATTTCGACAAATACGGCGCGCCAACTTCTAAGCCCGAACTCAAGCGCGAAGCTCCAAAAGGCGTTACGCTGCAATCGGTTATGGACAGCTACATCAAAGCGATCGGAGGCGAAAAAGCAGTTGCCGGCGTTAAATCTTTGGCCATGACAGGCAGCGCTACAATTCCGGGCGCTCCTGCTCCGATTAAAATGGTTTCGAAAAGAACTGCAAACGGAAATTCGCTGATGATCATCAGCATGGACGGAATGGGCGAACTCTCCAAACAAGTAGTCAACGACAAAGGCGGCTACAGTTCAGCTCAGGGCCAGCGCATCGAGCTTACTCCCGAAGAATTCGCCGAGGCAAAAGCCAAAGGTTTGTTCAGCGAGCGCACGATGGCAAAAGATGCAAAAGCGTCTCTTGACGGTGTAGACATGATTAACGGAAAAGAGGCTTACGTGGTTAAGAACGGCAAGCAAACTTTCTACTACGATGTTGCTACAGGCCTTAAGGTTGCCGAAATGACCGAAGAAGAAAATCAAGGCCAGAAAATGCAAGTAATCATCAACTACGGCGATTACCGCGAGGTGAAAGGCGTTAAGGTTCCTCACCAGATGTCTGTAAATCAGGGAATAGAAATCGAATTCAAGATTGCCGATGTTAAAATCAACGAAGGCGTTTCAGACGCAGATTTCATGTAATAGTTACCGAAATTTATTTTCAAAAGGCCGTCCTCAAAGGGCGGCTTTTTTTATTGGAACTATTTCCGGCTCGACAAATAAACCCCGGCAAGAACAACGAGAGCGCCCACAAACTGTAACGGTGTTAGCATTTCTCCATCGAGCATTCCCCAGAAAAACGCAACTACGGGAATCAGGTAGGTGACCGAGGTCGCAAACACAGGCGAAGACATCTGAATCAGCCGAAAGAAAAAGATATTGGCCAACCCGGTTCCGATAACGCCCAGAATCGCCACGTAAACCGACGCTTGCTGCACCTGTACGCGGCTCAAATCCTCAAAGAATCCGGTGCCGCCCAGTATCAAAAGCGACGGCAACAACAACACCGCAAAATTCCCCGTTGAAATCGCGAGCGGACTTACATCGGACAAATGCCGCTTAATGATGTTTACGTTTGTAGCATAGCCCATCGAAGCCAATACAATGAGTAATGCATAAGCGTAATTCTGGCCCGAATGCGACATGGCGCCGCTCAGGATAAGCATCGCACTGCCAGCGAGCCCCAGCACGACACCGAAAATCTGGTTGCGCCTATAGTCGAGAGAAAACGCGAGAATTCCAATGATGAGTGTGTTTAAAGGCGTAAGCGCGTTCAGCACCGATGAGACCGTACTCGAAACCTGAGTTTGCGCTACGGAAAACAGGAACGCCGGAAAAAACGTTCCCATCACAGCGGTAAGCGCAATGTATTTCCATTTCGAAGACGGAACCTCGGGCAGTTTTCTATATCCGATGGTCAGCAGAGCGATACCCGCGCAGGCCATTCGTAGCGCACCGAGCTGATACGGGCTTAACCCCGCCAATCCGCGTTTTATGAGAATGAACGAGCTGCCCCACACAAGGGCTAAAGCAACAAGGTAGGTCCACTTATTATTCGCGGCTGTCATCGGGCAGAATTTATTGGCGCAAAATTGTAATTATTTTATGACACGCAGTGGGCTTTTTTCATAATTTTGTCGAACCGCTACTAAACAAACTCACAAATCCCTTATATTATGAAATTTGCAAAATTACTGTTTGCTGCCGCGCTTCCCGCACTTCTGTTCGGCGCTTGTAAGGACACGCAATCTGCACCCGCCGAAACTACTGAAGCCACTGCAAAAGACGTTGCTGAAAAACCGGAAACCGCGAGTTTTTCAATTGATGGAATGAGTTGCGCCATGGGTTGCGCGCGCGCAATCGAGAAGAAACTCGCCAAACTCGAAGGCGTAAGCTCGGCCAATGTAGATTACGACAGCAAAACGGCAAAAGTAGATTTTGATGCCGCACGCGTAAGCCCCGAGAAAATCGTAGAAACCGTAGAAAGTGCTGCGGACGGAGAAACGTACAAAGTGGTTAACATGCGATCTTCGGGCGATCAGGCAATGGCCGTTTTTGATCAGGAGAAAAAGAAGGACGAACAGAAATCTTCGGACAAAAAAGACAAAAAATCCTGTTCTTCAGCAAAAGACAAAAAAGGTTGTTGCGCTAAAAAGGCTTAATTCAACCAAATTTAAACAGAGAAGGAACGTTAATCGCGTTCCTTTTTTTATTTCCAGTAAAGCGTTTCCATCAGCGTTTGCAGGTCGTTTTTGATATAATCGGCAGCCGGCATAATGGAATCGAAATTGGGTTTTGCGTAAAAGTAAAGGGAACCTGTTACAAAATGCCGCGTGGAATCGGTAACGTAAAATTGAGAATTCGTCGCCGCGTTACCCCCTACGCTATAAAACATGCCGTAAACATCCGTTTCGGGGTTGATGTACGGTTGTTCGTAAATGTCGCTCGCTTTAATCACGTGCCCGTAGGTAAGTTTCTGAGCGTCCCTCAACAGCGTTGTCAGATTTCCGCGGACGGGCTTGTAGGACAGATAAACCGTGGCCTTCATCTGTGGATAATTCAGCGTAACCTGGCAGGAATCGTTGCTTCGGACCAGGGACAACCGGTTTTTGTAAAACCCGAACGCGCAATTGTCGTTATACGGCTCGTAACCCGCTATCGGATAATCGAGCCTAAGGTATGCGTTTGGTTTGGGAATCGCGTCGTCTTTGCAACCTACAACAGAGGCACCCAAAAACAGCAGCAGCGCTCCCGTTGCAATTTTATTCCACATGGTTTACAGTTACTTTAATTTTAACGATTCGCTTGCTATCGGTCTCTTCAACGACAAAGTGAAGGTGCTCGCAAGATACGGAATCTCCGCGTTTTGGAAAATCCCCGAAAAGCTCCAGAAGAAAACCGCCTAAGGTCTCCGATTCGCCAACGTATCCGTCGAACACCGATTCGTCCGCATCGATTATCCGGAAGAAATCCTTAAGTCCCGTTTTTGCTTCAAACACAAATTCATTGTCACTTTTTTGCATGTAATCGCTGTGTTCTTCGTCAAATTCATCGCTGATATCACCAACGATTTCCTCGATAACGTCTTCGAGGGTGACAATGCCCGATGTGCCGCCATATTCATCCACGACAATTGCAAGGTGGTTCTTCATCGTCTGAAAATCTTTTAACAAGTTGTCGAGCTTTTTATTTTCTGGAACAAAAAAGGCCTCGCGCAATAATCGGGTCCAGTCAAAAACAGGTTTCCCGATGTGGGGAATCAAATCCTTGACAAACAAAACTCCTATGATCTGATCGATGCTTTCTCTGTATACCGGAATCCTCGAATAGCCGTGACTCAGAATTTGAGGAACAATCCCGGAAAAATCTGCGGCGCTGTCAATCGCAAAAATATCGATGCGCGGTGTCATTACCTGGCGCGTTTCGGTGTTTCCAAAAGACACGATGCCTGCGAGAATTTTCTGCTCTTCCTGACTCGTTCCTTCGTTTGAGGTAAGTTCAAGCGCCTGAGACAACTGATTGACAGACAAATGCCCTTTTGCGCGGGGCTCGAGTGTTCGCGTTAGAAAATGCCGCACTTCCCTAAGCGGAATGCTGATCGGTGTGAGCACAAAATCTACAGCAGCTACGAACGTGGACAACCGCCGGGCTACACTCTCAGGATTTCGGGCCGCGATGGTTTTAGGCAAAAGATCGGCAAAAAACAACATCGTCAACGAAAGCGTAATTACCTGAAAAAAGAATCGCCACCCATCGGCAATGTTTGAATACCAGAATTCGAGCATCATATAACCAAGTAGCACCGATGCCATAAGCAAAAAACTGCCAAAAACACTGAAAGCAGCGCTTAGTTTACGCGGTTTCTCTAAGATAAGTCTGATTCGTTTTCCGGTGGCGTCGTCCTTTAAATCGTCGGACTTATGCGTACTCAGAGACATAAATGCCACACTCGATGCCGCAGTCAGAAACAGCAAAGTCAAAAGCAGCAAAAAAACAAGACCTGTAAGCAGGCTGGGTTCTATAAATAAATCGCTATTGGGCTCGGGGTCCAAAGGTGTATGTCTTAGTTAAACAATCAAAACGGACCTGCTTCTGAGGCGTCGTTTCTGTCGTAATTCCGCGGGGCGGGCACGGTATTTTTAGCGTCGGCATCCTTGCGCACGCTCAGGAATGTGAATTCGGTGACCTGGATTTCTGTGGTGAACTTTGTGGTTCCGTCCTCGGCCTGCCATTGCCGCGATTTAATCCGGCCTTCAACGTAAATCTTATCCCCTTTGGACAAATACTTCTCGCATATTTCGGCCGCTTTGTTTCGAACCACGAGATTGTGCCATTCGGTCGAAGTTATTTTCTCGTTCGTAGATTTGTTGATGTAGGTTTCATTTGTAGCCAGCGGAAACCGGCCGATGCAATTGCCGCCGTCGAAATAGTGCATTTTCACTTCGTCCCCAAGATGCCCGATTAGCATGACTTTGTTTAGGGTTCCACTCATAACTTTAATAGATTACAATTCCAAATATAGTGATTTTACATCTCAAGACCACCGGCGTTTATAAATTTATCGATCGCTGCCGGAAGCGGAAAATCGCCAATCTTATCAGCGGAAATCCCGTTTTTGAGCACGCCGTTTAGTTCGATTTTCCAAAAGCGGATGTGAAGATGCAAGTGCGTGAGTTTGTGGATTACAGGTTCGCTTGCATAGGCGCGGACCGATGAAATTCCGAGTGGGCGATACTGCTCAAGAACATCGTTCCACTGCGGCACCCCGATGGATTCTACAAGTGGAAACTCGTAAAGATGTCGCCAGATTCCGTCCGTGCGCTTTTGCAACACCGTCTGGTCCGATGAATCTCGGAAAACGAGATAGTGAAAATGCCGCGCTTCGGGTTTAGGCTTTTTGCGTTTGACGGGAAGCGAATTCACGCGATTCTGCGCTAAGGCATAACATCGGTCATTAAACGGGCAGCGGCTGCAATCCGGACTTTTGGGAACGCACTGCATCGCACCAAATTCCATGAGCGCCTGATTGAAAACATCGGGTTTGTCTTTTGGCATCAGCGATGTTGCCAGCGCTTCAAATTCCCGGTAAGCAGCGGATGAGGCAATGTCGGTGTCCACTCCGAAGATTCTCGCAAGCACGCGGTACACGTTTCCGTCGACAACGGCTACAGGTTCCCTATTCACGATGGAGGAAATCGCCGCGGCAGTGTACGGACCTATACCGTTGAGTTTTAGCAGCTCCGCTTTTGAATCCGGGAATTTCCCTCCGAATTCAAATGCCACTTTTTTGGCGGTGGCGTGCAGGTTTCTGGCGCGCGAGTAATATCCGAGTCCCTGCCAAAGCCTGAGCACCTGCTGTTCATGGGCGTTCGCGAGCGAAGTAACGTTTGGAAATGCTTCTAAAAACGCATTGTAGTAAGGCAACCCCTGAGCTACGCGCGTTTGTTGCAATATGATTTCGGACAACCACACCTTGTAAGCATCCGGATGCTCGCGCCACGGCAGGTTACGCTTATTCAGTAAATACCATGAAATCAATCTGTTGGCAAACGGCATAATTCGGGCAGAAACTGCAAAAGTAAAAGTTTATGTTATTAAATTTTAATTAATTATGATTGAATAATTGGTTTTTAAATTCTTATATTTGCCCCTCGAAAAATATCACAATTTATAAAACGCAAAAACATGACGAAAGCAGATCTGGTAGCGAAAATTTCTGAGAAGTTAGGTCTTGAAAAGGGAGATGTTCAGGCTACAGTTGAATCTTTTATGGATGAGGTTAAAACCTCTCTCGAGACAGGAGACAATGTTTATTTAAGAGGGTTCGGTAGCTTTATCATTAAAACAAGAGCCGAGAAGACCGGCCGGAATATTTCCAAAAACACCACTATTAAAATTCCTGCTCACAATATTCCTGCATTCAAGCCTGCTAAAGTGTTTGTCGAGGGAGTTAAGACGAACAACGAAGCTAAATAACATATATAACTAATCCTAAAATTCCCATTATGCCAAGTGGTAAAAAAAGAAAAAGACATAAGGTAGCTACGCACAAGAGAAAGAAAAGAGCGAGAGCTAACCGCCACAAAAAGAAAAAGTAGTGTTTAACTACTTTTTTCATTTAAAAAGTTCATTGACATCGAATGTCCGTTTTCTCTCGGATTTTGGCCGCAATTGCTCCGAAATCCGGGATTTTACGTTAACATTCACCGGGTAATTAAGCACTACCTGTATTAATTATTGTTTAATCCATCCCTGCAGAAATTTGCCGTACGGGCTCAGGCAAAACCTTCCCGCCCGCAAACCATGTGTGGATAAAAATTTACAGTGTGAATAAAGAATTAATCATCAGATCCAGTTCTGAAGCCGTAGATTTTGCCTTGCTAAAAGATGGAAAACTAATAGAATTACACCGGGAGGAAGAACAAAGCGACATTCAGGTCGGCGATATTTTCATAGCTAAAATTCGCAAACCCGTTGCAGGACTTAACGCCGCTTTTGTAAACGTGGGCTACGAAAAAGACGCGTTTCTACACTACCACGACTTAGGTCCGAATTTATCTTCCCAGCTCAAATTCTTAAAACTTGTAACCACAGGTAAACTGAGAGATTATTCTCTAAAAAACTTTCAGTTCGAAAAGGAAATCGACAAAAACGGCGTCATCACAGACGTGCTTTCGAGCAATCACTCCCTACTTGTCCAGGTTGTAAAAGAACCCATTTCCACAAAAGGACCGCGCATTAGTTCAGAACTTTCACTTGCCGGGCGTTTTATCGTACTGGTACCGTTTTCGGACCGCGTTTCCATATCGCAAAAAATCGAATCGAAAGAAGAAAAAGACAGGCTCAAACGCCTTGTTCAATCCATCAGACCAAAAGGCTTCGGCATTATTGTACGAACCGTAGCCGAAGGCAAAAAAGTAGCCGAACTGGACAATGACCTCCAAAATCTGCTCACCAGATGGCAGGCCATGTGTAAAAAATTACAGTCCGCTCATCATCCGTCCAAAGTTCTTGGCGAAGTAAACCGCGCTTCCTCTATTTTGCGCGATGTATTCAACGACACCTTTACCGGAATTCACGTAGACGACGAAGAGTTGTACTATCAGATCAAAGATTATCTGGCGGAAATTGCACCGTCCAAACAAAACATCGTACGCCACTACCAACACAAAGACGTTCCGTTATTTGAACGCTACCATATCGAGAGGCAAATCAAAATGTCCTTCGGAAAAACAGTATCGATGAGCAAAGGCGCATACCTCATCATCGAACACACCGAAGCCCTACACGTTATTGATGTAAACAGCGGCAACCGCTCTAACCGTGCCTCCAATCAGGAAGACACCGCCCTCGAGGTAAATATGATCGCAGCCACGGAAATCGCCAGACAACTCCGTTTGCGAGACATGGGAGGAATTATCGTCATAGATTTCATCGATATGACCAATCCCGACAACCGCAAAGTGCTTTTCGACCATCTGCGCAATGAGATGAGTGACGACAAAGCCAAGCACAAGATTCTGCCGCCGAGCAAATTTGGACTGGTTCAGATTACCAGACAACGCGTCAGGCCAGAAGTCAACATTAAAACACAGGAGCAGGATCCAAACAACAGCCACGGCCAGATCGAAGCGCCGATCCTGATCATTGAAAAAATTAACGCCGATCTGGAGCGCCATTTAAAAAACCACAAGAGCGTCGTGCTTAACACGCATCCGTTTGTGGCCGCTTATCTCAGAAAAGGTTTCCCTTCGCCTCGTTCCAAATGGTTTCTGGAGCACCGAAAGTGGATTAAAGTAGTTCCCCGTGACGCTTACACTTTTTTGGAGTACCACTTTTACGACAAACAAGGCAACGAAATTGCCGAATAACAATAAAACCGCCTGTTCAACCAAGAGCAGGCGGTTTTTTTATAGGCGAAACCCCGGGCTATTTCACAATGAGTTTGTGGTTCGATGCCGATGAGCCGTTGGTTAAACGAAGCATATATATTCCTGAGGAAAGGCCCGAAATGTCGGTCGCGAGCGGCTCAGAAAGCGTTTCAGATCTGAGCCTTTTGCCACTGAGGTCAAAAACTTCCAAGTGTACCGTCCCGCTTATTCCGGCAATCTCAATCCGGCCAGATGCAGGGTTCGGCCCCACGGTAACCCGAGGCGTTGACGAGGACGAAACACCGAGTTGCTGAATCTGCGTCGTAGCGATGTTGGTCAGAATCGGGGCGTTAAAATCAAAGAAGATTCCGGCGCTGTTTTCTATCACATCGCCTTCGGAAAATCCGCTCACAGGTTTTACGCGATAAGTGAAAAAGCCGTGACTTAAAGGTTCGTTTTCCTGTTCTGAGGCGAGGTTAATGTTGTCGAACCTGATTTGCAGCATCGCACCGGAGCGTTCCACCTGATAAGCATGACTCGCCCCGACGGGCCTGAACGTTTCCTCGTCTAAAAAAGCGCTGAGTTCGTTTTCGAGACGCACGTTAATCGCATCGGCCGTTCCCGTATTCTGAAATCGAATAGTGTAGTGAACGTAATTCTGGGCCTGCGTCTGCGTAATAAATGCGCCTTCGTGTACGATAATGTCATTCGGGTCGTATGAATTTACAATGGTTTGCGCTAGCGTCGCCACGTTATTCGTAAGGTCAGCATCCGGCTCTGCGGTGACAAAAGCTTCAAAGTACAATACGTCTCCCGCATCGGCAACCGGCGGTATAGCCACATTGAAAAGCAGTTCGTACACTACCGTAGACAGCGGTGCCATATTCGCAAGGCTGTAGTGAATTTCGTTGCCCGATACCGTTCCGCCGCCGGCTGAAATTAGATCGAGCAGAACATCGTCAAAAATCAGCGTTGCTTCCGCATCCTGATAAAGCGTTCCGAGATTCTGCAAATAAACCTGATATCCCGTT
>CAZTGF010000037.1:12010-21026 GCA_964612955.1 uncultured Flavobacterium sp.
GCGTACCGCACTTCTGTCCCGCTCTGTTTCGAAATGACAAAAACAGGAAGCGCCGGATCTGAGGGCGAACATCCGTTTAAATCGAAATCAGCGCGCACGGTGCCGGATATCTTCGCGTTTGAGCAATCTATCGTTTCGAGCAGTAACTGCTTTACGACGGGCTCGCAATCGCCCCTGTGCACGCGCACAAACAAGGTACCCGCTTCCAATTCCCAGGAAAACGGCGAAAACCAGTCAATCGCATTATTGTCAGAAACCGCGTCCTCGTAGGTCAGGTGTATCGACGGATCCGAATTCGGCGCCAAAACCATCAGTTGGGTAAATGCCACAGAAAGATCAAAAGCGTCTTCAGTCGAGCATCGGGACAGAGATTGCAAACCGCCGGAAATATCGCCCACAACCGTAATCTGAAACGAAGATTCGGACTCACAGGAGCCGCTGAGGCGGTATAAATAAAGCGTCATCGATGTCTCGATAATATCGCCTGGCAAAAACATATAACCGCCACCCGAAGGCTCGGTATAATACCCCTCGGCCCCGGACTGCAAAAACGGCAACTCAAAATAGTCGCACACCGTAACGTCCGGAAATTGCTCCACCCACGTCATTTCAAACGAAATTTCAAATGATGTAATATCAAACGAATCGTCGATCAGACTTGTAACGCGCGCATAAATGGTCTCGCTCATCTGACCGATGTAAAAATGAGGCGTTGCAATCTGGTTTGAGTTGCTTTCCGCGTCGAACTGCGTATTGAAAAACGCCACCACAAAAAACTGCGGGTCCTGATCCATCAGAATCTCGGGGATTTTACCCGTAAGATCGAATACCTCGGAGTTACATTGCACAATAGGCTCGGGCTCGTGCGCCACAGCCTGGCCCAGTACCTGAATGCTCCACAAAAACATCAGGCACAATAGTAATTTTGTCTTCATAAGCTATTGGTTTTCAGTCAAAAGTAGCAGAAAAACAAATTCGCACTATAACAGCAACTCAATTTGTCTCGAAATTTCAAAACCGCTTTCATCCACAACGGTAATATTATATATGCCCGAAGGCTCTGATAACGGAAATTCGTGAAAATGAACCGTCCGTGTTTTAAACACTCCGTTCACGTACCAGAACAGTTCTGATTGCGGGTTTTTATGCGCGATTCTAAGCACAACGGGCTGTACAGCGCCATCGGTATCCCGCGTAGCAAACAATTTGGTCCGATGGTCTTTGGGGTAAATAAAGTTCATTTGCGCGGGAAGTTGTAACTGGCAATCCTCGCGCAGCGCAGGAAGCGGCACATAATCGGCATTCGTTCTTCTGTAAAAATATTCTTGCACCGATGGCAGGACAAACCAATACTGCGCTTTTAGATTCCCGGTGTTTTCGCAACTGCTGTTGGCCAACATCCCGGATTTGTCCAAATGTACGAGCATATGGTAATCGCACTGCGCCACGTGAACCGAAGAAAGTGGCGCCCATTGCTGCACTGTCGGACAGCCCGCCCCCGCCCAAAAACCGCTTTTGGCGCAAACGTCGGTTTTACGCAGATCGTCTAGTGGCACTTCGAACCAGCCTCCGCCTGGGAGCAAATTGAAAATTTCAAACATAGGCGGCGCGGCATGAGAAACGCCCGTGAGTCCGGCCCGCCCCTCGCCCGAGGCATTTCCCACCCAAATTCCTACAACGTATTTCCCGTCGAGTCCTATGGCCCACGCATCGCGATTTCCAAAACTCGTCCCGGTCTTCCACGCAATCCGGCGCGAAGAATCGTAGTACTCCCAGGCTAAATCGCCTTCGGGCCGCGTAAGTTTTTGCATCGCATCAAGCGTTTGATAAACCGCTCCGGCCCCAATCAGCGTTTTTTCGTGCGATGGTTTCCCAAAATCCGTTTGATTTTCTCTTACGTAATTCAAGCGGGCAAACTCGCCGCTGCGGTAAGTTCCGTCGCCCCGTGTAAAATGTTGCACCGTTCCGCCCAGCGCCGCATAGACAGCCGCCATGTCCTCGAGGCTCGATTCGCCGCCGCCTAATATCAGCGACAAACCGTAGTGATCGGGGCCTTTTGTTAAATGTCTCAAACGCATCTTTTTAAGCAAATCGTAGCCTTTTCCAAGTCCGTATTCCTGTAACATAAGTACAAACGGAATGTTGAGCGACTGTGTCAACGCCTCGTCCGCCGGAACCGCACCCTGAAAATTCAAGTCGAAGTTCTGGGGAGAAAAACCGCCAATCTGAACCGGAATATCGGCCACGAGGGAATTTCTGAGTAAGTGTCCTTCGTCAATCATGGCCGCGAACAAAAACGGCTTGAGCAAACTTCCCGTGCTGCGGCCTTTTGTGATAACGTCTACGTCTTTTCCATATCGGTTTTGGGTCGAAGCATTTCCGACGTAAGCCAGCACGTCCCGGGTTTCAATATCGATGACAATTGCCGCGGCGTTGTGAACCTGAGCGCCGGCGTAACGCTGAATATAACGCTTCAGAATCTGGTCCGACTGGAGCTGCAAATCAAAATCTATCGTCGTGCGCACGCGTTTTCCGTGTTGTTGGCGCGCAATACGATTAAGCAAGTGGGGTGCGATGTTTTCCAGATCGTGCTTTTTGTTCACAAGAGGTTCGCTCAGCGCAAGTTCCAGCGTCATTCGGTCAAAAACGCCGTCGCTGTAAAGCATGCGCAATAACCGATTTCGCTTTTCGAGTAGTCGCTGCTGGTTCCTGCCCGGATAAATGAGTCCGGGCGCGTTTGGAAGCACAGTTAACGCAGCGCTCTCGGCCCAGGAAAGTTGCTCAGGCGTTCGGCCGAAGTACCGCCAGGCCGCCATTTCGAGCCCTACGATATTTCCGCCAAAAGGAGCGTGAGCCGCATAGAGTTGCAGGATTTCGTCCTTCGAGTGCCGCCATTCCAGGCGTGTCGCCCAAATCAGTTCCACGCATTTTTCCCAGTAAGTGCGCTGTGGATTTCCGCGGGATAACCGAACGACCTGCTGCGTAATCGTACTTCCGCCTTTTCTTGATCCGGATCGGATATTTTGGGCTAAGGCGCGAACCATCGACACGGGATTAAACCCGAAATGCTCGTAAAAATGCCGGTCTTCAAACCTGAGTACACAAGATTTAAATTTTTCCGGAACAGCATCGGAAACGGGGAACCGCCATTGTCCGTCTGAAGCAATCCGCGCCGATAGCAAACGTGCGTCCCTGCTTTCGATTACCGTGGCGTAATCCGGTTTAAACAGCGGATCGGGCAACCCAAAAACATAAGCAATCAAAGCCGTTGCTGCCAGTCCGCAGAACCAAATCCTCCGGTTGCGGCGCTTTACTGTTTTACGATCTCGATCCATCGGCCCGTGTCTCTTACAAAATAGTCCGGATCGTACATCGCCTCTGCCTGAGCGCCCGGAAAATAGTATCGGCCCAGGTAAGACGCGTTTACAAACAGCCTGAATGTACGCGATTTTCGGGCGCCGAGCGAAAAATAGTAATTGGCCCGATCGTCCCGAAGGTCTGCGTGATCGATGTTCCCCGAAGCTGCGTTCTCGGCAAAACGCGTATTGACGATCTCGAGTCCCGAGGGTAAAAGTTGTGTCAACGCAATGTTCCGCACTGCAGCATTACTTTGGTTCACAACGGTGATTTCGGCGTAAAAGCTGCTTCCCTGAGTCAATCGGGTTACCGGAACCGCCTGGCCCGATGCGTCTACAAAACGCTGTTTGAGCGACAGATTCCGCGCCTCGGCCATTTCTTGTCCAACCGGTAAAATGCCGCTGTGAACGAGCCGCACAAAAACGCGAGATTTGCCGTTGTTGGCGATGGTCCAACGCTGTTCAGTTCCGTCGTCTGTTTTTAAGTTGCGCGAAATGACAGGTTTTTCGGTCGATAGCGAAAGGTTTTGGTTCGCGCCGGCCAATTGAATGTCAATAGGCGCCGGATTCTGAGTTTGGGCGAACTTAGCAAACGCATAAAGCGAAAAAGCCGTGGTTTGCGTGCTCATCCATCGGTCCGATGCAAGATCGTTGGCCACGCGCCGGGCCATTTCAAACGCTTCTTTAGTCCGGCCTGTGAGCAATAAGGTTTCCAGTGTCATCGCCCGGTTTCTGGCCTCGGAACCGAAATAAAAGTAATCGCGTTCCGAGAAATCGTCGAGCGGAGTGTTGCTGACAAGACTTCGCGCCGCTTCGTGCTGTCCGATAAGTGCATAAGCCGCCCCGAGCCTGAATCTCGTCTGAGCGCTGATCCCCGGCGTTTCCCTGAGCCGGTTCATCGCACCCATATCCTGCTGACCCTCGAGTGCCAACGTGTATAATCTGTACGCCTGAGCCAGGTCATTCGCGTATTTAGGGTCGAAGCGCCACTGCTGAGCCGCGCGTTTCTGGTGAGCGCGCCATTTGGCTTTAAAACCCACCGGAAGTGCAAAACCGCGTTTTTCCGCCTCGATTAAGAAATGTCCCGCATACGAGGTGGTCCAGTCATCGGCATAGGTTTGTCCGGGCCAATACGCAAGTCCGCCACCTGAAAGTTGCGATTGTCCCACGCGCGCAATTCCGGCAGTAACGTTCCGCGTCATTTCTTCGCGCTCGGATTTGGTCAGGTCGATAAGTTCGGGTAGAAACAACTGCGGAAATACCGCTGAAACCACTTGTTCGAGACAGCCGTGCGGATAGCGTTGCAACCCGGCAAGACGACCGCGCAAATTTGCCTGAGGCACGCCAGAAACTTCGACGATCGTAGCGTTGCTACCTTTTTGGCCGAATGGCTTCCATTTCGCAGGAACACGCGCACCGGGTTCGAGAATGAAATCCTGGTGTTGGGTGGTAACCGGATTCGGATTCATCACGTCGATTTCCATCGACTGGGTTGCGCGTTCATTGCCACTCCGGGCTACAACATCAATGGTTCCTATGCCCGTGGCCGGGGAAACTTCCAATTCAAATTGCACGAGCTTTTCATCGGCCGAAGCAAACGAAAGCGATTTCGTCCGCCCGCCCGTGACGCGAATGTTCGGCGAGGTTTTTATCGATACCGCTACTTCGGGTAAAGCCTTTGAGGCAAAAACAGTTACAGGAACCGATACTTTTTCGCCCGGTGATATTTTTCGCGGCACCGATGCAAGAATCATCAGCGGACTTTTTACTTCGACCGCTTTTTCGGCAGAGCCATAGGCAGCTGCCGCCGCCTGAGCGCCGACAACCATTACGCGCACCGAACCCACGTAATTCCCGAGCGCTATGCTATGAGTGGCACGGCCGCCGCCTTGGAGTTCAAACGGACCCAGAAAATGCACTACGGGTTTAAAACGGTTGGCTTTTTTGGCCTGAGCGCCCCCCAGATTGGCATCGCCTCCTATGCTGAACACCTGATTAATCTTGCCGCCATAAGCGCCCAATACCTCGTCGTAAATATCCCAGGTTCTCACACCGAGGGCTTCCCGTTTAAAGAACTGCTCCCAGGCATTCGGCGTTTTGAAGTTTGTCAAATCGAGTAATCCTTCATCGACCACGGCCAATGTGTACGTCATGGGTCGGTTATCTTTTTCTGAGACACGCACTTTGAAATTATCGTTCGGACGCAGCGATGCCGGCATAGAAATCTGAGGCGACAATTTAGTTTGGGCGTGGTAAACTTCAATAGGAACAACTCCGTATTGTCTTATGGGCAAATCTGACTTTGTGGATGCGTGCGGCTGCAATAAACTTACGTGGAGGTAAACATTCGGGGCCATGTCTGCCGTGGCGGGGAACACAAACTGCGTTTCGGAACCTTTCGCATCAATCCAGAATTGCTTTAACACGCGGCTGCCGCTCTCCACGGTTAACAGCGCGCGTGAACCCGCAGGGGTCGGAATAAAAACTTTTACGTTCTGGCCGGCTTCGTATTGGGTTTTATCGGTCGCAAAATGTAGCCGCGTCGCCGATTGTCCATCCGGTTTTGCCCCGTACCAGTCAAAAAATACGGTGGTGGCACTTGCGTGACCGCTTTGGAGTTCCTCGGCCCGGATAAGGTATCGGCCCCAATCCTGGGATTTTACTTCGAGCAAAAACTGAGTTTCCCCGCTCGCATCGGTGCGAAGCTCGTAACTTTTATATGGCGTGGTTAGTTCTGCGGCGCTGTACTGAGAGATGTTGTTCTGGGACGCGTCCCACCACCAGCGCGAGTCCATGCGATAGACGTTAACGCGCACATTTCTCGCGGCCATAGGTTTTCCTTTTTCGGACAGCACGGCGATATGGAATTTTTGTGGCTTACCCGTAGCCATTTGCCCGTACCGGTCTGCCTCAGGCACTTTTATGCCGACGTACGAAGCAAACGGCGACCAGTTGAATTGAGAAACATCGGTGCTGAAATCGCCTCCCGGCTCGTGCACTTTAGTAACCAGCGTTGCTTTTAATTTACCCGGAGCCGAACTTTGGGCGCTGCGGCTAACGGGGTACGCGACAGTGCCATCATCGGACAAGGTTCCCGAAAAAATCTCGCGGTCATCGGACGAAAACTGGCGGGTTCTGTCGTCGAACACAAATTGCGGATACCGTTTGAATTCTGTGGTTGTACTTTGGAGTCTGAGCCTTGCATCCGCTTTGAAATTCCCGGCTTTAGCGCCGTGCAGCCAGGTGGCGGTAAGCGTATTGCTCGTTTGGTCCGAAGCGTAAATTGTCTTGCCCGACAAACTGTTGCGAATGCGCAGCCGGTTGGGTTTAATCGTTTCGATTTTCAGGGCTTTGTAGAATCTGGCGCCTCCTACGCTGACGCGCGCTTCCCAATTTCCAGTCGCTGCGTTTTGAGCCGTCGCCACGCTAAAACTGTAGTGGTGCAGGGCCGATGATTTTTCGGTGCGTTCAAAAGTAACTTTCCCACGGGGATCGCTGATGCGAAGCGTAATCGGATGGCCTTCGGGTACCGGATTCGTTTTGTCGTTTAACACAAAGGAGACGTGCATCGTGTCGCCCGGACGCCACACGCCGCGCTCGGTGTAAATGTAGCCTTTAAGCCCTTTCTGGAGTTGTTCTCCGCCCACATCGAACGTACTCATCGACAATGCGTATTCGTCGTCGAGTTTAAGATAAGTCGTGCTTTCGTCCCTGGTCACTGTTGCAAAGTACGCGTACTTCCCGGGGCGGAAATGGGCGAATCCATCGGCATTTGTCGAACCGTTTGCAATGGGTTGCTGTTGGTAGTCGTACAGCGTTACTTTAGCACCGGCTACGCTTTGGGTCGTGCGAAGGTCCGATACGGCAAAGAAAAAAGACTTGTCCAGACCGCGTTTGGCAATTACGCCCAAATTCGAAGCGAGTAGGTTTACGCCCACTTTTTTCTGATAATAGTACGAACTCGTACACGGGTCCTGCTCGCTATACCAGTCGTAATCGTCGTAGTAATAGTAGTAAGAACTGTAATTGATATCCTCGTCCTGCGTTTCCTCCGGGTCGGTGAGCGTTCCGGCACCCGAACATTTAAAGCGCGAATACGACGGCTTTATGCCTAATTCCACGCGGTACATCGCACTCGGATCTACAGCGATGAGTTTGGAAAGATCAATGGCGTAAGCGTTCCAGCGTTTGTAATTGTGCAATTTGTCCGATGCGAGCGTAATTTTGCGCCTCGCGACCGGAGTGGCTACCTGGTGCAGGTTCTGCGTACCCGAAACCGTATTGTCCTGCAAAAACTGCAACACGTTAGAAGCGTGAATTTTATATACGACCACGTCCACGGCGCTCAGGTTCACGGCCTCAAAACTCAATCGCAATTGCTCGGAATCTGGCATGATGGAACCACTTTTGAGCCAACGCACGCCGGGTTTAATTTCGCCCAGATCAAGAACCGACGCAAACAGCGAGGCCGTCTTTTTCCGATAAGCCGACTGAATGCCCGGGAAAACCTCAACGCGGGATTCGGTTTCGGCCCCCGGATTCACCTCGTAAAACACTTTCAGAATATTGCCCGATACCGCATAACGAAGGCCAGACGCACCCGCAATGGCCACGAGTCCGGAAAAATCCTGTTGGCGTTTGAGCGGCATCGAAAAATTTATCGCGATCGCATTTTCCAGATCGGACAACGGTTTTATGGCGAGCACTTTAAACGATTCCAACGCCGCTACGGGGAATTGAATCTCGCCTTTTCGTTTGACGTGAATGGGTTGGCCATTGTATTTTACCGAGAGCATGGCGTCCGAATTTGTAGCGGTAATGCTATCGACCCGAAATTTAAACCGGTCCGACAGTTCCGGCGTTTCGCGCAGTTTTACGGCCAGCGCACGGTTCGAGAATTGGGCCGAAACGAGTTTTTTCGCCTGGTCTGAGCTGATTTTATCGGCCATTCGCAAATCGAAGTCCACGTAGTGATACTGTTTGTCGTAAGACTGAAACTCAAGCCCGTCGACGACAAAATCCTGACGTACGGTTTTTACGGAAAACTTAAACATACGCCCCGAAGTATCCGCAGGTTTGAGCTTTCTAAGGTCGATTCTGATGTTATAACGCGTATTTGGATCGAGCGGCTTATCGGGCACGAAAGACGCTGTGGTTGCACTGATGGCCCGCATTTTTCCACTTACCGATGGCGAAATGCTGAACCAATCTTTGCCGATTTCGGTATTTGGTTCCCAATCCGGAGAGAATGCAAATTGCACGCGGATGTCGTCGTGAACGGACAGCGGGCTTTTCGAAAATGCCGCGATATCTTGTGCAAAATCTTCAGGGTTCGATGGTTCAAAATCGGTTTCGGAACAGCCCAAAGCCAAAAAAAGCATCAAAAGGCCAATCAGCGCGGAGATTTTCATAGGGTTATTTTCTGCGTTGTTCAAAAAAACGGAGCATCAACGCCCCGCATTCATCGGACAAAATCCCGGATACCACAGCGGTTTTAGGATGAAGTCTGGCGCCCATAGCACGGTAACCGCGCTGCAAATCATCGGCCCCGAAAACAATTTTCGGAATCTGGCTCCAGTACAACGCTCCGGCGCACATCTGGCAGGGTTCGAGCGTTACGTAAAGCGTACAGTCGCGGAGGTATTTTCCGCCCAGAAAGT
>CAZTGF010000038.1:0-20339 GCA_964612955.1 uncultured Flavobacterium sp.
GCGTCAACAGTAAAGTTAACAGCGTTTACATCAACTTTCATAATTAAAAATTTTTATGGTTATTTAATGGAATTGTTATCCCGGTTCCGGGGATGCGCCGCCACGTAGGCCTTTTGCAATTCTGCCAGGCTGCTGTGCGTATAAACCTGAGTGGAAGCCAGGCTGGAATGCCCTAACAATTCTTTTACTGAATTCATGTCTGCACCGTTGTTAAGTAAATGCGTCGCAAAGGAATGCCGAAGCATGTGCGGGCTCTTTTTTACTTTCTGGGTTACCGCACTAAAATAACCATTTACAAGCCGATAAACAAATGATTCGCTCAATTTAACGCCCTTTTCGGATACAAAAAACCAGTCCTCTTTAAGCGGCGCATCAAGCTCATTTCGCCGGCTGAGATATTCGCGAATCAACGACTCAAGCACGGGCAACATAGGAATCAGGCGCTCCTTATTGCGTTTTCCTTTAACTTTAAAAATCCGGCCTTCCAAATCGACATCAGAGGGTTTTAGTGCAATCAGCTCGGCACGTCTCATGCCAGTAGCGTACAATAGTTCAAGAATCAACCGGTCCCGCCACCCTTTAAAATCGTCGGCAAAATCTGTCTGAGAAAATAAGATACCGAGTTCGGCCTCAGAAAACGGCACCTGAACTTTTCGCGCCACCTTCAGCGATCGGTGCGCCTGCATCGGACTTACTGTGAGTTGCCCGCATTTTAGCAAAAACAGGTAAAACGCTTTGAGCGATGCCATTTTCCGGTTAACGGTGCGGTGTTCAAGGCCCGAGTTTACAAGTGCAATCATCCAAAGCCGCACTTCTGCATAAGAAACCGCGGTCAGGTTCGGACCTCCGGAATCCTCCAGAAACTTGGCAAACGCGCGAACATCGGCCATATAAGCCGTCGCCGTATGTACAGAAAAACTCTTTTCGAGCCTGATGTAGTCGTGGAATGCAGTAATAAAATCGGACATAAAAAAAACGTCAGACCCAAAGATACACTTTAGGACCGACGTTTAAATTGCAAAAGCAGAATTTTAGTTTTCTGCGTTGTCTCTCAAGTTCTGAATGTAAGCCGCTTTCTGAAGTTGGGCTCTACGGGCAACAGAAGGTTTTACGAAAGCCTGACGCGCGCGCAATTGGCGAACCGTACCGGTTTTATCAAATTTGCGTTTGTAGCGCTTTAGCGCTCTGTCAATGTTTTCTCCGTCTTTAATTGGTATAATCAGCATAATATAGACACCTCCTCTCGTTAGGGTGGCAAAACTACAAAATTTTTTCAGAACATCCGAGCTGAAATTCAAATAATTTGGGCGTGCCGGCTACCTGCTACATTTATGATAAACCTACTCGTTTTTGCCGCCGTCAGGTTCTCCGCTGTATCGGGTTGTGGGCGGCGCTCGCCCATCGGGAAAAATCCGGCAGATCCGGCTCGCGCCGCCCACAACCCGGATGCCGCTTCTATCCTTCACGCAACATCTCACAAATTAACAAATGCTACAGAAAAAATACAATCATCGTATTAAAAACCTTGCTATCTTCAATCTCGCAACTCCATCATTCCGTGAGCATTAAACACCAACCGTTTAAACCTTTGTCATGACATTTATCTTCATTCCCATCGGACTGCTCATCGTACTGGCCATTTACGCACTGTACCTGTTCGCAAAAAAAGATTTCAGACAACTCAAGGCTATCGCCTATCCTTCGCTGTTCTTCATCGCGGTATGGGCAGGTATTTATTATTTCTTACTCAGCTAAACAATGACCACGACCGAACTCCACCAACAGTGCTTTAGCCGCGGCCGGCGCAGCTATTATTTCGACATTAAAATGACGCGGCAAAACCAGTTGTACCTTGTTTTTTCGGAGAACATCCGCGAAACAAATGAATGGAAGCGCCACAAAATCATGGTTTTTGAAGAAGATGCAGAAGAATTCGCAGCCTATGTTCAAAAATCGCTGATCCAGTTCAGGCTACTCGTGCGGGAAAACGCCAAAAGCAAAACGGCCCAAGCCAAAAATGCGAAACGCAGCAAAAAATCGTCGGCCTAGGCCCCGGACCTTTCACAGTAATCGGGTAGACGAAACTAAAGGCGCGCCGTGCTGCCGTTTTCCGGATAGAGCCAACAGAAATTGGGCGATCGCGGAAAATTATAAAAGCCATAACCTTAGGCCGGCGAACAACATACAAAAAGCCCCAATCGGGGCCTTGCTTAGTCTTTTAAAATATTTCTCGAAATCACGAGCTTTTGAATCTCTGTCGTTCCTTCGCCAATCGTACAAAGTTTTGAATCGCGATAGAATTTCTCTACAGGGAAGTCTTTGGTATAACCGTAACCGCCGTGAATCTGCACCGCTTCGTTTGAAACGCGCACGCAAACCTCAGAGGAATACATTTTTGCCATGGCGCCCGCAGTAGTTACAGGTTTATGAGCGTTTTTCAAATGTGCAGCTTTGCGCAACAACAACTCCGATGCTTCGATTTCTGTCGCCATGTCGGCAAGTTTAAATGCAATGGCCTGGAATTCGCTGATCGGCTTCCCGAACTGATGGCGTTCCTTGGAATATTTCAACGCCGCCTCGTATGCACCTCTCGCGATGCCCAGAGACAAAGCTCCGATAGAAATCCGTCCGCCGTCCAAAATTGCGAGTGCCTGCTTAAAACCTTCGCCAACATTCCCCAATCGGTGCGAATCCGGAATACGACAATTGTCAAAGATAAGTTCGGCGGTTTCGCTCGCGCGCATGCCTAATTTATTCTCCTTTTTGCCGGATGTAAAACCGGGCATTCCCTTTTCAAATACAAAAGCCGTCGTGCCTCGAGAATCGCCCTTTTCTCCCGTACGAACAATAACCACGGCTACATCGCCCGAAATTGCGTGCGTAATAAAATTTTTGGCCCCGTTGACAATCCAATGGTCTCCGTCCTTTACCGCAGTGGTGCTCATTCCTCCTGCATCCGAACCTGTGTTATGCTCGGTAAGTCCCCAAGCGCCGATATGTTCTCCTGTGGCGAGTTTTGGAATCCAGCGCTTTTTCTGCTCCTCGTTTCCAAAAGTCAGAATATGGTTTGTACAAAGCGAATTGTGCGCCGCCACGGAAAGCCCTATGGACGGATCTACTTTTGATAATTCATCTACGATAGTAATATACTCCTGGTACCCGAGTCCTGACCCCCCGAGAGATTCGGGAACCAAAATCCCCATAAAGCCCATTTCGCCAAGGCGACGGAACAAATCCACGGGAAAAAATTGTGTTTCGTCCCACTCCATCATATTGGGACGAATGTGCTGTTCGGCAAAATCGCGAATGGATTGGGCAATCATTGACTCAGTTTCAAGTATTTCGTGATGCATAAAAAATCGGTAAATGGTTTAAAAATCCAAATATAAGGCAATTATTTTAAGCTTATCGGACGGAAACCCGTTAATTTTGGACAGATCGTCGGGCCCGGCAATCGGACCGTTCATCGTTCGGTGCGCTACAACGGCGCGTGCGGTTCGATACCCGAAATACGGAAACTGCGAAAGTTCTTGTAGCGATGCTTCGTTGACGTTCCACTTTTTGAGGTTCCGCTCACGCACAAGAAAACGCTGTTTTACATTCGACACTACTTCATCGGACAATCCCCAGACGTCGGCTACTTGTTCAATATTCGCGTAACCGCCCAAAGCGTCGCGGTGTTTTAGTATTCTTACCGATAAGGCCGGCCCAATGCCGTAAACCGACATGAGTTCATCCTGAGTCGCTCTGTTGATATCGATTTTAACCGGGGGTGTTACAGCTTTTTTCGGACCAGATTTTCGAACCCAGTCCGGGAACTTAAAATACGGAGTCAACACGGCTAACAACGAATCGGAAATGTGAGTGACGCGCTGAAATTCTTCGGCTGAATTTACAAACCGGTTCTGTTCCCGAAACGCGTGCAAGCGATCGATCTCTGCCACCGACATCCCGAGCGTGTATCCTTTGTAATCACTAATAAAATTTGGGTTAAATGGCCGGAGTTTATACGCGCTGGCTTCTGCGACCGTTTTAAGTGAATCGGCGACCGGCTGCCAGGCGAGCCATTCTGCTTCAAGCGCGGCATTTTTCGGGGGCGGCGACCATCGGACCGACTGCATTTGCTGGAGCCCGAAAATCAGAACCACCAACACAAGCAATGCCGACTGCTGGGGGCGGGTGTAGTTTAAAAAGTTCATCTTGGCGTGTATAAAAAGACATGGCGTATAAAAAATTACAAATCGAAAACTGAACTTCGTTTGGCGCGAATCAAATCTTTAAGCCGCAACCAGAATGCGAGCGTGAGATAAACACCAAACCACAAACCGGCTGTTGCAAAAGAAATGTAGATAAAAAACAAACGCACACTCGTGGCGCGCATGCCCAATCGGTCCGCAAGACGCGAGGATACCTGAAAACCGTACTTCTCTAGAAAATACTTTAACCGAATGACAAACGGCAAGCGGGCCTGATTCATGCGAAAAAAAATTCAAGGGTAAAGTTAGTCATAAAATCGACCGGCGAAAGCAGTTTAAGAATTCGGGTAGATTTTGCGTAAAAAAAAAACCCGGCTTAAAACCGGGCTTGTATTAATCTGCGTTTGCGATAATGTCGTATTGGGTAATAATCTGGTGCTTTCCGTCGCCCAACGTCACGATTACGGCGTTATGACCTTCGGCGAGCAGTGTTTCTACCTGCGCAATCGGTGCATCGGACTGAACTACGGGAAAAGGCCTGCCCATCACTTTGGCGATCGGCAAAGCTCCGAGGTCCGATCCGCTGCGCAACGCTTTAAAAATATCTCCCTGACTGATCGCACCGGCAAAACCGTTCTGATCGATAACCGGCAACTGAGCCACGTTGTGTTTGCGCATGCGTTCGATCGCGTGAGAACACAATTCCTGAGTGCGCGCCACAATGAGTTGCTGCTCCTTTTTAGACGCAACAAGCCCCGATGCGGTATCGGCTTTATCGACGAGGTAACCTTTTTCGCGCATCCAGTCGTCGTTGAACATTTTACCAACGTAACGGCTTCCGGAATCGTGGAACAATACCACGACTACATCCTCCGGCCCGAAATGTTCTTTGAGCTGGAGCACCCCTTTAATCGCGGCACCGGCAGAGTTGCCTACAAAAATTCCTTCTTCAAGTGCAAGTCGGCGCGTATAAACGGCGGCGTCCTTATCGGTCACTTTGGTAAAACCGTCGATAAGCGAGAAATCTACGTTCTTTGGCAAAATGTCTTCTCCAATGCCTTCGGTAACGTAAGAGTAAATTTCGTCCTGATCGAAAATTCCGGTTTCGTGGTATTTCTTAAACACGGATCCGTATGTGTCTACGCCCCAGATTTTCACGTTCGGGTTGCGCTCTTTCAGGTATTTTGCTACGCCGGAAATCGTTCCTCCCGTACCTACCCCAACCACAAAATGCGTGATTTTACCTTCGGTTTGTTCCCAGATTTCGGGCCCGGTTTGTTCGTAATGCGCAGCGGCATTTGATGTATTGTCGTATTGGTTCACATACCACGAATTTGGCGTTTCTTCTGCGAGCCGCTTCGATACGGAGTAATAGGAACGCGCATCATCGGGTTCAACATCGGTAGGACAAACCACAACTTCGGCCCCTACAGCGCGCAAGATGTCCATTTTTTCTTTCGACTGCTTATCGGAAATTACGCAAATGAGTTTGTATCCTTTAACAATCGCGGCCAATGCCAGACCCATTCCGGTATTGCCCGATGTTCCTTCGATGATCGTTCCACCCGGCTGCAGGCGACCGTCGTTTTCTGCATCTTCGATCATCTTAACCGCCATTCTGTCTTTGACCGAATTTCCAGGGTTAAACGTCTCGATTTTAGCCAACACGAGCGCGGGAATTTCCTGAGTGAGTTTGTTTATTTTAACCAACGGTGTGTTGCCGATGGTGCCGAGAATATTTTCTGCGTATTTCATGATCAAAGATTTCGAAGCGCAAAGGTACGCATTTCGGATTGGATATTTTACTGGAAGAAGTTCCACTCGAGACCAAACCGGATGACGAAATCGCGGTAAGGATAATTGGCGCTGTTCAGGAATTGGTTTCCGGTAAGCGACGAGTTGAAGTGTTCGAGTTTAAAAAACAAGCGGGTTTGACGGATGCGCGCGTTGACAAAAAAGTCGAGCATAGGGTAATCGCCGATTTTCTTTGCGGACTGAACTGAATACTCTCCGATGAGCGGGTTGTAATCATCCGCGTAATAGCTGCTGAAATACTGGAACGTCAATCCGGTTTGCAAGTAAAGCGCGCGTTTAAAATAATGGTCGCTAAAGTAAAGCGTGTGTCGCAACACAAAATCGGGTACGTTTAAAATAGCGTCCTGTTGATCCACCTTCTGGTAGAGTACGCGGTTGTCCAACGCCCATTTTCCGAGACGAAATTCGCGCGCCGCCTCGAGCCGTAAATGACTGATGTTGGCTGAATATTGTTTGGGCGTCGAAATCAGTTGTTCTCCAGTAACATCGTCGTTGCTAAAATACAGGTGATCGTCAACGGACGTTAAAGTACCCGAAAGATTTACCCAGGGTGATTGAATGCCAAACCCGAAAACGGCCGATTTTTCGTTCTTAAACGCGTTGGACCAGTTATAGCCGATGTAACTGCTTTGATGCAACTGAAACTGGTGGTTCGGCACGCGGCTCTGTTGTTCCAGAAATGCGGAAACCTCGATATCGGACCGCAAATTGTATCGGCCCCGCACTGTTACTGAACGCATGTTCTGATCGGCCACCGCATTAAAAACTTCTGCGTCCAACTTAAACGCACCCCGGTTAAACGTATAAAACGCACCCACGGTCTGAAATGCATCGCTGAGTGAACCCACATTAACTTCTCCATTGTTGATCAGGATGCGGCCAAAATAATAGTTAAACCTAAAGTCATCAGCAAACACGCCTAGGGTTCCGAGCGTGGCGTTGTCGTAAGAAACCCCTGCCCGATTGTGCATCTTGTTGTAGCGCGCCTGATCCTTGAGATTACCCGTAACGTAAGCGGGGCCGAATCGCTGCACCGAGCCACCCTGCGGAAGTGCAGTCGTTAACGTAGGCTGATTGAATTCAAAAAACTTTCGCTCGTAGTTAAACCGGTGAAAAACGTGCAGATCGTGATTGCCCTCCGTTTTATTTACGCGGAAGCGTTGGTCCAGAAAAACGCGCTTTCCTCTTAAAAACGATTCTGCGTCCCGAAAAAAGACATCGAGCCGCGCTCGGTTGTCGTAACGCGTATCTTCGCTTTCAAAGTCGAGAATGTCTCGCACACCTCCATTCTCGCCATTTAAAAAATCCTGAGAGACAAAATGCGAATGGGCTACATAACGTTTGTCCTTTGCTGTGTAACTGGCCGTAAAACGAAAATGCCCGAAAGAAGACAATTGATTTATATACCGACCCGAAGAGCGCAGTCCTTTGTAAGCGACCGAAAAATTAAACTCCGGGGCCGTATTGCCGGTGATAAAAGCATCGACGCTTTGCCCTTGCTGCATGACGGTCCTGAAATAAAGATCGGTCAGCGGCGTGGCGACCGAATAATAACGGATGTCATCGGTCTGGAGCCAACTCACGTGTTTGGCCCCGTAACCCATTTGAGGAAATACTGTTGTGGGGCGTCGTTGATAATCGAGCAAAGTGTAAGTTTGACCTTCGTTCGCATAAGGAAGCATCCCGAAAGGGTCGCGCCGGAGATAATTGTGGCGGTAATCGCTGCGAATTGTAAGCGAAGTGTCTACAAGCGTGGTGTCCCGGGACAAAGTTACAATGCGGTATTGATCGATAGATGCTTTTTTGAACTCGGGATTTCTGGAGACACTGTCAAGCGGGATGGCTTCCTGAGCGCCTTGAAATTGGCTCCTCGGAACGGCTTGAAGCGCGCGTCTTGGCGTGGTCTGCGAAATGGCTGAAGTCATCGACAACAGAAGCAAAACTACCCAAAAACCTGTACGCATACGCCCATTGAATTTGGGCAAAGATAATGTTTTACTTATAATGAATAAAAAAACCCGCTTTGTGGGCGGGTTTTAAGATTGCGAATTAACTCTTAGTTATTAAGCGCGGGTCAACACAGCGTTGATAACCGGCGTTTGATTCGCTTGATTAGCGCCGAATCTTAGGCGGAAACTGATGTCCATAGAACCAGTACAACTGTCGAATGTATTTGCACCGGTAGGTTCACCGGCTACATAAATATCCCCCTGAGCTGGATTACTTGAAGTAAACAAAAAGTTATCTATGAAAGGTGGGAAAGTAACCGTTCCATTGCTGGAATCCAAGAACACACGGGTTTCTGTATCAGGAGAAACTTCATAAAGTCCCTTGATAATAAGTTCGTTCTCCGCGTCACCCGCTACAATCTCAACTTGATATTCCCATTGGCCATCCTCAACTACATCGTAGAGACCTAACATTGTGTCCCGATCACTGATTTTAACAGCATGAGTAACAGGCTTAGAATTGTCAGAAAGCCCTACAGAAACACCGGCTTTACTTGTAGCATTAAGAGTCACTAGAAACTCCCCTGTCACAGCAATGTCATCCGCAAAATCAAGCACAATTTGCCCTTCGCGTGTCCCAGCAGGAATAAGCATACTCCCAGTGTGAATAATTTGAGAGGACAGACCTCCTGCAATGTCCGAAATTGAATAATAAACTATTGTTCCGTCATCGTTAACTGGCACATTCAATACTACCGGGATAGTTACTCCATCTTGGCACCCAGATCCAATAATCGTAGGCTGAGACGTTTCAAACTGAACCCATCCAGTTTTCGTACTCGGCTCGAAACGCCCTTCATTTGCACCCTCATCACAGCCTACAAAAAGTGCAGAAAGACTAAGGAGCGAAGCAAAAATTATTTTTTTCATATACATGTTATTGTTTAGTGAATTGGAAAGTTACCTCATGAGGACCGACATCACATCCGCCGTCCGACACAAACTCGGTGATAGTAACCGTGAAACTGCTATCGTCATTCACGTCATAGGCACCCGGAGTGCCGCCCGGACCAAGCGTGATATTTCCAGCCTCTTCATTACAAAAAACCCGTCCGTTAATACCAGAAGCAGTGATAACATTGTTATAACAAGAAAGCGTAAATCGTATCTCAATTTCATTACCACTTACGGCACTAGGAAGATAGTTAGCCCGAAAACTCCTTGTATACTCGGTCTCCGAAACCAAAGTTACCACTTGCGATGTAAACGCGGGACCATAGGGACCGTTACCAGTTATCTGCTGAATCAAGTAGGCCCCTGTAAATAGTCCAGGTGGGATTGGACAAACCTCAAAGATGCTCACAACCGCAACACTAGAGTCAAAATCTTCAACAGGCGCGTTTAACGGTTCAAATTCAATCACGAGATTCACCGGCGCGACCTCAACACCATTATCGAAACCTTGAATTACAAACATTCCTTGGTGCTCGCCAGCAGGAATAGTAACGGTGCTAGGTAAAGTATACATACTAGGGTCAGCTGTGGTCTCACTCTCCACAACAGAGATGGAATAGACCCTATCCGTTGAATAAGATGTACTTGAATTAAGTGTTAATGTAACTGACCCAGTATCGTCTAAAACGACCGGAAGATCATAAACATTCCTAGAAAATGACAAAAATGTTCTGTCCGATTCTGTACCTCCATAAATTGTAGGGTCGACCGTTTCATCACAGGCAGAAACTACAAAAAGGAGCATTAGTATACTTGCTATTTTTTTCATATTCAATTTTAATTTAGTTATAACCGATGTTCTGCGTAATCACTCTGTTAGCATTCAATTCTGATTGAGGGATTGGCAACGTCCATCTGTAGTCGTTAGGCAACAAATCTTCAGGAGCCGTAAACGATGCCGCATCTACTGGTGATCGATCTATGCCAATACCGATTTCCCGTCCGATACGTTTAAGATCTAACCAACGATGACCTTCAAAAGCAAGTTCTTTCCTACGTTCTAGTAAAATGCTCCCCAATGCGTCGTTTAGCGAAGAGAATGTAGGTAAAGACGGCGGACCAGAAAAATGACGAATATCAACTAAAGATTGTAACGCCGTACGCGCACCCACCAAATTCCCCAATCTCGCACGAGCCTCAGCTTGAATTAGAACCATCTCCGATGTTCTAAGAAGCTTAATATCATTTAACAAAGGACGATCTGAACCCGGATACTTATCGATCAATAGAACATTATCCGGTGAGTTAACACCCACAAACTCAGACGTAGGATCAACAAACGCAATCTTACGTACATCAGTGTCTCCATAGAGATTATAAAGCTGGTTGGACATTTCAAAGAACGGACTACCTGTGATATCTGTTCTGTTCGCATAGTACAACGCCGCAACTTGACTATTCCCAGGAACTCGGGAGAGTACAAAAATATTCTCAGAGGAAGCACCATCGGCCCACATGTCAAGATACTCTGTAGGTGTTGCAAGCGGGTAAGAAGCGATTAACTCTGTAGCTAATGTCTCGGCCAATGTGTTGTTTCCTTCAAAAATCGCCACTCGTGCACGAATAGCTTTTACAACGTCAGCATCGATGTAAAAACGACTAACATTGTCGACCGACGAATCTAAAAAGTCTAACGCATCTGACAAATCTTGGTTAACAAAATCAAACACTTCTCCTACAGTATTGCGCTCAAAAGAATCCTCAATATTAGGGACGAAGTCCATGATGATAACACCTAAAGCGTTTCTGTCAGAATATGACGGAGCGAAATATTGCAACAAATCGAAATGTGCAAGCGCCCGCAATGCCAACAACTGTCCTTTAATGTGCTCTGCAGTAGCGATATCACCATTATCTGTTAACCCTGGAACAATCCGTTCATAAGCCCTCAAAACACGGTTAATACGGTTAATCGTAGCGTAGCGATTAGACCAAATCCGCGTATTCGGATCACTCGCGGGCATCAATATCCAGTTATATTCTTGGGCACCCTGATTGTTACTCGCTAAACCACGTTTAAAATTATCAGTAAATAGGTCATTAAAGAGAATCGCATCTCCATCACCATTTCCACCAAAGTCAGGCCCATAGGCACCATAAGCGCCATTAAGACCCGTTTGCAAATCGGTCACGGTCTGGAAAGCCACCTCATCACTAAGTTCGCTTTTTTGAAGGATGTCTGTTGCGTCGTTACATGATACAATCACACTACCAATCAGCGCAGCAAAACAAAATTTAAACAATATTCTTTTCATTTTCGTTTTTTTTTAGAAATTAATGGAAGCACCGAATGTGTAGATTCTAGGCGTTGGATAGTTACCGCGATCCGTCGTTCTGAATCCAGCCTCGGCATCCCATCCTCTGTATTTCGTGAATGTCACAAGGTTTTCACCCTGAATAAAGAATCTGAGCCCTGTTACCGGCCATCTTTTCAATTGCTCCTGGTTGAAAGAATAACCCAAAGAGATGTTACGCAATCTAAGGAAAGATGCATCTTCGAGAAAACGATCCGTGGAGTTAATGTAATCCACAGAACCCAACGCTGAACCCAAACGAGGGATATCGGTAATATCACCAGGATTTTGCCAAACATTAAGCACATCTGGAGAACGGTTCACATCATCATTAAACGACTGAGTTTCTACAAGCTGCGCATAATCTAGGTTGTTTCTGTAAACATCAGCCAAGAATGTCCATTGTGTATTAAAGTCGAAACCTTTGTATCCGATAGAGGTACCGAAACCACCTTGCCATACAGGGTAAACTGACTTACCAGTAAACTGACGATCCGCGTCGTTTAGCGTTTCCGTCAAAGTGCCATCAGCTTTGTAGAACAATGGGTTACCATTCGCCGGGTTTACTCCAGCATATTCTACAACGTAGAACGAACCAATTGCCTCGCCTTCACCCAACGCAGTAGCCCCACCAACAAAATTAAGACCGTCAAAACTTTCGTGAAGATCTAACACTTTATTCTTATTGTAAGAGAAATTACCATTAACCGAAACGTTCCAGTCATTTTTGTCGTAAACAACATATTTCATCTGAACTTCAATCCCTCGGTTTTCCATTTTTCCGACGTTTGCGCTAATAGCACTAGTAGCATTGACCAAAGAAATAGGTCTTGTATCAAAAAGTTCAGAAGTGGTTTTTACATAGTAATCAACTTGTCCCGTGAAACGATTGTTCCATAAACCCCAGTCTACTCCGACATTAAATTGCGCCAATTCTTCCCATTGAAGATCAATGTTACCAATTTGAGTGGCAACAGTCGACACCGTTCCATTATAACCAGTTCCCGATCCATACAGAGAGCGCGTCAGACTTAGCGCAGCATATTGCGCGTTCGAAATACGCTGGTTACCTGCCGTACCGTAAGATGCACGCATTTTCAACATATTGAAAGCAGAGTTATCCATAAAGCTCTCTTCGTCGATGTTCCAACGAGCCCCCACAGACCAGAAAGTACCCCACTTGTTGTCCTCAACAAAGCGGAAAGATGCGTCGCGACGAAGTGTAGCCGAAAGACCGTAACGACCGTCGTAATCGTAGTTCATATTACCAAAATAAGAAAACAATCCTTCTTCGACGTTAAACGACCCGACTGTAGGTATATAAGGCTGGTTATTTTCCAACCCAACAACACCAAGGTTATCTACTGTAGTTCCATCAATAAATGCTGCACCCGTACCAACCAAACGCGGATCCAAACCGCGCTGCGCGAAATTAAATCCGTTATAATGCGCTTTGTGATACTCCGTATAAAGCGTGATATCAAAGTTGTGTTTCTCAGCAAACGTGTTGCTATATCCAAGGCTTGTTACAGCGTTGAAACGGAAATCTCTCGAACTTGCCTCCTCGTGAATACCGCCGTACTGAGCGTCCTGATCTACCTGAAATGGTCCGAGAATACTCTCAGGGTGAAGAATTTCAAGAGTTTGGAAATGAGAATAATCCACTCCTAGTTGAACACCAGCACGAACATTCTTAACAAACTCATAATCAGCATTGAAAGACGTAAGAATCTTAAATTCATCCTCTATATCTGTATTCATTTTCACAGAGTTCAAAAGCACATATGGCGCCAACTCAGGAGTAAATGTACTTGGATCTCCTGGTACGATACCACCGTCATGCGTGATTGACCCGTCTGGCTCATAAGGATTTAGGTATGGAAGACCTAACATCGCAGCGCGGAATGGCGCAAAATAAATAGCGTTAGAACCCGCTCCGTCGATACCGTTTGAACGGGAGAAGTTTAGGTTTACGTTCAATGCGTAATTAAATTTACCGTCAGCAGACTTACCTCCTACGTTGTTACGTAAGGTAAAACGCTTGAAGTTTGTTCCAAGAAAAATACCTTCCTGCTCAAAATAACTGATTGAAGAGAAAGAGTTCATGTTTTCAGATCCGGTAGAAATACTTAAATCATGAGATTGTGTCTTACCTGTTCTGAAGAAAATATCTGACCAGTAAGTATTTGTCTGCGCTGACAACGCAGCAATCTCAGCGTCTGTCAACGTAGCACCGTAACCTTGCCCGAAAGACTTTTGCATATTCAAAAACTGACTCGATGTCATCAACTCAAAGTTCAACTTCTGAAGTTTTGTCTCCCCGTACTGCGAAGTATACTTAAATCGAAGGCCTTCGTTAAAGCGACCTCTCTTGGTAGTTATGAGAATTACACCGTTTGCACCGCGGTTACCGTAGATAGACGTCGCAGAAGCATCCTTAAGAATCGAAAATGTATCGATATCATTAGGGTTGATGCTTCGGAAACCATCTTCGTCCACCGGAATTCCATCTACAATAAATAACGGCTCAATGTTACCATTGATAGAACCTACACCACGCAGAATGATTGTCGTGTCAGCACCTGGCTGCCCAGACCCTGTACTCAGGTTGAGACCAGCTACCGTACCTTGCAAACTTTGCAGTACGTTAGCATTCGCGCGCTCTTCAATCATCTCTGAAGAAATAGTTGTGATTGCAGCCACGTTTCTTTTGTTGGTAGTAATGTTTTGGTAAGCACCCTGAATGACGACTTCTTTAAGAACATCGCTTTCAAGTTCCATGACCACGTTAATTACATTCGAAGCCCCAACAGTGACCTCTCTTGTTTTAAAACCGATATAGCTAAATTCAAGAACCTCGCCCGGGCTTACGCGAATGCTGTAAGTTCCGTTAATATCAGTCTGCACCCCGCGATTCGTGTTTTTAACCACGACATTCAGTCCGGGTAATGGTCCCGTGGCCTCCGTCACAGTTCCCGTGACGGTTTTCTCCTGTGCAAATGAGAAATTCATTGTTAACGCCAGAAACAGCGTTAAAATCCAAGTACACTTCGATCTCATCCTTAATTAATTTGAGTTAGTTATCCGCAAACTTCTTAATAATTTCTAAATAAAGCAAACATTTGGTTCCGATTATTACTGTTAAAGTATACTGCAAGAATCACAACGAATCGCCCGGAATTATTAAGAAAGTTATTTATTTTATCTATTTCTTAATAATTTTTATAGTTTCAACAACGTTGCCTTGGGTTAAGCGCACCATATAAACTGATGCCGGCAAGTGAGTGATATCCAACTGCATATCAGCCGATTCTACCGCAAGAAACCTACGATTTTCGACCCGTTTTCCAAGCATGTCGAACACTTCTACCTGTGTATCAGCAGCTGCTCCGTCCTTAATTGCAATGCCTAACACACCGTTTGTAGGGTTTGGAGAAACCATAAAAGATGACGCCGTAAAACGATCTGTGGACATCTCTTCATTTATTCCACTGACAACGAGCGAATACTGTTGGCTGCCACCGGAAAGATTTCCTTTATGCGAAACCGTCAGCTCATACACTCCCGCTTCGGGCACCGTGATTTCGACTTTCTCGATGTTATCCACGTTGTTATCGCCGTTCTTCAAAGCACCTCCCTGAATAAAGCCCGTATTAAGCCTCCACGGATAATAGGTAACGCCGTCGCGCGTGAGTTTTAAATCGAGATTATTCACCAACGCTGGAGTTGCCCAATCTACTATCCCGGGATTCTGCGGCCCAACAGGATCGGTCCACGCAATCGTCGCTATAAGCGGGTTCACCCCATCGGAAATTACGGTACGCGTATATACTTGACCCTGATTCAACGTTCTTTCATCTATATGCGAAAAAGTTCCGTTTTCGGTAATAATCTGAGCGGCAGCCCCTGTGTTCATCAGACCCCAACCGTATTTGTGGTCTGGCCCTGCAAACGCGTGACCCTGCCCGGCCTCGCGAGCACTATGCGCCATAAGCGCACGCAGCGTAGCCGAACGCATAAAGTTTCCGTTTAAATTATTGTAATGCTCCTGAAGTAAGATCAGACTTCCGGCAACCGCGGGCGCCGCCATAGAGGTGCCGTTGTTCGGGCCGTAATCTGAGTTTCCTGTAGAAAGCGTAGAAAACACACCCACGCCCTTGGCAGAAATATCCGGCTTGACACGGCCGTCGTCTGTAGGGCCCCAGTTACTGAAATTGGACACAACAACTGAACTCATCCCGGTATAGTTGCTCACTTGACTTATCGCAGCTACTACGATGGCATTTTTAGCAGTAGAGGTACCGACGAGCATGTCGCGTCCCGCCTTGGTAGGATTGTACGTTTGAAAAAGATGACGCTCGTTCCCGGCCGCAGTCACAATCTGATACGAAGGCGCAGCGTGCATCACTGCATCAAATGCCGCAGAAGAACTGTTATAAGCACCAAAATGCCAAAGCGAAGCAAAATCCAGATTCATTCCATAGGAATGGTTGGACACGAGCAGGCCTTCACCGGCCTGAGCTACCATCTCGGTGATATCAAACGCCCAGTCATTAGCCCAGAGTTGCGACTGATATGCCATACCGCGGGCAAGCGAATTTATTCCCGCTGCCGCAATGGTACCGGACACGTGAGTCGCATGATCTGATCCTCCTGTAGGTTCAGTAAAAGGAACATTGTCTTTTTGTACGCCGCGGTTACCGAACTCCTGATGCGTCAAACGCGTCGGGCCGCCATCCCAAACTCCAACAACCATATTATTGCCGTTCAGGTTCAGCCCCATGCCGCCGTTCGTGTTTACCGCACGCGTGTTGATCGTGACAGCCGATCCGGAATTACTTGTCTTGTAATACAAAGGAGACCCGTCGGGATTAAGACCCATCAATTCAGAAAAAGAGCCGTCCTCGCCTTTTATCGTCACAGGCCAGTTATTTTCCCGGGCCTTTTGCAATGCAGCTTCCTTGTTCTGCTTTTGCTCCTGCGCAAACCGATTGCGCAACTCTGTGAGTTTTTGCTGATCGTAGCTGCTTGCGATTTTTTGCCGCTGTTCAGCCGTCTGCGCATGTAAGAGTCCCGCAGCTCCCAAAAAGAGAGATACCGCCAGCGTTTTAGTAAAAATAGTTTTCATCGAATGGGTATTTGTTTTTTGCGCTACATTTGCGCAAATTGGAGAATTTAATTTTGCGAATATAAAAATCTTTTCCAATATTTAAATCAGCGGTTTATGTTAAACCGGCCGCAAAGGACCAAATATTCAATGCTATCTGCCAAATTTTCTACTGAATTGATCGAAGCCGGAACCGATGAAGCCGGACGCGGTTGCCTGGCCGGTCCCGTTACAGCGGCCGCGGTAATCCTGCCCGATGATTTCCGGTGCGACGAACTCACAGACTCCAAACAACTGAACCTGCGTCAACGCCTGCACCTGCGACAGTTAATTGAACAATACGCAGTGTGTTATCACGTGGAGCATATCGGCTGCGACGTCATAGACGAAATCAACATCCTGAACGCTTCCATTTTGGGCATGCAGCAATGCGTCGAAAAACTATCGGTAACACCTATGTATATTATCGTCGACGGCAACCGGTTTAAACCCGTAGGAAATATCCCGCATAGTTGTATCGTCAAAGGAGACTCGCTTTACCTGAGCATTGCGGCCGCATCGGTTCTTGCTAAAACTTATCGGGACGATTATATGGCCGAACTTCACGACCTGCATCCCGAATACGACTGGCGGCAAAACAAAGGATATCCGACCCCGGCACACAGGCGCGCGATATCGGAATTCGGAACAACGCCCTACCATCGGCACTCGTTCAGACTATTGCCGGATCAACTCGAACTCTTCAGCGAATCACTCAACGGGCCAGGGCTGCACATCGGCCTCGAACAACACGCTAAAGTGATGTAATAAGCGCGAACGTACCTGCGCCATATCCACCTCAGAAACGCCAAGTTCCACGTGCATGGACGTTACTCCTTTTCCGCGGATTCCGCAAGGGACAATATTGTCGAAATACCCAAGATCAACATTTACGTTGAGCGCCAAACCGTGCATGGTTACCCATCGGGACGCACGTACGCCAAGCGCACAGATTTTCCGCGCAAACGGCGTTCCCACATCGAACCAGACTCCCGTTTCCCCGGGGCTGCGCATCGTTGACAAACCGTATTCGGCCAACGTGAGAATTATTGCTTCTTCGAGCAAACGCATGTATTTGTGAATGTCCGTGAAAAAATTCTCGAGGTCCAGAATCGGATAACCCACAAGCTGGCCCGGGCCGTGATAGGTAATATCGCCGCCCCGGTTGATTTTATAGAATGAAGCGCCTTTTTGCCGGAGTTGCTCCTCTGAAAGCAGCAGATTCGATACATCGCCACTCTTTCCGAGCGTATACACATGCGGATGTTCGAGCGTGAGCAGATAATTCGGTGTAGGTTGCGGATGCACCTCTGCCCTGTTGCGGGTTTTGCTGTCTACGATGTTCTGGAAAAGCGATTCCTGATATTCCCAGGCTTGTTTGTAATCCACAACGCCCAGTTCCCGCGTGAAAACCTTTTTATTCATTTGTCAAAAATACGACTTATTCCTTTCTCCATGCGAACGCGTGAATCTATTGCAGTCCGATTTGGGAATTTGAAATTCCGGGCGAAAAACCTACCTTTGCACGCTAAATCATTACGACCCGATGGCTTTATCAGAACAGGAAATCTTAAGGCGCGAATCGCTTACAGCGCTTAGGCAAATGGGCATTGAGCCTTATCCCGCAGCCGCATTTGACGTCACTCATTACTCAGCCGATATTCTTTCGCGTTTCGATGCGCTCGAAGGACAGGAAGTCGTGCTCGCAGGCCGGCTTATGCAAAAGCGGATCATGGGAAAAGCGTCGTTTGCCGAACTTAAAGACGCATCGGGACGCATTCAGGTATATATTTCAAGGGACGATGTTTCCCGGGACGAAGAAAAAACAATGTACAACGTCGTGTTTAAAAAGTTGCTCGACATTGGCGATTTCATCGGCGTTCGCGGAACGGTGTTTAAAACTCAGGTGGGCGAAATTTCGGTTCACGTGACCGAACTTACCGTGCTTTCAAAGGCGCTTAGGCCGCTTCCTATCGTAAAGACAGATGCCGACGGTAAAACACATGACGCTTTTGCCGATCCCGAGCAGCGCTACCGCCGCCGCTATGTGGATCTTACGGTAAACGATTACGTGCGCGAGACGTTTCTAAAGCGCACAAAGTTGTTTAACGCAATGCGCAATTTCTTTAACGATCGCGGTTACCTCGAGGTAGAAACACCCATTCTTCAACCCATTCCGGGGGGCGCGGCAGCACGTCCGTTTGTAACGCATCACAACTCGCTTGACATTCCGCTTTATATGCGTATCGCGAACGAATTGTACCTTAAAAGGCTGATTGTTGGCGGTTTCGATGGCGTGTACGAATTTTCGAAAAACTTCCGGAACGAAGGCATGGACCGAACGCATAACCCCGAATTCACGGCGATGGAAATCTATGTCGCCTACAAGGATTACCACTGGATGATGCGATTCACCGAACAACTGCTCGAACATTGCGCGCTTGCAGTTAACGGAACCACAGAGGTCACTTTTGGCGAAGACCGCGTGGATTTCAAGGCGCCTTACGCGAGAATTTCAATGACCGATGCGATTAAAAAATACACCGGTTTCGACATTTCGGGCAAAAGCGAACAAGAAATATTCGAAGCCGCAAAAAATATGGGCATAGACGTGAATGATACGATGGGCAAAGGAAAACTCATCGATGAAATTTTCGGCGAGAAATGCGAACCTCATTTTATCCAACCCACTTTTATCACCGATTATCCAAAGGAGATGAGCCCGCTTTGCAAGCAACACCGAGACAACCCGGAGCTTACCGAGCGCTTTGAACTCATGGTCTGCGGCAAGGAAATCGCGAATGCCTATTCCGAGCTCAACGACCCTATCGACCAACGCGAACGTTTTGAAGCCCAGCTCATTCTGGCCGAACGCGGAGACGATGAAGCCACAGAATTCATAGACCACGACTTTTTGCGCGCGCTGGAGTACGGCATGCCGCCTACCTCTGGCCTTGGCATTGGAATGGACCGTCTGATCATGTTTTTGACCAATAACGCTTCGATACAGGAAGTGCTGTTTTTCCCTCAAATGCGTCCGGAGAAGAAAGCTGTGGCACTGACCGATGACGAAAAAGCAATCGCCGAAATTCTAAAAGCGACGAAATCCCTTGCGTTAGATGCGCTAAAATTGCAAGCGGGACTGAGTGGCAAAAAATGGGATGCAGCCATGAAAGGATTGTCGCGTCAGGGCCTGGTTCGCGTCGTGGTTTCCGATGACGGAAAAACCGTAGAACTCACCTGAAGCACATACGATTTCAAAATAAGGGCACCAATGAGTGCCTTTTTTGATTTCCGGATTAAACCTTTTCGATCTGCGCGCGTCGAACCCGCTTTAATTTAAATCACAAACGATGAAAAAAGTAATTCTGGCGTGCTTCGCCCTTCTGACTTTCGCTGCAAATGCACAGGAAAAGCCCCGTATGAAAAACATGCCATCAGCGCAAATGACTGCCGAACAGCGGGCAAATCTCAAACTTAAAGAACTTACTCTGGCGCTGGACCTTAACGCTTCCCAGCAAAAAGAAATTGAAAACCTGCTAAAAGAACGCCAGTCCCGCCACGAGGAAATCAGAGCGACAAAAGCGAAACAGCGATCGGAACGGGCTAAAGCGGATGCAAATGCGCGTTACGAGTCAAAAAGCAAAATTCTCGACGCCCGCATCGCAGAGAAAAGCCGCATGAAGAAAATCTTAAACGCGGACCAATATGCCAAATGGAAAGAACTTCAACACAAGCGCAAAACCAAATCGCACAAAAAGTTCAGCGAAGGCCGAAAAAACCGCCGCTAAAATAAACCCCGGAATATCCCGGGGCTTATTTTTTTAAAGAATCTGGCTGACTTCCTCAATCGCAGATAAGGTTTCATCGAGATCGGCATAAGAAAGCGCATCGCACAAAAACCAGGTTTCATAAGCCGAAGGTG
>CAZTGF010000039.1:0-15133 GCA_964612955.1 uncultured Flavobacterium sp.
ATCGACAAGCTGTTTAGGCTTCTTCAGCAGGCGGTTCTTTAGGGCGGTTCTTTTTAAACCATCGCGAATCTTCGGCCCCGAATAAATACGCATAAGGTTCGGTATCGGGCGACAATTCGAACAGCCGCTTCAGAATCGCGATGCTCGGAATAATCAGAATCATGCCTTCGAGCCCCCAGATAGCGCCGCCAATCAGAAGCCCCAAAAACGTGACAAACGCGTTCAGGTTCACATTTGCGCCTGTAATTTTCGGGGTTAGAAAGGCGCCTTCGACAAATTGCACGAGCGTAAACGAAACGACAACTGCAAACGGGGTAAACAAATTGTCATGGGTTACCAGTGTGTATAAAAACGGCAACACGGCGCTCAGCATCGGGCCTAAATACGGAATAATGTTCAGCAATCCGGACAGCACTCCAAAGAAAATCGCGTGTTTTACGCCGAGCAGCATCAGAATCCCGGTATTTACAATGGCCAGAATAATCATAACCTTTCCGGCGCCTACGAGATAAGCATGAACGATATGGCGGATGTTGCGCACGTGTTCCATGAGCACCGAATTGGGCTCGCGTTTAAACACCTTCATGACAAACACGCAGAAATGGTCGCGGTAAATGAGCATAAAAAACACAAAAACGGGCAGCAGCAACACGTCGCCAATCGTCGAGAGCACGTCCAACACCACCGAGGACATGCCGTTTTCTGATGTCGACAACAGTTCTACAATCTGGCTCATTTCTATGCCGTCGCCTAAATTGAGATCCATGCCTAAGTGTTCGTGGCTGTAAGCATTGACTCGCTTGGCGAATTTATCGAGATTCTCAACAAAATTCGTTTCCATATCGTCGCCAAAACTCTGGATTTGCTTCACCGAAAAATAAACAACGCCGACAACCCCGATAAGCATAATCAGTACGGCAATAAATGCAGCAATGGAACGCGGCACTTTTTTGCTTTCGAGCCGCTCACAAAACGGAACGAGCACCATGGCCATAAAGCCGGAAACGAGAACCGGAACCAAAATGGTCTTGCCCATGACCATCACGAAAATAATAACAATAACAAGCAGCGATATCGCAAGTGCTTTAAGGTAAGGCGGAAGAGTTACGTATTGCATTTGGGTGGTTTTACGGTTTAAATTACGCAAAATTTCAGAACCTTAAAACCGGTGCTTATCTTTGTGCAAATCCGCATGCATGAAACTCTTTGTTACGGGCATTTCCACAGGCGTTGGCAAAACCGTTACCGCTGCCATTATTACCGAAGCACTTCAGGCCGATTACTGGAAGCCTGTTCAGGCCGGCGATCTGCAACAATCTGACAGTCACACCTTAAAGCGATTGCTGAGCAACTCCAAAACCGTCATTCACGAAAACGCCTACGCATTGCAAACGGCGGCGTCTCCTCACGCATCGGCCCGGATGGAAAATACACAACTTTCGATTGAAAAGATTAAAGAGCCCAAAAGCCGGAACCATCTCGTCATCGAAGGCGCGGGCGGTTTACTGGTTCCGCTAAACGATACCGATACGATTGCGGACTTGATTAAACCCGATTACCTTGTGGTTCTCGTATCCCGCCATTATCTCGGAAGCATCAACCATACCCTGCTCACAGTGGAAGCGCTTAAAACCCGCAACCTCAACATCGCCGGAATTGTGTTTTCAGGAAACGAAAACCCGGACAGCGAATCCGTCATTCTAAGTAAAACCGGACTTCCTGTTTTAGGACGCATCGCAGACGAACCTTATTTTGACAATAACGTTGTTTTGGAATACGCCGAAATTTTCAGACCGAACCTATTAGCCTTATCTTCATGAATCTGAGCCAGAAAGACGCCGCTTACGTGTGGCATCCGTACACCCAACACAAAACCGCGACCGCACCAATCGTTGTCAAAAGCGCCAAAGACGCAGAAATCACGGACGAAAACGGCAAGGTTTATATCGATGCCATTGCTTCGTGGTGGGTAAATCCGTTCGGCCATTCGAACACATTTATCGCCGATGCCGTGTACCGCCAGATGACAAGGCTGGAGCACGTACTTTTTGGCGGGTTTACGCACGAACCCGCGATAGCCGTAGCGGAGAAACTTTTGTCGATGTTGCCCCAAAACCAGAACAAAGTGTTTTTCTCGGACAATGGTTCCACGGCTGTCGAAGTCGCGATTAAAGCATCGCTCCAGTATTTTTACAACAAAGGCGAACAGCGCAAAACCATTATCGCGTTCGAAAACGCATTTCACGGCGATACATTTGCAGCCATGGGGGCGAGTGGCATTTCGCTTTACACGATGGCGTTTCAGGGAATGTTTATCGATGTGGTGCGCATTCCGGTTCCGGTTCCGGGCGCGGAAGAAACTTGCTTTAATGCATTAGAATCGGCTATGGCTGCCCACGGTTGTGCGGCTTTCATTTTTGAGCCACTGGTTTTGGGCGCTGCGGGAATGGTCATGTACGAGCCGGGAGTTCTCGATAAATTGATCCGCATGTGTCGCGAGAACAACATTCTCACCATTGCCGATGAAGTCATGACGGGCTTTGGCAAAACCGGAAAAACCTTCGCCTGCGATTACCTTAGCGAACATCCGGACATGATTTGTGTGTCAAAAGCGCTCACAGGCGGAACGATTCCTATGGCAATCACGACGTTTTCGGATCAGATTTTCGATGCGTTTTACAGCGACGACATTAACAAGGCATTGTTTCACGGCCATACTTTTACGGCAAATCCTACGGGTTGTGCGGCCGCGCTTGCTTCGTTTGAATTGCTCTCCAAACCCGAGACCCAACAAAACATCGGACGGATTTCAAAAAAGCACGAGGCGTTTATCGCGCAGATGAATGAACATCCAAAGGTTTCATCGGCCCGATGTCTTGGCGTTATTGCTGCCGTGGAACTAAAAACAGGGGCCGAGCCAAGTTATTACGGCAAATTGCGAAACAAATTATACGATTTTTTCATTCAAAACGGCATTGTGCTGCGGCCTGTCGGGAACATCGTGTACATACTTCCTCCTTATATTATTACCGATGCCCAACTGGATTCGGTCTACGAAAAAATAAAACAAGCCGTTGATGAATTTGCAGAAAACTGACATGAAAACCATGCAACCCTTTTCAATCACGGGCTTGGGTTCCGTTTCTGCGCTGGGAACCGAACGCGAACAAATTTGGCGCAATGCCACCGCTGAGGACCCAATGTTCGAAAAACGCCCCTTCAATGGCAAACCCCACTGGGTATCAGAACTCGACGCAACTTCGCGGGCTTTGATCGGGCAGTTGCTAATCGAAAAACCTAAATACAAATCGCTCGATCCGTCTGTGTTATACGCCATCGCATCGGCCCGCAACGCGGTTTCTGAAGCCAAATGGACAACTGCTGATTATTTTGGCGTCAATCTCGGATCATCGCGGGGCGCGACCCAATTATTTGAAAACCACCACGCTGCTTATCTCGACACCCGGAAAACACCAACGCTTTCCTCTCCTACGACGACGCTTGGCAATATTTCCTCGTGGGTAGCGCACGATTTGCAATCCTCCGGGCCCGAGATTTCGCACTCGATTACGTGTTCCACCTCGTTGCACGCATTACTCAATGGAGCGGTTTGGCTGCAATCGGGTTTGGCCGATAAATTTCTCGTAGGCGGAAGTGAAGCCCCGCTTACCGGTTTTACGATGGCCCAACTAGACGCGCTTAAGATTTACTCCCGGGAAGACCGGTTTCCGTGCCGCGCACTCGAACTTAAGAAGACGAGAAACGCGCTAGTTTTGGCCGAAGCTGCAATTGTGGCTGCGATTGAAAGCGGCATTCGCCCCAACGCTCGCGCGATTGTTCAGAATATCGGATTCGCGACCGAATTGCTGCAAAACAGTACGTCGATTTCGGCCGAGGCTGTCTGTTTTCAAAAATCTATGCAAATGGCGGTTTCGTGTATCGGCGCCGATTCGGTGGACGCCATCATTATGCACGCTCCGGGCACGATTAAAGGCGATCTGACCGAATTCCGGGCCATTCAAAACGTGTTTGGCACAAGGCTCCCGCTGCTTACTTCGACAAAGTGGAAGACCGGACACAGTTTTGGCGCATCGGGCATGATGAGTGTAGCCATTGGAGTTCAGATGCTCGAACGCCAGAAATTTATCGGGACGCCGTTTTATGCGAACGACGCATCGGACCGACCTCTGAATTACATTCTCGTGAATGCCGTAGGTTTTGGTGGAAATGCCGTGAGTGTCCTTTTAAAACGCGCATAAAAAAACCCGCTCGTTAAAGCGGGCTCATCAGCGGTATCGGCAATTCCTATTTAAGGATTTACTATTACTTTTTGGGTGTGTACAAATCCGGTGGCGTGTTTCACATGTACGACAACGACCTGAGTGGCGCAGTTTAAATCGCGCGAATCGAACTGAGTTCCGGAAAGGCGACCTTCGCGCAGCAGAATCCGGCCCGTTAAATCGAACACGGCAACTTCTGCAATTTCTTCAGAACTTCTTACGCGGATTGCAGTTCCATCGGCAATGATCTGAACGGCTGCAGCGCCTGTAACGTAATCGCCTGTGCCAAGTGTCTGATTTGCGTAGCGCAGTTCAAAGCGGTTTTCAAATGTACCGGGCGAGGTCAGGAACGTGTAAGCCCCTTCTTTAAGATCGTGATAGGTTTGCGTTTGTTGGTCGAACAGGTAAACATTCTGGGCTGCAAACAATCCATCGAACTGAGACAAACTGATGCTGAATTGGCCGGCAATCGTCGATTTGAAACCCAAAGGCACAACATCAGAAGTGTTGAACGGCAATGCCCTACCCTGAATTGACATTTGAGCGTTGTCGACCATCGTGTACAAACTTACCACATTCGCAGCCGAAAATACAGCGCCGTCGAACAGTCTGTCGTGACCATTTGTAGCACCTTCAATATAGCCGACCAGGGTTTGGTTAAATGCGCCATTCTCGTTTGTTACGTCTAACCAAAGACGGTGTTTTTCGAGTCCGGTTTGCGGCTGTACGTCTGAATCGGAATCCGAATCTGAATCATTGCTGCCGCTCGAGCGGAAAAACTGTCCGATGTGGTTGCGTTCGCGCATACTGTTATTGAATGTCGCGCTGTAGGTTCCGTTTGCCAAAGCCGGGTTCATCTGAACAAAAAATCCTTGTCCGGCCGCAATCTTGCCCGTGGGGACGATATTGCCCGTGGCACCAGTGGTTACGCCGCCTGTGAGGTTGTATTTTGCGTAATCGTCCACCGTGTATTGGTACGTACCGCCGGTAGCGGGTGCGATCGATGTATTGTGCGTCCACAGGTACACTGTTCCGTTAATAAGGTTTTCGTTAGCCGCATGCGTGACAAATAAATCCACATCAATAGCAGACGGATACGGGTTTCCGATTAAGTTAAACGCCGAGTTTCCTTTTTGGAGCGGGGCCTGAACCACGCCGTTATTCGGAACGCCTGTAAAATGCGCAGTATAACGTCCTTGTGTAGCGTTGTTCGGGGACCAGCCTTGTGGCGCGCGAACGATATAACCGCGGCCAGCTTCCATTTGCCCGTTGCCCTGAGGGATTACGACCCAGTTGTTAATCACAGGACTGAACTCATAGTATTTGTCGTGCAGCGTTGCGGGCGATAGCTGTTTTAGCGTGATTCCCGTTACGGGCGAGGACCAATACGAAAAATCAAAGTTTTTCATCCGTGTCGATGTTACCTTGTGCGTGATTTCCCCGCTGTTCACGGCATCGTCATCGGTCTGGAGGATTCCTCCTCTGTTCTCTACGACGAGAGACGAACCGGGTGCCACAACGATATTTCGCTTCACCCTTAAAGTCTTGGCCTGGGGAATCGTCATCGTTGCGCCGTTCTTAACTTCGCAATCACACACAGATATGTCGGCGTGCATTACGTAATCAGATTCGATAATTACGGGGGTCGCCGCACTCACAGGACCGCTCCAGCTCCCATTGTAAACTACAGGCTCAGGTACCGAAATCGTAGCATGAGGCGAGTAAATCTGTTCGCAATTCCCCTGGATGACGGCTCTTACATACGCAGTTTGAGTTAAAGCACCAATCATCGCCGGCGTGAGCGCCTGACCCGTAAAACTAATTTCGCGCAGGTTCAGCGTGAAGGCGGAGTTATCGGCCACTTGCCATCCTACAATGTTATTCCCTGTGTTATGGGTAATGTTTTGAGTCGGAACGCTGTTTCTGCAAATAGTCTGCGATGAGGGCGATACACTTCCTACAGGCCCGGCGCCAGCCATCGTAACTACAACAGAACGATGCGCTGTAGCGGTGCCACATATCGGATCGATGCGTCTTACCCAATAAGTCGTCGTGGCCGATGGCGTTACAACAAGCGTTGCAGCTGTTGTGGTTACAATGGCGTTTGCATCGGAAACTGTTCCGCTACCCCACTGAAACTGTCCGTTTGCACCGGTATTGCCACCTGCGGCTGTAAGTGTTACGGCCGTTCCCGGACAAATGCCATTGGTGCTTGCCGTAAGCGTTGTTGGGTTGGTAGGCGCTGTAAAAATGCTCACCGATACCGAAACCGCTGCCGTAGCATTCCCGCAATGCGAGTCGATGCGTCTTACCCAGTAACTGCTGCTTGTAGGTGAATTCACTACAAACGTGGGCGTTGTACTCGCGCCAAGAATATTGTTAGGCGCTGAACCGCGTCCCCACTGGTAAATACCAAAGGTTCCGTTACTGCCTCCGGAGGCCGTGAGCGTTACGGGAGCATTCGCACAAACCGTCGATTGGCTGGCTGTAACCGAAGTAGGAGCCGTTGGGGCCACATCCACTTTGTTGAAACTCAGGGCTGCAATAGCATGGCCGCCGTCTTCCTTAAAACGCACTTCGATCGTTGAAGTAGCATCGAGGTTAAACTGCCCGACATTTCCGCTGCAAGAATTCGCACCGTTCCAAACGCTACAACTCCAGACCAGATTGCCGTTTACGTAAACCTGAGCTGCATCGTCCCAGTCATTCATCGTGAGTTGGTAACGTCCGCACGGGAAGCCGCGGCGTTTAATCGTCATTGCAAATTCATCGCTCGGCACTGAACATCCGTTCCAACCTAAGGCCGAAGAAGGCGTTCCCGTTGTAGACCACCCAGCCGTACCTGTAGCAGTGTTAAAGTTCAAACCCGTCATTGTATAATGTCCGCGGAGGGTTCCGTTCAGCGAAATATTTCCACCCGCAAAACCGTAAGCGCGCCATTCGTTATCGCCAAAGTCCGTGTTGTTTACAGAAACCGTGGCAGGCATCGTAAAGTACGCGCCCCAGTTCTGAGCCGCACAGGGCGAACTGTCTAGAAATCTCACCCAAACACCCGTATACGGTGCCGGATTCAACGTAATCGTCTGGCTGTTTGAATTCGCGATGATATTTTGTCCGACAGTCCAGCCCGTTCCCCATTGGTACACCGCGCTTGTGCCCTGGGTTCCGCCGATGGCTTTAAACTGGTACCCGCTACCGGAGCAACTCGCACCTACAATTTCGATACCCGTAGGTTGAACAGACGGCTTGTTTACCTGAACCGTTTTAACGGCCGCTGCGGTGTACGATCCACAGCCGGCATCGTAACGGCGTACCCAATAGGTAGTTGTTACCGTTGGGTTTACGTGATAGCCGTTCCAGTTTACGCCCGAAATGATATTTTGGCCCGGTGTATTGCCCGTACCCCATTGGTAAACTGCCCCATTGGCATGATGACCGCCTTGAGCCGAAAGCGTAGTGCCCCCCGTTCCAATACAAAACGCATCGGCTCCGCTTATGGATGTAGGCGCTGTTGAGGCGGGAGTTACGGTAATAGATTTTGTAACGCCATTAGTAAAACCACACAGTCCGTTATCTTTGACGCGCACCCAATAAGTTGTATTCGCGGTGGGGCTCACCGTAAGGCTCTGGCCGGTTTGGCCGTTGATCACATTATTGCCGACGGTAGTCCCCGTACCCCACTGGTACGCAGCTCCAGAACTGAGCCCGGCGCCCTGAGCAGTAATTGTAATAGGCGCGCCCGAACAGGTGCTGTCGCCTCCGGATATCCACGTAGGCGGACTCGAAGGCGTGTTCACTGTAACGGTGTGGAACTTGGCCTGCGAGGTTGTGCTACACGGACTCACCGTATTGTCATCGATGGTGCGCACCCAATAGGTCGTGGTTGCCGTTAACCAGTAAGCAGTGTATGTTGATGATGTTCCTGTTTGTATGATGTTCTGGCCCGCTACATTGCCGGTTCCCCATTGGTACCGACCACCGGAAACGAGCGCTCCGCCTGTGGCAGATAGCGTTACTTGCCCGGCACCGCAGATGGCAGCGGGCGCGTTGATGGTGCTTGGACCGCGTGAGGTGCGGATAACTTTGAAGTACCTAGTTTCGTAGAGTCCGCCGAAGATAAGACCGCGACGGCGATACCAATAGTGCGTCGTTTGACTGTCATTGGCCACATAGGTGGTGCCATTTGCGCCAGATATCGTATTCAGGCCTGCAGTGGTGCCACGCCCCCAATCATGGTCGTAGAAAATATTATCGTAGCCCTGTAAAATCACGGGCTCCCCCACAGGCGCGCAAATCTCCTGCTGAGCGAAACTCTGAGAACTGCTTAGCAAAAGCCACAGCACTGAAAGCCACGTGAGCGAATAAAAAGTAGAATTTTTCATTTTAGTAGGTTTGTTTGGTTTAATGCATTTATCGACCAAATGTATAAAAATGCCGATGAAATGCACAAATATCTGTTAACAATAATTTTATTCTTACAAATGCGAATTAATAGGAAATCCGATACAACAGAATCTCAACTAATTGTAATTCAAAGATTTGCAGAATTTTAGAAACAAAGGGAACAAGGGCGTAAAACGTGGGGGATTTCTTACGTCTTGAAATGCGGAGGGTTGCAGCAGCCTGCTAAAGTAATACATGGTTAAGTTTTTAAAACCGCTGGGGCTCAACGGAGAAACATTGTTTTTGTGTTTCTAAGTGCAAAGATATTGAGCGGTACAGCACAAACAGCGTTCCATCGGTACAAAGCCAAATTAAACGACCAAAAACACCATTTAAACAAAATTTAAGAAATCCAAACTGTAATGTGTTGAAATACATTATAACTCCCAATTTCAGAATTGTTTACCTTTAGTATTAAAAACAAAAAACATGAAAACAACTGTACTCTTTACACTGCTTTTCGGATGGGCTTTTAGCGCTCAAACCATCGTTCTGGAACCGTTTGCTTCCGGATTGAACGCTCCCGTGGCTATGGCTCACGCAGGCGATGAACGTTTGTTCGTCGTACAACAGGGCGGACTCATTCGCATCATCGGGCCCGACGGCTCCATTGCCACTGATCCGTTTTTAAATATTTCATCCCTTGTCGTTAGCGGGGGCGAACGCGGATTGCTGGGTCTGGCCTTTCATCCACAATACGAAACCAACGGGTATTTCTATGTGAATTACACGAGAAGCGGCGACGGAGCTACGGTCATCGCGCGGTATTCGAGAAGCGCATCGAACCCTAACCTGGCAAACAGCGCATCGGCCCAGGTTCTGATGGTAATCCCACAACCGTTCACAAACCACAACGGAGGATCGCTGGCATTCGGCCCCGACGGTTATCTGTATATTGGCACAGGAGATGGCGGCAGCGGTGGCGATCCCGGAAACCGCTCGCAAAACATCAACGACAACCTTGGAAAAATGCTCAGGATCGATGTGGACGGTGCAGCTCCGTATGCGAATCCGGCGACAAACCCTTTCGTAGGAGCAAATGGAAACGATGAAATCTGGGCCATCGGACTCAGAAATCCGTGGAAATTTTCATTCGACACGCTCACAGGTGATTTGTGGATTGCCGATGTAGGACAGAATGCACTCGAAGAAATTAACCGCGTTTTATTTCCGCTTACCCCCGGGCTCAACTTTGGATGGCGCTGCTACGAAGGCAACCAGATTTACAACAACACAGGCTGTCCTGGAGATTCTACGCTCGAGATGCCGTTTGCCCAATACAACCACAGCGGCGGGCGTTGCTCTATCACGGGAGGCTATGTTTACCGGGGTAACACCTATCCGAATTTTACGGGATTGTACTTTTTTGGCGATTTTTGCAGCGGCCAGATAGGTACTGTAGACCCAAACGGCGCAATAACGTTTGCCACAGGATTGCCCTCGGGTTCTATTATGACGTTCGGACAGGATGCGTCGGGCGAAATTTACGTACAAAAAGGCACAGCGATCTACAAGATTACCGATGCGGATTTGTCCACACCAGACGCCTCTTTAAATGCAGTTTCGTTGTCGCCGAATCCGAATGGCGGAAGTTTTGCGCTGTCGGTACAAAATCTGCGTTTTCCGGCGCAACTGCAAATATTCGACGTTTCGGGAAAACTCGTAAATGAGCAAACCGTGAACAGCGCCGCCAATCTGCAACACGATCTAAGAACGGGTTTATACCTTTTGACGCTAACCGATGCCGACGCAAAAACATTCTCAACCAAGATGGCCGTTAAATAAAAAAACCCGGGTAAATCCGGGCTTCCTTCTGTTTAAATCGGTTTAAATCTGTTCGAGCATTCTTGAAATCTCGTCAAGTTTTGGTGTGAGGATAATTTCAATGCGGCGGTTTTTGGCTTTTCCGTCTGCGGTTGTATTCGGCGCGATGGGTGCGAATTCACTGCGGCCCGCGGCGGTAAGGTTTTGCGGATTAATCGCTTTGTTTTCGGCCAGAATGTTTACAATGGACGTGGCGCGTTTGGTAGACAAATCCCAGTTGTTTGAGATAGGGCCCGAACCTGCGTACGGAACATCGTCCGTGTGGCCTTCGATAAGCACGGAAATCTCAGGATTATCGGCCAGTACTTTTCCTACTTCAACCACCGCGCGGCGACCTTCAGTTCCCACAGCCCAGCTTCCCGAAGAAAACAACAGTTTGTTCTCCATAGATACGTACACCTTGCCGTTTTTTTGTTCTACGGTCAAACCTTTGCCCTCGAAACTGTTCAATGCGCGCGAAAGCGTTTCTTTGAGTTTGCGCATCGAAGCATCCTTGGCCGCGATCATCGACTCGAGTTCTGCAAGGCGCGTAGAAGAAGCCTGAAGATCGTTTTTGAGTTTGTTCAGACGGTCTTGTTCTGCTGCAAGCGCTTTTCCTTTAGCTTCGAGTTGGGCGAGCAATTCACGGTTTTGGCGCATGTTGTTCTGAAGTTCCTGACCCGAATTTTTCTCGAGTGCCGAATAAGCATCCTGAAGCGACTTCAGGTTTCCTTCAGAAGCAGCATAATCGGCGCGGAGTTTATCGCGATCTGCACGCAACTGGGTGAGTTCCGCATTGAGTCTGTCCTGGTCGAGTGCAAGTTGGTTTTTCTCCTTGAGCAACGCATCGTTCGCTTCAGACATTTTGCGTTGTTCGCGCTTAAGTGCCGCGTATTTATTTTCGAGATCGGTATAGATCTTTTTGGAAACGCAGGAGCTGCTCAAACCAATCACGAGCAATCCCAAAACTACTTTTTTTATCATATCACGTTGTTTTAATTAGTCAATTTCGAGCAATACCGGGCAATGGTCTGAATGAACCGCATCGGACAAAATCAGCGCGCGTTTTAACCGCGGGGCCAATTCCTGACTCGCAAGCAGGTAATCCAGACGCCAGCCTTTGTTATTCGCACGGGCGCCGGCCCTGTACGTCCACCACGTATATTGGTGCGGGTTCGGATTAAAATACCGGAACGAATCGATGAATCCGCTTTCGAGAAACGCATCGAGCCAGGCGCGTTCTTCGGGCAAAAATCCTGAGACGCGCGCATTTCTGATCGGATCGTGAATGTCAATGGCCCGATGGCAAATGTTAAAATCACCACCGATAACGAGGTTTGGAAAATCGCGGCGGAGTTCGCTTACGTAAGCCTGAAAATCGTCCATGTATTTAAACTTGTGGTCCAGGCGCGCAATGTTCGTCCCCGAGGGCAAATAAAGACTCATGACCGAAACATCGTCAAAATCCACGCGCAGGTTTCGGCCTTCAAAATCCATATGTTCGATGCCGGTGCCAAAATGCACGTGATTTGGCTTTTGTTTGCATAGAATTGCAACGCCCGAATATCCTTTTTTCTGGGCCGGATACCAATAGTGGTACGGATAACCGGCAAGTTCAAAATCGAGTAGCGGAATTTGCTCGTGCGTCGCCTTAATTTCCTGCAAACAAATCACATCGGGATCGGCCTGTTGAAGCCAGGAGACGAAACCCTTGGAAATGGCTGCGCGTATGCCGTTAACGTTATAGGAGATGATTTTCATGGGTAAAGCGTGGGCCAAAAATAGTAAAAATGCGGCTCGATTCCGAATAATATCGGGCCTTTAGCTAAGGCGAATTTTGCTATCTTTGCGCCAAACAAACAAGATGGGGTTAGTCACGGCTAAAGAGGTTGCCAAGGCAATTCACGCGGACAAATATGGGATTTTTGGCACTTTCGCGGGCTGGATGCTCATGAAAGCGCTCAAAATTTCTACCCTGAACAAAATCTACGACCGAAAAAAACACCTGAGCGGAACAGAATTTTTAAACGCGATTCTCGAGGAGTTTCAAATTCGGTTCGAAATTCCCGAAGAAGACCTTAAACGACTGCCGAAGGACGGATCTTACATCACGATTTCCAATCATCCGCTCGGTGGCATCGACGGTATTTTGCTTCTTAAACTCATGTTGGACCGCGAACCGGATTTCAGAATCGTCGCAAATTTTCTGTTGCACCGAATCGAACCGCTTAAGCCTTACATCATGCCCGTGAATCCGTTTGAGAGCCTCAAGGAAAAATCAAGCGTGGTAGGATTAAAGGAAACGCTGCGGCATTTGAGCGAAGGCAAACCCCTGGGCTTGTTTCCGGCCGGCGAAGTATCTACCTATAAAGACGGAAAACTCGTCGTGGACCGCCCCTGGGAAGAGGGCGCGATCAAAGTGATCAGAAAAGCGCAGGTTCCCGTAGTGCCTATTTACTTTCACGCAAAAAACAGCCGGTTTTTTTACCTGCTTTCCAAAATCAGCGACACGCTCAGAACAGCGAAATTGCCATCGGAACTATTGACCCAAAAGAACCGTGTAATTAAAGTACGCATCGGGAAACCGATTTCTGTAGCCGAACAAAACGAACACCAGACGTTAGACGAATACGCGGCCTTCCTAAGGCGCAAAACGTATATGCTCGCGCGGGCGTTTGAAAAAGAAGCGTCCTTTTTGCCGACGACTTCATCGCTGAAACTGTCCCGAAGCCCTAAGAAAATTGCAGGTCCTTCTGATATGTCCCAGATGTGCGCCGAGGTTGAAAAGTTGCGCGGATTGAATCTGCGACTCACCCACAGCAAGAATTACGAGGTGTTTTTAACGCCGGCCCACCATATTCCGGGCATTCTTCACGAAATCGGACGGTTGCGCGAGGTGACTTTCCGCGAGGTTGGCGAAGGCACGAACAAACCCATCGACCTGGACCAATACGACAGTTATTACCACCATATGTTTTTGTGGGACGACGATGCCAAATGCATTGCCGGAGCTTACCGAATGGGGTTAGGGGCCGAAATTTTCGCCAAATTCGGAATTAGCGGTTTTTACCTGAATGAGCTTTTCCGGTTTGAGCCCGAACTTTTTGACATGATGCGCAACAGCATAGAGATGGGCCGCGCATTTATCGTGGGCGAATACCAACAGAAGCCCATGCCGCTGTTTTTGTTGTGGAAAGGCATTGTTCATACAACGCTGCGTTTTCCCGAGCACAAATATCTGATTGGTGGCGTAAGCATAAGCAATCAGTTTTCGGACTTTTCGAAATCGCTGATGATCGAGTTTATGAAATCGCATTATTACGACCCGTACGTGGCGCAGTACGTGATGCCGAAAAAGGAGTTCAAAGTAAAAATCAAGGATGCCGATAAAGATTTTGTGTTTAACGAAGCCGAGGCCGATTTGAACAAATTCGACAAAATCATCGACGAAGTAGAACCCGGAACGTTGCGCCTTCCCGTTCTGATTAAAAAGTACATCAAGCAAAATGCGAAAGTGGTGGCGTTTAACGTAGATCCGCTGTTTAACAATTCGGTCGATGGTTTAATGTACATCCGCATTGCGGACTTGCCCGAATCCACGGTAAAGCCCGTCATGGAAGAATTTCAGGCCGAACTCGAGCGCAAACTGGAAAAGAAAGACGAGCTCTAAACCAACTTCACCACCCAATTTACGGCCAAAAGCGCAAACGTAACGATCAGAATGCCCCGGTAGTGTTTTTTCCATAACCGGTACAGGCTTGCGTTTTCAGCTGCCATATCGCGGAACGCCCAAAGCGCCACCACCGGAAACCCGAACGCCAGTACTAAACCAAGCGGATTGTACCCTACGGATGCGGCGAAATTTCCTTCTGCCAGCGAAGCCATCGCGCGCGTGGTTCCGCAACTAAAACAAGGAAGGTCCGTCAGCGTTTGAAACAGGCAAATCGAAAAAGGAGAATTTCCGGGCCAAAGCGCCGAAACCGACAACACCAAAATCGCCGCGAGTTGCAGCGTAATCACCGTCAGATAAAACCGTCGTTCCGCGTTTTCCATCACAGAAAGGCGCTGTCAATAGGTTCCCAAAGTTCAATCTTGTTGCCTTCCGGATCCAGAATCCAACAGAATTTTCCGTAATCATGACACTCGGGTTCGCCCAGAATTTCAACGCCTTTTTCTTTTAAATCAACAAGCAGACTCGTGAGGTCATCGACGCGAAAATTTTGCATAAACGGCTTTTCAGATGGGCCGAAGTAGGAAGTGTCCTGCTTAAAAACGGACCACTGCGTAGAGGCTTTGTCGCCATTTTCGTCCCGCCACCAAAAAGTGCAACCATAGTCGTCCACGGCAAGACCAAGGTGTTCGGCGTACCATTTTTTGAGCGCATCCGCATCCGCAGCCTTAAAGAAAAAACCTCCCAATCCGGTAACGCGGCCGCGGTGGGTTGGCGCATCCGCTGGAAAATAATGTCCGATGATTTTTGTCGCGATCGTTTGAGCGAGCTTTTCATTGCTTTCGTGCGTCCAGCCCCCGATGTGCGGACTAAGCAACACCTTATCGCTTTGAAAAAGATACGCAAGCGGGCCCGGAATGTCGTCGAGCGCTTCAAA
>CAZTGF010000039.1:15233-19922 GCA_964612955.1 uncultured Flavobacterium sp.
TATCGCTTTGAAAAAGATACGCAAGCGGGCCCGGAATGTCGTCGAGCGCTTCAAAAGAGGATTTTTCGTATTCGAGCACATCGAGACCGGCTCCGAGAATTTTCCCCGATACGAGCGCTGAAACCAGGGCCGTCGTGTCTATGTTTTTGCCCCGCGCCGTATTAATGAGCCAAAACGGCTTTTCGAAACCTGCGATAAAATCCTCGTTCACAAAATGGTGGGTTTGGGCTGTGTACGGCAGGTGGAGCGAAACGATATCGGCGCGTTTCTGCAATAGGTCGAGCGAAACCTGAGTGGCGTTTCCATCCCCGATTCCGGTAAGAATGTCGTAGAAAAGCACTTCGCAATCAAAGCCGCGCAGTTTTTTGGCAAACGCCTTTCCCATGTTTCCGTACCCCAGAAGACCAATAGTTTTTCCGTCGACTTCATATCCGCGGTTTTCCTCCCGCAGCCAAATGCCGTTTCGGACTTCTCTATCGGCGATTTTCAGACGGTTCATCAGCGAAAGCAGCATTCCCAACGCGTGTTCGGACACGGCGTTTCTGTTTCCTTCGGGTGCGGCAAACAACGCTATGTTTTTTTTAGCGGCATAGGCGGTGTCGATATTTTCCAGTCCTGCTCCTACGCGCGCAATAAATTCGAGTGATGAGGCTTTGTCCAAAAACGCAGCATCTACAGGAAATCGGCTTCGGATTACAATGCCGTGAATGCCGTCCAGACGGGCTTCGATCTCGGTCCGCGACAAATCGTAAGCGAAAATATTTTCAAATCCGGCTGCAGCAAGTGATTCGGCCAGCAGCGGATGGTTGGAATCGATGTGAAGTATTTTTTTCATTCTTCTTTAACGATGATGATCGTTGCTTTAAACCCGGTGGCCAAATCCCATCGGTTCGAAGAAATAAGATTCCCCTGGTCGTCTACCACGCGGAATTCTGCCGTATTCGGACCCGATGTTCCCTGGTTGAGCGCCTCAAAATCGATCTTGTTAAAACCAGGAGCCAAATCCAGATCGAATCCCTGAAACGAACTGTTCAGGTAAATCACATCCTTAACAATGCGGTCGTTTACCCAAACGCGAATGCGGTCGCCATCTACATATTCGTGATCGCGGTAAGACACCTTAACTTTTTTGGCTGTTGTTCTGAAATCGCCGAGGTATTGGTTTTTTCGAAGCACCTTGTAAAGCTCGCCATCGCCGCGTTTGTTAAGCCGGTCTTCTATTTCTTTGCCCGGATTCACAAATTTGGGTTTGGCCGAAGGAAACTGCATTTTGTCCTCAATCACAATACCGCCGCGGTTGTTGGACGGTTCTCCGTGAATGGACGGCGGAACGAACAGCGGATCCTTCTCTGGCGCTTCCGGTTTGTCTTCTGGCTTTATTTCGGGCAAAGGCGGTAAATCCATTGGCGAGATGTTCAGTGCGCGATTGCCGCGATCAATCTGGGCCGTAGCACCGATTGTCACAAAAAACAAACACAATAGCAGAAACTTTTTCATCTTGGCATTATCGGAATTTGGGAACAAAACGCGTGTTTGAGCAAAAACAATGCCCTTAACCGTATATTTCGCTTAAAAACCTAAAACGATTTTTGCGATCGTAAAGTACACGAGAATCCCGAAAATATCGTTGCTCGTGGTAATGAACGGTCCCGTGGCCAAAGCCGGGTCGATGTTGAATTTATCGAGTAAAATCGGTACGAACGTCCCAATCAGCGACGCAAGTACAATTACCGCAATCAGAGCCAGCGTTACAATAATTCCCAAAACGGCGTCGAAATCGAGCAAAAAATGGCTCCCGGCAAACAAAATCAGCCCGAGCAGCACTCCGTTGAGCAAACTTAGCGAAAGTTCCTTCACCAACCGATGGCCGAGCGAGCCGCTCAGCGAATCATTGGCCAAACCCTGCACGATAATCGCCGAAGACTGTACACCCACATTTCCCGCCATCGCTGCAATCAGGGGCGTAAAAAAGAACAATTCTCCGTGTTCGAGCATCGCACCTTCGAACAAACCGAGTACGCGAACGCTCACAAATCCGCCCAAAAGCGCAAGTACGAGCCACGGCAAACGCGCACGTGTAAGTTGCTTAATCGTATCATCGGCCTCTACGTCCTGCGAAATACCGGCCGCAAGCTGGTAATCTTTGTCGGCTTCGTCCTTGATTACATCTACAATATCGTCGATTGTGATGCGGCCCACGAGCCGGCTCATTTCGTCCACTACGGGAATCGCCTCGAGATCGTACTTCTGCATGATGCGCGCTACTTCTACGTCTTCGGTGTCAACTTTTACCCAATTGAGTTTTTGAATGTAAACGTCTTTAATCGGCTTTTTGGTCGATGTGGTAAGCAAATCCTTTAACGAGAGCCGCCCTTTTAAACGGTCTTCGTCATCGACGACGTAAATCGAATGCACGCGCGAAACGTTCTCGGCCTGAATGCGCATTTCCTTTACGCATGTTAACACATTCCAGTTTTCGTTGACTTTTACGAGTTCCTTGTGCATGATACCCCCCGCTGAGCGGCCGTCGTAGCGCAGCAGTTCCACAATGTCCTTGGCGTGTTCAACGTCCTGTAGTTCCTGAATAACCTCTTCCTTTCGTTCGGGCGAAAGTTCGGCGATAATGTCCGCCGCGTCGTTGGTTTCGAGAGCGTCGAGTTCCTCTGCAATTTCTTTGGGCGAGAGCCGGTCGAGAATGTTTTCTCGCAGGTCTTCGTCCAGTTCCAGCAGAATTTCCGCCGTATTTTCGGTGTCGAGGATTTTAAAAATATGCGCCGCTTCGTCAAAGCTGAGTTCGTTCAGAATCTCGGCCATGTCCGCGTGGTGCATGTCTTTAAGCAGCAACTCAAGTTCGCGGTCCTGGCCCGAAGCAATGAGCTGTTCAATCTGCACGAGCAGTTGTTTGCTGATCTTAAATTCCATCGGCCTCGATTTTTAAAGTCAGTTCCACAAATTCAGAAACGCTGAGCTGTTCGGGTCTGCGGTCTAATATTTCATCGGCGCGCAACGCTTCGGACAGTTCCATGCTTTTAATGCTGTTTCGAATGGTTTTCCTCCTTTGTTGAAACGCCATTTTTACGAGCCGGAAGAAAAGTTTTTCATTGCACGGCAACGCGAAATCGGGCTTTCTTGTGAGTCGCAATACGCCGGATTTTACCTTGGGCGGCGGGTTAAACACTTGCTCGCTTACCGTAAATAAATACTCGGCCTCGTAAAAAGCCTGCACGAGCACCGAAAGAATGCCGTAGGTTTTACTTCCGGGTTTTTCGCAAATGCGCTCGGCCACTTCTTTTTGGAACATGCCCGAAAACTCGGGAATCTGCGCGCGAAGGTCCAGCATGCGGAACACAATCTGGGACGATATATTGTAAGGAAAGTTCCCTATGATTGCAAACGGTCGTCCGCCAAAGTACGTACCTATGTCGTACCTCAGAAAATCCTCGGACAAAATACGCCCCTGAAGTGCCGGATAATGTGCGTTCAGGTAAGCGACGGAATCCGTATCGATTTCCACCACGTGCGTCGTAAAATTGCGCTGCAACAGGTATTTGGTTAAAACGCCCATGCCCGGCCCGATTTCCAAAACGTCCGCATAACCGTTCCCGCTAAGGGTTTCGGCAATTTTTCGCGCGATGTTTTCATCGGTCAGAAAATGCTGTCCCAGGTGTTTTTTGGCTTTAACCTTTTCCATCTGAAAATTATTTATGGTCTGAAACCACTTCGAGTTCGGTGCGGAACGCGAGCATTTTATCGGCAAACAGCCTTAGTCCTTCTGCACGGAGTTCGGGCGCGTCTTCGGCGTAATAGGCTTCGAGCAATTCCCGGCTCTCACACGTGTATTGCGCGGCGTAGGTTTGTCCGCCCATTTCTTCTTCTACAAGCACGCGCACCAATCGGGCCGATGCAAATTTGCCCGTGGCCAGAACCTGTGGAATGTGCTTTGTTTGCATCCAGTTCAGCCACTCCTCGTGGACGCTATCGTCTATATTTATCGTTACGTTGTAAATTATCACAGTTTGTTGTTTAAAGGTTCGCATCCCCGCGCAATTTGCGGTATCGCGTGCGCGCTTCGACAAAGTGAATGCTGTCGGGATGTTCAAAAATGATTTTTTCGTATTGGTTTTTGGCCAAATCGGTCTGGCCTTGCTTCTCGTAAATATTGCCCGAATAAAAATAAGCTTCGTCCCGGTAAATGCTTTCGGGCAACTCGGCTAAAATGCGCGCGAAATACGACAGGGCTTTCTCGTGCTGTTGGGCATTCATCGAAATTTCGCCGAGCCTGAGTAAACAAATTCCGGTTATGGCCGGGTCCGATTCTGAAGCGAGCAAGGTTTCAAACGCCTTTCGGGCTTCTTCGGTTTTGTTTTGGTACTGCAGATAATCGGCTCTGGCGAACGCTGTCAATGCGGTTCGGAGCGAATCTTTTGGCGCGTCAGCCATCAATAAATAATACTCGAGCGCATCGTTGGCAATGAGTTGGGTCGATGCTGATTTGAGTGCTTTGAACTGCGCTTCGGCCCATTTAAAATCGCCTTTGAAATAACTCGTGCGCGCCGATTTCAGGCTGGCTTCGTGTCCTATGGCGTCGTTCTTTAAATCCTCTTCGATTTGGGCGTAATAAATCAGCCCTTGGTTAAACTGTTGTTCAAGGACGAAAATGTCGGCCATTTCCATTTTTACCATGGCGAG
>CAZTGF010000040.1:0-7047 GCA_964612955.1 uncultured Flavobacterium sp.
AATCCGTCGCACCAAGGCAAACAGAAGGCTCGCTGACCGAAAGGGTGGCTTGGGGCTGGCTGAAAACCGTTGCTGTAACGGAATCGTCTTGTGCGTTAGAACACGAACCTGAAACTACCTGAACGACTTGCACATCATACGCTCCTGGCGTAAGTGGCAGCGTAATCGTAGCTGAATCGCCAGTGGAAACCAATACAGGTTGTGGCGCGCCATTGATTGTATAATGGAATTCGTAAGGTGCTGTCGCATTCGAACCTGTGAACGTCACCTCAATAGCGTCTGTATTCTCACAGGTCGTAGCTGCCGAAAGTGCCACCTCTGCTTCCGGAAGTGCATTCACGGTTAGCAAAGTATCTGCATTGTAAACAGTGGTACATACCGCATCTGTCATGCTGACAAACGTAACTGCAATAGGTCCGGGGGTTATTGCCGGAATTGCCAAAACACCTCCAATGCCCGTGGCTGTCGTCGTTACCGTTTGGGAAACGCCATTAACAAGTACTTCAAACTCAAATGGCCCTACCCCGCCCGTCGCTGTAAACGTGAGTTCGAAATCACCTCCGCCCGCACACAAAGCAGTGACGTTTGGTGTCATCGTTCCGCTTGGCGCACTGCTGGCCGGAAGAATCTCAATATCGTCCTGCGGATTTACGCAGTTATTACTGCTGACCGAAATCAACTCAAGCACCGCACCCGCAGCTGTTCCCGGGGGAATCGCTACAATAACAGAATTGCTCGCAGCCTCCGTGCTCACTGTCTGAACGGCACCTCCGTCTATAGCGTATTCAAAAGTGTAAGGCGCATCGGCATTCGAACCGATGAACTCTACCTGATAACCGCAACCATCTACTGTAACGACAATAGAACCTTCAGCATTCTGCCCAACAGAATAATCTATAGATTCTGCCACATTGATGACACAATTTTCATCGGCCACAGAAACAAGCGTTACTGTATGCATTCCGGCAGAAACGGGAAGAGAAATTGTAACCGAGGTATCCGTTCCCGTAGTGCTTATGGTTTGTGGCCCGCTGCCGTCGTCATACACAAACGTGTACGGCAGTGTTCCGCCCACGCCTAACAGCGTCGCTTCAATCGTCGTTGTGTTGCCGCAGAACTGGGTCTCGTCCATCGAGATTGTAGCCGTAGGTGCAGGCAACAGGTCTAGCACGAAAGAACGCACTCCAATACAAGGTGCGCCCATAAGGCTTTCGACGCTCACAAAGATCTCCTCTCCCGAAACCCCTTGAGCATAATCGGTAAAATTGCTAATCGGGTTGGCGATATATAATGCATCTTGTGCGGTATGGTGGTATTGAATCGAATATTCAAACGGCGGCAACCCATTCAGGATTTCGGCTTCAATCTGGGTCAGGTCGATAGCTGCACCTGCGCAAAACTCAAGCGTCGTTGGGTTTCCGAGAGGCAGGTCCGGAAGATACTCCACGATGATCGAATCAGATTGCTGACATGAACCGCCGATCGAAACCGTAGCCGAATACACGCCCTCCTCTGTGGCGAGGTAGGTATAATCCGTAGCATCAGGAATCAGCACATCGTTAAAATACCACTGGTAACTCGCGGACGTAATCTCGGACGAACCGGCTTGCAGTACGCGTGTGTCACCCGGACAAACAGCCGCCGGGCCCACAAGGTCCGGAAATTCGTTCGGATCGAAACCTTCTCCGCTGATATTTGTTTGACCGATGTTGAAACTTCCGCCTTCGAGGAATACGGCCGAATTCACAATACTATCCTGATAATCGCCAATAGCGAGCTTAATGCGATAGTTTCCGTTTGGCGTTACCGGAGACGAAGCAATCATCGTTTTAAGTTGGCCGCGGATGTTGACGGGTGTCTGATTGGCAGGAAGCGCGGCGTTGTGCTGTCCGTACCACTCCACATTCACAGAGCCGCAGTTTGTATTATAAGCGCCGTCGCGGACATTCAGTACCGAAACCGGAACCGGCGGTGTTACACCCGGAACTACGGCCACGTTAATCGGGTTTACTCCCGGAACCAATGGTGCGTCCAGATCGGTAAGCAAGAACGCAAACACGTCACCGAATGTACATTGGTAAGGACCATACTCCTCCGAGGCAAATAAGAATCGGAAACTGAAATTGTCGGTGAGCGGTACAAAATCAAATTGTATATAAGCTACGTCGTTGATGCCTGATGTTCCTCCGTTGGCATTACTTACTTGCTGAAGCTGCGCATCTCCCGAACCACTTCCGGGCGAGCCGTTACCGCCACTGTAATGCCCTTCAAACCCCTGAACCTGAGCCGTTCCAATGATAACACCGTGTTCAATTGGGAAGTTAGAGTTGTTATTTTGAAAGTATCCGATGCTGCTATTGGTGTTGTTTGTATTTGTGTGGGCTACATAACCCTGAGCCACGAAATTCGAAACGTTCGCACATTCGGACTTAATAAGTACATCTTCGACGAGTTCCTGAAGCGAGAACATATTCGTCTCTACCGTTACAAAGCGCTCTGCCGAAGTGTTGCTATCGGTACAACCCGGGCATGCAGGTTCCGGATCCGGAGTATCGCTGGAAACCGACACCGTATTGACAAGGTTTGTATTGGAAATATGATAATTTGCCGGCACTTTAATAGTAACCGTAAATGTCGCAACCTCGCCAACCCCAATTTCGGGAATAGTCATATTCAAAGGTCCGGTTCCCATTTCACCTGAACTCGCCGTCCATGACATTTCTGAAACGCCCGTCGGCAACGGATCGGTAACCTGAACATTGTAAGCCACGCTCGGTCCTGCGTTGAAAATTGTGATGCTGTAAGTGGTTTCTTCATCGCTGTAGAAAAGATTGCGCCCATCGGTTTTCAAAACCACGAGGTCCGCCTCGGGTGCGGGAACGTTCTCATCTGTACATCCGGGACATTCAGGCACCGGATCATACGTAGTGCTGCTCACCGATGCGACGTTAACTATAGATGCGCTCTGGTCGAAATCTGCCGGAACGTTTATAGTCACCATGTAGGTAAGGGAAGCGCCAACGGCCAAAGTTCCATAAGCATGAGACAATGCACCTGTTCCCGCACTCGCATCTGGTCCGGTCCAACTCATCATTCCTGCCGAAATGCCGTCGGGAAGCGGATCTGAGACAACGACATTTTCTGCTTCATCCGGTCCGAGGTTTTCCACGGTGATTGTATATACGAGTGAAGTTCCCGCAACATACACAGGGGATCCGTCGGTTTTGGTCAGAACAAGATCGGCCATTGGCGTGGCAGAATGCGTATTCGTATCCGTGCATCCGGGGCAAGCCGGGTTCGGATCAGGAGTATCACTTGTTACCGATACCGTATTTACAAACGGCGTCGAGGGGTCATAGGTTCCGGGAATATCGACAGTCACCGTGAAATTAAGCGTTTCGCCCACATTTATCGACGGAAAATCGACAATCATATCACCCGTGCCTGTAAGACCTCCGGGCGCTGTCCATGTGACGTTACCCGCAGGAACACCGGCAGGAACCAAATCTGAAACCCTCACATCCTGAGCCGTTGCGGGCCCGTTGTTAGTCACCGAAATCTGGTAAGTTGTCGCCGTTCCTATAGTGTATTCATCGGTGTTGTCCGTTTTAGTTACAACAAGATCGGCTCCTGCCGCAGCGAGTACATTCGTATCGGTACAACCATCGCAACCGGGAACGGGGTCAGTTGTTGAACTCGCGACCTGAACCGTATTTGTTAGTGTTGCCGAAGCATAATCCGCAGGAACATCTACAGTCACCGTATAAGTAAGCGAATCTCCTGCTGCCAGCGTACCTACATTATCAGACAGGGCCCCTGTTCCCGAACCCGAAGGACTCGTCCAACTCATGTTGGCGGCGGAAATTCCCGCAGGAAGCGCATCGGTCACTTCCACGTCCTGAGCCGCATCGGGCCCGTAATTCGTTACTGTAATGGTGTAGGTGGTGGTTGCGCCCGGCGTGAAAAAGTCTGTATTGTCGGTTTTTACCACTGCGATGTCAGCGCCGCTTGTCGCCTGTGTATCGGTATCGGAACAATCTGCACAAGGCGGGGTCGCATCGTATGAATCGCTCGTCACTGAAGGCGCAGTGGTCAGTGGCCCGGTGAACGTATCCGGAATGTTTATCGTAATCGTGTAGGTTAAAGTGGTACCGGCAGCTAACGTGTTTAAATTTCGCGAAATTGCACCTGTACCCGAACTTCCGTCGGACGCCGTCCACGTAAAGCCTGTAATGCCCGCCGGAACGGGATACGAAATCTGAACATTTTCGGCGCTCATCGGGCCATCATTGGTGATCGTAAACGTATACACGTTCGTGCCCCCCGGAACGTAAACTGCCTGGTTATCGGTATTGGTTACTACCAGATCTGCGTGGTTCGATGTATCTGTGTCCGAACATGTCGAGCATCCCGGATTCGGATCGACCACAGGACTGCTAACCGAGGCGTTCGCCGTTACAGGATCGGTGTGACCTGCCGGAATGCCAATTGTAATCGTATATGTAGCCGTACTTCCAGAAGCAAGCAATGGAATGAGTTCGTCGAGGTCCGCGCCAGTTCCACTCGTCCCACCCGGTCCGGTCCACGAAAAGTTGGCCGCCGGAATACCCGCCGGGATGGGAAGGTTTACCGAAACATCTGTTGCCGCCTCGGGCCCGTAATTTATCACAACCAGCGTGTACACGTTATCGGTCCCCGCCACATAGTGGTCCTGATTGTCGGTAAGCACCGCTCTTAAATCCGCACCTATGGCCTGTGTATCAGTATCCACACAATCGGGGCAACCCGGATACGGATCAAAGGTCGTCATCGTATAAGCCGTCGTGCTTACGAGGTTCCCCGTATAAGATGCCGGTATGGCTGCTGTAATTGTATAAATCACCTCTTCGAGCGGCTCCAGTACCGGAATAACGTCGTTAAGCGGCTCGTTCGTTCCCGAAGCGCCGTTGCCCGACCACGAAAAACTCGTAATGCCGGCCGGAATCGCATTCGTCACATTGATATTCGCCGCTTTTAACGGCCCGTTGTTGCGGACTTTAACAGTATAAGTCGTCGTTGTTCCGGCCACGTATTGGGTTTGGTTGTTCGTGTTGGTTACAACAATATCGGCACCCGTGGCTTTTTGATTCGTATCGGTACATTCTGTACACACAAAACCCGGGATCGACGTACTGGTAACCGTCGCTTCATTCACAAGCGGCCCCGAAAACGACTGGGGAACCTCGACAAAAACAGTGTACGTAACGATAGCTCCGGGAGCCATATTTCCGATCGTATTCACAATCGGATCATAGACGCCGGATGATCCGTTGCTTCCGTACCAGGTCATGTAGGTGATGCCCGCCGGAATCGGGTTGTTTACTACGACGTTCGTCGCGGTGCCGGGCCCCATGTTTGCCACGGTCAGGGTGTATACGCTGGTTTCACCCGGAATGTAAAATTCGCTGTTGTCCGAATTTGTTACAAGCAAATTTCCCTGCGCAAACACGGACATTGACAAACCGAAAAAAAACAGGAGTAGTAAAGTTTTTTTCATAGTGTACTAATAGAACTGCCCTTCGAAGTAAAAACCTACTAAAAAGTTACAGCAATGTTAATTTTTTTTTAATCTTCAAATATAGCAAATGCACCATCATTTGTTTGTTAAATTTGCAGTGTTTTTACTCTTTACCTCAACAACATTATGAAAATCACTATAAAAGAAACGCAAAACCCTACGATTCTTAAATTTGAATTCCCAGAGTTTCTCAGTACTTCAGGCAGCTTCGAATACAAAAATGTCGATGAAGCCAAAGACGCACCGCTCGCCAAACAGTTGTTCTATCTTCCGTTTGTAAAAACGGTTTACATCTCCGGAAATTTCCTTGCCATCGAGCGCTACAACATTGTGGAATGGCCCGATGTTCAGGATGACGTAGCCGCGCAAATCGAAGCCTATGTCAACAGCGGACAGCCGTTATTTACCCAGACATCGGAGACGGTGAAAAAACAGCCCGTAACCGTATATGGCGAAACCACGCCTAACCCATCGGCCCTGAAATTCGTCGTGAGCCGCAGACTTACGAGCAAAGCCGCGTCGTTTGAGAATATCGATCAGGCCACACCCTCGCCTCTTGCTCAGGAACTCTTTAAACTTCCGTATGTGCGCGAGGTTTTCATCGACCAGAATTACGTTTCTGTGACCAAATACGACGCTTATGAATGGGATGCGATCACGCTGGAATTGCGTACTTTCATTAAAAATTACATCGAGAGCGGAGGAACGGCCGTAAACGAAGACTTGCTCAGCACCACGCCGGCAGATGAAAAACAGCAGATTGCCCATTTTGACAACCTCGATACGACTTCCCAGCAAATCATAAATATTCTAGAAGAATACGTACGGCCCGCTGTGGCTTCTGACGGAGGAAACATTCTCTTTGACTCATACGATCCGCAGGAGAAACGCGTCAAGGTCGTGCTTCAGGGCGCCTGTAACGGCTGTCCGTCGAGCACTTTCACGCTCAAGAACGGCATCGAAAATATGTTGAGAGACATGTTAAAAGACGATGAACTTAAAGTTGAAGCGCTGAACGGCTAACGGAAAAACGTAACTTTAGGCTACGCCCGGAGAAAGCATCCTTTTGGGGTGCTTTTTTTTGGGAGCTCATTCCCGCTGTGCGCTGCAATCTTTTTTACAAAAAGGATTTACGCTGCCATCGGGGCTAAAACTGTACTGCCATGAACGAACTTTCTTCTGAATCCAGCCTTTACCTGCAACAACACGCCCAGAATCCCGTGCACTGGAAAGCCTGGAACAACAACACACTTTCAAACGCCCGGGAGCAAGACCGCCTGCTTATTATCAGCATCGGTTATTCGGCTTGCCACTGGTGCCACGTCATGGAACGCGAGGTGTTCGAAACCGAAGAAGCCGCCGAGACGATGAACCGCGATTTTACGTCGGTCAAAGTGGACCGCGAAGAACGCCCGGATGTGGACGCCATTTACATGAAAGCGCTCCAACTGATTTCGGGTCGCGGAGGCTGGCCTTTGAATATCGTCGCC
>CAZTGF010000040.1:7147-15302 GCA_964612955.1 uncultured Flavobacterium sp.
CAAACCGGAGACCAAACAATCGGGACCCACGTAAAACTGACGCTTGACAAAATGGCGATGGGCGGAATTTTTGACACAGTTGGCGGTGGATTTTCGCGTTACTCGGTAGATATGCGATGGCATGTGCCCCATTTTGAGAAAATGCTTTACGACAACGGCCAAATGTTGTCTTTGTACGCCCAGGCCTACAAACACTTTCGCGAACCGCTTTATCGTGAGGTGCTGCAAAAAACCATTGATTTTCTGGAACGCGACATGCAACATCCGGACGGCTATTTCTTTGCTGCGCTCGATGCGGATAGCACAGACGCAGCAGGTTTCCAACGCGAAGGCGCTTTTTACACGTGGACGAAAAATGAACTCCAAGCGCTGCTCGGCCCGGACTTCGGAGATTTTTCCACGGTCTACAATATAAATGCGTTCGGACATTGGGAAGACGGACATTACGTGCTCATTCAGTCCGAAGATGCCGCGACTCAGGCAACTCGTCTCAACATAGATGTAGAAACACTGCAACTTAAAAAACGCGAATGGGAATCGGTGCTACACGAAGCCCGGGACAAACGCGCAAAACCCGGTCGGGACGAAAAAGGCCTTACCTCGTGGAACGCACTTGCGATCTCGGGACTCGTTCACGCGCATCAGGCATTGGGCGATCAAAAGCCGCTCTCGATGGCCATTCGCGCCGCAGAGCATTTGTTGGATCGCTGCTTCGCCGGTTCGGGCAAACTCTTGCGCAACTACTCCAACGGCGCTGCAGTTACGGATGGCTTCTCCGAAGATTACGCGCTCGCGATAAAGTGCTTCCTGGACCTGTACAGCGCTACGTTCGACGAAAAATGGCTCAAAAAAGCGCATGAAAGCTGCGAGTTTATATTTGCGCATTTCTTTGACAACACTGCGGGTTATTTTTCGTTTACGGCCAAAGATGCTACCGCGCTCATCGCACCGCATTTTGAGATGGAGGACAACGTAATGCCGGCCTCGAACTCTGTCATGTGCAGGAATTTACAGGCGCTCTCGGTTTACTACGGGCATACCGAATGGGCGCGAACCGCTCACCAAATGCTGACGCGCATGGTAGCACAAATAGACTATCCCGCCGCTTTCGCGAACTGGATGACAGCGTTTTTAAGTGAAGCAGATTCCCAGCGGGAACTCGCCATTTGCGGACCTGAAGCCATCGAATTCGCGAGAAAATTATCGGCTTGCTACCTGCCGCACGTTTGGATGGCCGCCTCTACATCGCCAAGTGAACTTCCGCTGCTTAAAAGCCGGTTCATTGCCGATAAAACGCAGTTTTACATTTGCCGTCAACAACGATGTGACCTGCCCCGGACAAATTTTGAAGAGGTTGAAAACGAACTTATTTCGCTGCTTTCGGAGCCGAGACGAGAAAATCCTTAAGGTAAAACGGCTCGAAGTAAGCGAGGTTCTCAAAAGCACCGTGTTTGAACTTTTCGTATGCCGGACCTCCGATTTCTCGCGCCGATGGCAACATAACTTCGGGTACAAACCCAAATCTGGAATCCGTAAGAACTGTTTTCGCCTTTTCATTCGCATCGCCCAAAAACAGTACGCTACCGCTTAGATCAGCAAAAGAATCCGCGGTCAGAATTTCGGCATGCGTGGGTTTGATTTCGTTTAACCGGACATCGAAAACCGAAGCGTAAACTTCCATGCGTCTCGCGTCGAGCATAGGCACGATAAAATCCGCTTTTTCTGACGCCTGAAGCGCGAGAACGTACATCGTATCTACGGAAATCAGCGGAATTCCAAGCGCAAAACACAATCCCTTGGCCGCAGAAACTCCAATGCGCAATCCCGTGTACGAACCCGGCCCGCGACTCACAGCTACGGCCGAAAGTTCGCCGTAGGAAATGCCCGCTTCCCGAAGCACTGTGGCTATAAATACGTGAAGCTTTTCGGCGTGAGAATATCCTTCGCCCGCGTATTCGCAGAGTGACACCAGGCGCCGCTGATCGAAAAGTGCCACGGAACAATTTCGCGTAGCTGTTTCTAAAGCGAGGATCATTTTTTTACAGGCTTGTCATTTTTGGTTTCGGCAGTCACCTTATCTCCGGGCTCGAGTGTTTTTGTCACCGTGTTGTACGGCCCCGTAATCACTTTGTCGCCTTTTTTAAGACCGCTCAGGATTTCGATGTTAGAATCGTCCTGAATGCCGGTTTCCACTTTGCGAAGCCTCGCCACGCCATTTTCATCGACAAAAACTGCCTCGAAATTTTTGGCCCCGGCCGATTTTGCGTTGGCCGTTCTGCGGTCGCGTTTCACAGCTGATGTATCGGACTTAAGTACAACTGCACTAATTGGCACGGCGAGTATGTTATCTTTTCGCTTGGTGATAATATCTACGGTCGCGGTCATGCCCGGGCGGAAAGGCGAATAACTTGCGGGTTTGCCTTCGAGCAGGTCCTCGTACGACGATTTAAGAATGCGGACTTTGACTTTAAAATTCGTCACCTGATCGGCCGTGAGGGTTTGGCTTGCCGAGTTCGAAATACTTGTAACCACTCCTTTAAACTGCTTTTTCAGGTACGCGTCCACTTCGACGTTTGCCGAATCGCCCACGCCTATTTTCACAATGTCGTTTTCGTTCACATCTACCTCTACTTCCATGTTGGTCAGGTCTGCAACGCGCAACAGTTCGGTTCCTGCCATTTGCTGGGTTCCGAGTACGCGTTCGCCAAGTTCTACGCCGAGCACCGAAATCGTCCCATCGGCCGGAGAATAAATATTCGTGCGCCCAAGGTTGTCGCGCGCCTCTGCAACAGTAGCCGATGCACTCTGAACGTTGTAATACGCCGATTGTCTCGTAGCCTGAGCAACTTCAAATGCAGCCACCGCTTTGTCCCAATCGGCGCGTGAAATGATTCCTTTTTCGAATAAACCTTTGCTGCGGTCGTAATTTGCCTTCGCCTCTGAAAACTGCGCCTCGGCCTGACTCAAACCGGCTTTGGTCCCCGAAAGATTAGAAAGGGTTCTGTTGTAGCCCGAGGTGTACAGGTCCGGATTGATTTTCACGAGCAGCTGCCCTTTCTTGACGACTTGCCCTTCTTTTATCGGAAGATCAATGATTTCTCCCGATACTTCGGACGAGATTTTCACCTCAATCTCCGGCTGAACTTTTCCCGTGGCCGCCACTGTTTCCACAATGGTCAGCGGTTCCGCAGCGGTTATTTCCACTTCGGTTCCTTTGTTTTTATTGCCGATAACGCCTTGTTTTGACAAAACGATAATCAGCACCACCACGACAAGCGCAGCTCCGAGCAACAGGTATGCGTTTTTTCTGGACATACTTTACAATTGGTTTATTGGGATGCCGAAATAAAACTCGACAACTTTTACTTTGAAAATATAATCGTATTTGGCGCGCGCCACATCAGACTGAGCGTTGACATGCAGCGTTTGCACCTGATTAAAATCGAACGCGTTTATCATGCCTACTTCGTATTTTTCCTTTGCGTATTCGTAAGACAACTCCCGCGCCGCAGCCACAGTTTGTGCCGACTGGTAGGCCTCAAACGCACCTCTCGCATCCCATAGCGCCTGATAAACGTTCCGCTCAAGATCCAGTTGCGTTTGTTCGAGTGCAATCTTTGAACGCTCGAGCGCTACTTTGTTTCTCGCTACGTTGTTACGCACGCTAAAGCCGTTCAGAATCGGAATCGTTAACTGCAATCCGAAGTTGTGTCCTTTATTGTCCGAAAACTGGTCCCATATGGGGGCGTATCTTCCAAGCACGGGAACAAAATTTGGCTGGAGAACCGCCTGATCCGTACCCTGGACCACACCCACCGTACTGAACGGGTTTTCCAGGTCTGGCGCAAATCCTATGATCCGGTCTGCGTATGCCGCACGTGTACTAAACGAATAGTAGCCCTGTAATGTTGGTTGGTACGCAGCCCTTGCGAGCGCTACATCCTGTTCGGCTACGAGTCGGTTTGTTTCTGCGAGTTTTATTTCGCTCCGGACTTCCTTGGCGCGGGCGATAATCTGTTCCGGATCCTCGAGCATTACGCTGCTTGGCGTGGCCTCGGCGTCTGTAGGTGCGATGTCGAAATTCCTGAAATCCTCGAGTTGAAGCAATTGCGCAAGGCTGAGTTTCGATAGTAATAACTGATTTTCGGCCTGAACTACGGCAAGGGCGCTCGATGCCAGAGTGGCTTCCATGTCAAGCAGATCCGCGCGCGGAACGCTACCCGCCGCCACGAGTTCCTGCGTGCGTTCGAGTTGCTTTTGATTGTTGGTGCGTTGCTCCTGTTGTACTTTCAGGTTTTCTTTGTTGAACAAAATCTGCACGAACGCACTGGCTACATTTAGCGCGATATCGTCCTTCATCCGGTCCAACTGATAATTTGCGGCAAGAACGGCAAGGTTGGAGCGGCGCAGTTGAATCTGATTGCGCAGCCCGCCGTAAATGTCCACGGAGGCGTTAAATCCGGCCGAGGTAAACTGCGTAGTTTGATTCTCGAGCAGACCCGTGGTAATGTTCTGGTTCAGTCCGATGTTCCACGAATGGTTCGCCTGCCCGTTCATCTGAGGCAGAAAATTCCCGAACGCATCGTCTTTAGAAATTTTTGCCATATCCACTTCGAGCGCTGTTTGCCTCACCTGGATGTTTCTCTCCAGTGCGTATTCCACACATTCGCGCAATGTCCAGTTTTTTGTCTGGGCCGATGCCACCTGCACAAACAGGCAAAGCACCGACAGAAAAATGAAGTTTCTTCTCATAGCAAATCCCCGAAAAAAAATCGGTTGAACAAATTTAATGGATTTTTCGGGCTGACCATCATCGGCACTGATTAAAATGACGCGCACCAAATTGCGCCGTTGTATTTTATCGCGCCGTGCTACAGCGGTTTTATTACATTTGCCGCAAATTTTAAAACTATGGTACTGAGAAGATTTCTGGCTCCACTGCTGTTTGCGGGATTTCTCGCGGGTTGCGCATCGACAAACAAGATTGACGCTCTAAAACCTGAACCGGACGATGCTACGCCCCTTGTCATTGAGCCGAGCATTTCATTTGTGAGTCTGCCCGTAAGCATCGGACTTAAAGACATCGAAAACCAGACAAATAAGTACCTGAACGGCCTTATTTACGAGGATAACAATATTAAAGACGACGACATCGAAATGAAAGTATGGAAACTCGCGCCGATACGCCTTGCGAACCACGACGGAAAAATCCGCACGGTGTTGCCACTTAAGGCGCAGGTCAAATACCGCATCGGTACCTCTAAGCTCGGTGTTGATTTATACTCTGTACGCGAATTTAACCTGAGCGGAACGATTAGTTTGCTGAGCAGCATTTCGATGAACAACTGGCAACTGCGCACGAAAACATCGTTTGAAAAAATTACGTGGAACGAAAGCCCTACCACAACGGTCATGGGCAAATCCGTCCCGATTACGTATGCGATAGATCCGGCGGTTTCTTACTTCAAAAAGGAAATCGAAAAAAGCGTGGACGATGCGATTGCGCAAAATATGGATTTTCAGCCCAATGTGCTCGATGCGCTTTCTCAACTGAGCCAGCCTGTGAAGATGAACGAAGCATACGAAACATGGTTCCGCATTATCCCGATTGAACTTTACGCTACATCGGCCAAACTCGACAAGCAACAACTCAGCATGGACATGGGCCTCAAATGCGCAATGGAAACTTACATCGGGAAAGCGCCCAAATCCGGTTTCGATCGGAATAAAGTGCAACTCAAAGCGGTTTCAAGAATTCCCGACCAATGCACGGCCAATGTGGTAGCGGTGTCACTTTACAGCGATGCATCGCGGCTGATTTCGCAAAATTTCGGCGGAATGGAATTCGGATCGGGCAGTAAAAAAGTAAAGGTAAACAAAGTAGATTTATGGCACAAAGCCGGCAAAATGGTTGTTGCACTGGACTTATCGGGCAGCATTACAGGGAAAGTTTATTTGAACGGCGTTCCGAAATTTGACCGCGCGCGTCAGGAAATCTATCTGGACGATGTCGATTATGTGCTCGATACGAAAAACCGGTTGTTGCGCACCGCAAACTGGCTCGCGAGCGGCATGGTGCTTAGCAAAATTCAGGAAGCGTGCCGATACTCTGTTCGCGAAAATATCGGCGATGCCCGAAAACAAATGGGGGAATACCTAAACAATTACAGCCCGATCGAAGGCGTAATCGTAAACGGCGACTTAGGCGAAATGACGGTAGGCCGCATCGAGCTAACCAATCAGGCCATGCTTGTAATTTTAGTCGCTCAGGCCAAAGTAAACGTAAAAATCGACGGGCTTAATTAGGCGGATTTCTTAATCTTTTTTCGGCTGCGGTAAATCGCAAATCCGAGAACAGCGACCAAAATGTAAGGTACCACCATCAGGTACACAATGCCGTCGTTAATCGCCTCGGCTTGTCCCGTATCTCCGGAGGTCTGAAGCACGGCCCGGCACATGGCGCATTGGGCAAACACAGCATCGGTTCCCAACAAAAGCCAAACGGCAACAACTGCGGCCCATCGGCCCAAAAATTTAGGGAGCATAATAAGGGGAAATCATTAAATAAACAACTACGCCTGTAAGGGCAACGTAAACCCAAATGGGAAACGTAATGCGGGCTATTTTCCTATGGCGCGCAAAATCGCCGGAAAGTCCGCGCAAATACGTGAAAAGCACCAACGGGATAATAATCACCGAAAGCAGAATGTGCGTAAGCAGAATAAAGTAATACACAAACCGGACAGACCCGACGAGGGCAAGTTCGGCCGCATCTACAACACCGTCGTAATTGGCATCCCCGAATTTTGTACTGTCCGATGTTAAATGATACATCACATACATGACCAGGAACGCTACCGAACCCACAAGTGCCGTAGTAACGAGGCGTTCGTGCCAGATGCGATTGCCGCGATAAATGGCCGCCACTGCCGCAATAAGCACTAAGGCCGTAATGCCGTTAATCGTGGCGTATATCGGCGGAAGAAACGTCATTGGAGCGACATCAATGCCGAAATCGCGCAGTTTGACGCTGAAAAGCACGATGACGATGATCGGGACAAGGATTGAAATGGCAATGACCGTTTTGCTGTACTTCCGGTCGAGTCTCGTAGGTTCTGGAGAATCCATTATTCGTTGAGTAAAATGGTGATGTCCTGCATAATGGCTTTTACCCCCTGCGGATCGATACCTTCGTAATATACAATCGGATTGCCGTAATCGTCCCGGCGCGAACGAATGTTGCCGTTCTTGTCAACGAGCGCAAAGAAACCGGAATGTTCGAAATTCCCGTCGATGTCTTTGTTTTCGCCTACGTACAAGTTAAATCCGCGGTTTGCAAGACCGTAAATATCCTCGCGTTCTCCGGTAAGGAAGTGCCAGTTCGAGGACTTAACGCCGAGTTCTTCTGCGTGTTCTTTGAGTTTTTCGGGCGTGTCGGTCTCCGGATCTATTGTGATGGAAACGATTCCGAAGTTCGGATTGCCGAAAAATTTATCCTCGATTTCGCGCATATTGCGGTTCATGATTGGGCAAATTGTAGGGCAGGTCGTAAAAAAGAATTCAATCACGTGAACTTTGCCTTTCATCTGTTCGCTCGAAAAGGCTTCACCTGTGTGTGAAATGAGTGCATACTTGGGCGCTTTGCCTATCGTAAGCAGTTTTTCGTTTTTTCGCCCTTTGCCGCTGACGTTATCCAAACGCTCACCACTGACGACATTGCTGGCTTTGACGCGTTCTACAATCTCCGGAACCGCCCAAATGCCGAACAAAAGCACGATGGCTGCAATTCCGATATAGGTCTTATTCTTGAACATTAAATTTGGCGTTTTGTTGCGTTGTTGTTTCGTTTCAGTGCAGCTTTGTACTCGTAGATCAGAATTTTGAAATCGTCGAGCATTTCGTTTTTAAGCACCGATGGGTGAATGGTGTTGTAACCTTCAAGGTATTCGTCTGCGTCGTTCCGCCCGCGCAATTGCTTCTTCTTGTCGATGAGGAAAACATTAGGCGTACCCAAATCATCGCCCAACATGCCTTTGAGCTTAAGACCGTTGTAAAAGTCGCGGATTTCCTGATCGGGCGCAAACACGAAATGCCAGTCCGACATATCGGTAAGCGCAGAAAATTTTTCGTGGATTTCAACAATTTCAGCTCGCGT
>CAZTGF010000040.1:15402-18773 GCA_964612955.1 uncultured Flavobacterium sp.
AAGTACAGCGATTCGGGCTTAATGATTCCGAGGATAACTTCGACGAGTGTCACGACAGACATGATGCCGAAAACTACCCAGATGCGCTTTGTATTTGAAACGTGTTCGTGTGCCATAATTTTTAAAATATCGGATTAAACGAGGTAGAAGAATGTAAAGACGAATACCCACACCAAATCTACAAAGTGCCAGTACAAACCTACTTTTTCGACCATTTCATAAGACCTTCTCTTTTCGTAAGTTCCCAAAAGTACGTTGAAAAACACAATGATGTTTAGCAACACGCCTGTGAATACGTGGAAACCGTGAAAACCTGTGATAAAGAAGAAGAAGTCTGCGAAAAGTTTGTTGCCGTACTCGTTTCTGATAAGGTTTGCTCCTTCGATCACGCGGCTTGAACTAGCGAGCATTTCCTCAGAACCCTGACGCGTAAGAATAGTCTTGTGCTTGCGCTTGTTCAGTTCCGGATCCACTTTAGGATCTTTAGACGATGCCATCGCAGGATTGTATATCACCTCGGTACGCACGCGCAAGTTCGGATTTGCGGCAAACGCGGCCTGAACCTCTTCGAGTGAAAAAGTAGGCTGGGTTTCCTCTGACATAAACCAGGTGGCTTTGCTCCGCGTAAGTTCGGTGCGCTCGCCGGGCAAATGCACGACAAAGTCCGAAAGCTTGACCCGTTCGCCCTGATCGGTTACGAACTGAAGAATGCTTCCGCCTTTGGTTTCAACAGCACCGTATTCTCCTTTGATGAAGTTTTTCCACTCCCAGGCCTGAGACCCGAGAAAAACCACACCACCAATGATGGTCAGAAACAGATAGAAAATTACTTTTGAACGTTTCATCTGATGGCCCGCGTCTACGGCAAGCACCATCGTCACCGATGAAAAAATCAGAATGAACGTCATTAACGCAACGTAATACATCGGCGCGTTAACTCCGTGCAAGAAAGGAAAGTGGTTAAAAACCTCATCGGGCAAAGGCCATGTTTCGATGAATTTAAACCTGGACATCCCGTACGCACCCAAAAAACCGGAAAACGTTAAGGCATCGGACAGGATAAAAAACCACATCATCAGCTTCCCGTAACTGGCTCCCATCGGCTCGTTGCCGCCGCCCCAGACTTTGGTTTCAGTAGCATTACTGACTGTTGCTCCCATATATGTATTCGTTAAAAAGTTCCCAAATTTACGCTATTTTTTTATTTAAAAAAGTACAAAAATAAAAACAAATAGACCCACAGAAAATCTAAAAAATGCCAGTACATCGCACCCAGCTCAATTCCAATGCTTTGATGCGCGCTGTATTTTTGTTTAAAATGATTATAAATTATTACCAGAAGCGAGATGATACCTCCGGCGAGGTGCGCCAGGTGTACAACAGCCACAACATACAAAAACGTAGTCGTGATGTTACTGGCCGATCCCGTAAAGTAATAGCCTTGAGAAACAATCAGGTCAAAGCCGAAAAACTGGAAAAACACAAACGACAATCCGAGCGCGAGCGTAATCCACAAAAACATTCCCGTAGCGGCCTGATCGTCTCTTAAAATCGCTTTTTTGGCCAGGTGAAACGTAAGACTGCACAGCAATATCGCAATCGTGCTCGCGTAAAACGGCCACGGCATTTCAAAATTCTGCAACCAGTCGGCCCGGTTGCGGCTTACTACGAACGCACTTGTGAGTCCGGCGAACATCATGGCCATGCTTACCATTGCAAACCACAACATCAGCTTATAGGAACGGTCTGATCGCGCTTTGTGTTCCTCGGCGCTCATCACTTCTTTCATCATCTTATAAATTTATCTATAACGTAAACGACTTGAATCAGCGAAATGTACGAAACACTGACCAACATCAGCGTTCTGGCCGCTTTTGCCGTTCGTTTTTTGTACAATTTCACAGCGTAAACCAACATCCAAATGCCGAGCAAAAACACGACGACTCCACCAATCGGCGACAGGAAAAACTGCCCCGTATAACCGAGCGTCGGGAGCAGTGAAGCACCGATGAGCCACACCGTGTAAAGAATTACCTGCAGCGCCGTAGCATCGTCTTTGTGCCGCGTGGGCAGCATATAAAACCCTCCTTTTGCGTAATCGTCGTACAAAAACCAGCCAATAGCCCAAAAATGCGGAAACTGCCAGAAAAACTGTATTAAAAACAATGTTCCGGCTTCGATGCCAAACTCGCCTGTAGCGGCCACCCAACCCAGCATAAACGGGATCGCGCCCGGAAACGCACCTACGAAAACCGAAAGCGGTGTTAGCGGTTTAAGCGGCGTATAAACGCAAGTGTAAAGGAAAATTGAAATGGCGCCAAACATCGCCGTCTTGGGATTAATCAGGTACAAAAGCACAAGCCCGATCAAAGTCAGCAGCGACGCTATTCCGAGTGCCATGCCCACTGACATGCGGCCCGAAGCCACAGGACGGTTCTTCGTGCGGTCCATGAGAACATCGAGGTCCTTTTCGATAACCTGGTTAAACGCGTTCGAAGCGCCTACCATGCAATAACCGCCAATCATCAGCATCACTAGCACGCTCCAGCTAAACGGATTCGCCGGACCAAACCCGAGCAGATAACCCGCAATGGCCGAAAAAAGCACGCTTATCGCAAGCCCGGCCTTTGTGATGGACTTGAATTCAGTAAACGCGAATTTTATCGAAAAAGAGGTCGTAGCGCTCAATGCTGTTCGGTTGCGGATAAACAGCGGCAAAGGTACGTCAGTTAAAGCGAATCGGCAACAATCGATTCACAAATTTCAGCGCGTTTCCGGCGTTTAAAAATCGAAGTACCAATTGAAAACATCGGACCTTAATCCTACCGAAAACCACGTGGTTTGCTCAGAAAAATGCGCAGGCGTTTGGGCCGACGGATCGAAATTCCTGTATATGACCGAGGCAAACAATTTCAGATTCGTAGCCGGATTCACGAGGTACCCGGCCTGAACATCGGCAATGAAAATATTCGTTTTGTTCCCCTGCCCTATCGAAACGCCCGTCTCGTAAGGCCTTCCGGTATTATAATCGCGGTAAATGTCCGAGCCGTAATTCCCAAAATCGCCGTTTGAGTTAAAGTCAAAACCGCGCTGGCCGAGGGTCAACTTCGCATCGGCAAAATAACGCCCTTTGTGGTATCGTCCGATGGCGACAAACTCGCGGAAATTTCCTCCCCACGGATGAGCAAGAGACTGGTTCACATGACCGTAATTCGTGATCGCGTCGCTGTGACTGTACAAATACGGCCTTGCGTGGTTGTATTCGGTTTGCAGCACGAGATTCTCAAGCCCGAAAGCGTCGAAATACTTAAGGCCGAGCTGGTAGCCGAATTTGTTCTTCCAACTCTGTTCGCCGGCGCGCATGTCCGAGA
>CAZTGF010000041.1:0-18017 GCA_964612955.1 uncultured Flavobacterium sp.
GGCCCGAGCGTATGGGAACTCGAAGGTCCTACACCAATTTTGAGCATGTCAAATACAGAAATACATTCTTCCACAGCCATAGATTTTAATCACAAAGGTAGCGTTAATTTTAAATGAGATTTGTTAATTGCCGATGCCCGGGCAGCGATTGTCACGGGAGTGGAATGTCCAGAACATGCGTGCGCGTTCCGTCTTTGGCGCTAATCTCAAAAAGCAACAATCTCGGTTTTTGGCCCGATGAAGCATCGAGCGTAAACTCAAACGAAAAATCGCCCCATTCGGGAGCGCCCATGCCCGCAGTGGCAAAACCGCGTAGTAGTTCCTGATTTTCGCGGATAACGACATAATTAAGCGTTGCTTCAAACACGCGCGCCTGACCCGAAACGCGGTAGCTTCCGCCATCGCCGGACCTGAGCACGATAACCTGCCGGAAACGCTCGTTGCTATACGTTTTCATGGCCGGTGGCTCCTCGGTTTGCGTGACGGTATTGGTTTTACCGGTGCTTACCGCGGGTCCGCAACTCACAAACGCAGCCAAAGCCAGTACACAGAGAATAAGCTTTTTCATGTCGCTAAGGTACAAAACGGCGCGCAAAACGCCCAGCCCCGATGGGCAGCACGTATCCTTTGAGCCCATTGATGTTCGAAGGGCGTGCAGAGCGCCCTTGCTCAAAGATACTGCAGACAGCGGGACCAGCTGCATTACAAAAAAACTGACAGCTTGACAGTAAATAAACCGCACTTTTGTGCCAAATCGAAACTTTTGGGCCGATGGCACAGTGATTGACTGACGGGGGCGAAATCAAAAAACTCATTCACTTAAAATAAAACAGCTAATTATGGGTAAAATAATCGGAATTGACTTGGGAACAACGAACTCTTGCGTGTCTGTGATGGAAGGCAACGAGCCGGTCGTAATCCCAAACTCAGAAGGAAAAAGAACAACGCCATCAGTGATTGCTTTTGTAGAAGGTGGCGAAATTAAAGTGGGGGACCCGGCCAAGCGCCAGGCGGTAACCAACCCTAAGAAAACGATTGCTTCTGTAAAGCGTTTCATGGGTAACAAATATTCAGAATCTCAGACCGAGGCCAACCGCATGCCTTACGAGGTTAAGAAAGGCGACAACGATACAGCGCGAATCGACATTGACGGGCGCTTGTACACGCCACAGGAACTTTCTGCGATGACGCTTCAAAAAATGAAAAAAACGGCCGAGGATTACCTTGGACAAACCGTGAGCGAAGCCGTAATTACCGTTCCTGCGTACTTTAACGACTCACAGCGCCAGGCCACTAAAGAAGCGGGTGAAATCGCAGGCCTTAAAGTGATGCGGATCATCAACGAGCCAACAGCGGCTGCACTTGCGTACGGGCTCGATAAAAAAGCGACCGACCAGAAAATTGCCGTGTATGACCTTGGAGGAGGAACGTTTGATATCTCGATTCTGGAACTTGGAGACGGCGTATTTGAAGTGCTTTCGACAAATGGGGATACGCACCTTGGAGGTGACGACTTCGATCAGGTAATTATCGATTGGCTTGCCGACGATTTCAAATCTGAAGAAGGGGTAGACCTGCGCCAGGATGCGATGTCGCTGCAGCGTTTGAAAGAAGCCGCTGAAAAAGCGAAGATTGAATTGTCTTCATCGGCCCAGACAGAAATTAACCTGCCTTACGTAACGGCTACCGCAAGCGGACCCAAGCACCTGGTGAAAACGCTTACACGCGCCAAATTCGAACAATTGGCGGACAGCCTTGTAAAACGTTCGATGGAGCCGGTAGCCAAAGCGCTTAAAGATGCGGGATTGTCAAAATCTGACATAGATGAAGTCATTCTTGTGGGTGGTTCTACGCGTATGCCGAAAATTCAGGAGGAAGTGGAAAAATTCTTTGGCAAAAAACCGTCTAAAGGCGTAAACCCGGATGAAGTAGTAGCCATTGGCGCTGCGATTCAGGGAGGCGTTTTGAGCGGCGATGTAAAAGACGTATTACTGCTCGATGTAACGCCTTTGTCGCTCGGAATTGAAACTATGGGCGGGGTGATGACAAAACTCATTGAGGCCAACACGACGATTCCGACGAAAAAATCTCAGGTATTTTCTACAGCGGCAGACAACCAGCCAAGTGTCGAAATCCACGTATTGCAGGGAGAACGCGCTATGGCATCGGACAACAAAACCATCGGACGTTTTCACCTGGATGGAATTCCGCCCGCTCCGAGAGGTGTACCGCAAATTGAGGTAACTTTCGACATTGACGCGAACGGCATTATTAAGGTATCTGCAACCGATAAAGGAAGCGGAAAATCGCACGACATCCGCATCGAGGCTTCTTCGGGTCTGACTCAGGAAGAAATCGAAAGAATGCGTAAGGACGCCGAGGCGAACGCTGAATCGGACAGAGTTTCCAAAGAACGCGCGGAAAAACTCAACGAGGCGGACAGCATGATTTTCCAAACCGAGAACCAGCTCAAGGAAATGGGAGATAAACTCTCGGCGGACAACAAATCGGCACTTGAGTCTGCGTTGGCTGAACTCAAAACGGCCTACGACTCAAAAGACCTTGAGACAATTCAGGCGGCTCTGGACAAAATCAACGCTGCCTGGAAAAACGCTTCAGAAGAGATGTACAAACAAACCGATGGCCAGCAACAAGCGCAACCTTCGGACGACGCTCAATCCTCGGGTGACAACGTTCAGGATGTAGATTACGAAGAAGTGAAATAATTCAAAAACACCTTATTATTGCAAACCGCTCTTTTACAGGGCGGTTTTTTTTGCTTGGGAATTTTCCCTTATTGATGGCAAATCCTGTAAGGCTGCTACAAAGTGACTTTCGAACTTTACAAAACGTATTTCGAAAAACAACACTAACACAAATTTACAGATATGATAGCCATGAATTTCCGCGGGCCATTCCGCGTCAGAGTAGACAAAAATGCGCCAGAACCAGAAATCGAACATCCACAGGACGCCATTGTGCGCGTGCTCCGTTCCTGCATTTGCGGGTCAGACCTTCACCTTTATCACGGACTTGTGCCAGATACGCGCGTAGGATCGACATTCGGACACGAGTTTATTGGCGAAGTTGTGGCTCTGGGCTCAGAAGTACAAAACCTCAAAGAAGGCGACCGCGTCATGGTGCCGTTTAACATTGCGTGCGGCAAATGCGCGTTCTGCAAACAGGAACTTTACGGAAACTGTCACGAGTCTAACCCCGAAGCTACAGCTGTAGGAGGTATTTTTGGCTATTCGCACACGGCCGGCGGTTATGCGGGCGGGCAGGCAGAATACGTTCGCGTGCCTTATGCCGATGTAGGCCCCACGATCATTCCCGACTGGATGGACCCGGACGACGCCGTACTGTTGACCGATGTGGTACCTACCGGATACCAGGCCGCGGAAATGGGCGGAATTCAAAAGGGCGATACCGTAGTGGTTTTCGGGGCCGGACCCATTGGAATCATGGCCGCAAAATGTGCGTGGCTGTTTGGGGCGGGGCGCGTGATCATCATTGACGAGCTTGAATACCGTCTTGAATTTGCGCAGCGATACGCCCAATGCGAAGCTTACAACTTCCGCGAAATAGACGATGTTGTCGTATTCATTAAAACCCAAACCGATTCTCTCGGGGCCGATGTATGCATAGACGCTGTGGGCTGTGAGGCTTCGGGCGATTTTACAAATTCGCTTTTGGGCCGATGGATGCTTATGCAAGGCGGATCCACAACTGCGCTTCACTGGGCGATTAACTCGGTTAAGAAAGGCGGCATTGTATCTATCGTAGGCGTTTACGGCCCTATCAACGCCTTGGTACCGATTGGAAACGTACTCAACAAAGGAATTACGATTCGCGCGAACCAAGCCTCGGTAAAACGACTGTTGCCGCGTTTGATCGACCACGTCAAAAACGGAAACATCGATCCGAAACCGCTGATTACACACAGGGTGCCGCTCGAAGAAGTGTCCGAAGCCTATCATATGTTCTCCAGAAAACTTGACAATTGTATCAAGCCCGTTCTTATTCCAGGAAACGGCAATTACGCTAAAAACTTAAGATTATGATCACAGACGAAACACGCCCGGAAGATTTTAAAAACGTACGCGAAACGCCGTTTGCCCATATAAAAGGATGGGGAGTGGACGCAGACCCGGAAAACGACCCCACATATCCTATGAAACGCCGCACCAACGAAGAGCACAAAGGCTACAGTTGGGAACGTCCCTCGCAGCAACCCGCGGACGTTGAAATTCTGAAATCGGTCGAAAGGCCAAACCTGACGGCCGTTTTTGGTACGATTTCACCTCCCGAAGGTTTAAACGGCAAACTCAGAAGAATGGCGTTTAAATACAGCGAATCCAGTTATGGCCGATGGCTGCCGCTCGTCATGGCGGACCGCATAGGAATGCTCGAAGGAATTGTCGATGATTTAAAACGCGGCCACATACCGAATTTATGGGAAGAATACGGCCTGGGCGCCGAATGGAAGTACAACCGCAAGAGCTTTGTCACAAAAATCGCAGTTGGCGCGGCAGTTACGGCAGGAATCATTGCGCTGATTTCCGCATCCCGAAAACGACGCTCTGCATAAACTTATAGAAATTGGTTAAAAAACGCGGCAAGTTTACCGGCAAAATCAGCGGTAATGGCCGCGTTCCAGTTCCCATGGCCTCCGTGCGCATACAAGTAATATTCATTGTAAACGCCGTGATCGTCTAATTGCTGTTTGAGCCTCGTGGCCTGGCTCACCGGGACCAGCGGATCCTGACCGCCGTAAAACAATATCGTCGGGGGCGAATCGGCAGATGCGAATAACGCGGGACTTACTTCGTGAAACAGCTCTGGATTCTGCTCATAAGACGCAGTCCCGACCAAATGGGTAAGTCCGTACTGAAACAACGGATTTTCGGTATAGGCAGGGTCCGAAAAATCGGTAGGTCCTACAATGCTGCACACGGCTTGTACGCGGCCTGTGACATCGTACTTATAACTGTAAAGCAACGACAAATGTGCGCCCGCACTCGCTCCGACAAATGCAATGTTTGGCCCTACATTGTAATCGGATCCCGTTAGGTGCACTATGGCAGCGGTAAGATCTTCTATCTGCTTCGGATAACCTGGCGATTCAGGCGTGCCGAGCCGGTAATCGATATTCGCAATCGCGGTATGCGGCAACATGTTTTGCAGCAGAGGTACGGCGTAACTCATGTCCGCGCGCGATCCCTGAGACCAGCCGCCGCCGTGGACTAAAAAAATTGTGGGCGTTTCACCGTTTCTGTTCGCGGGCAGGTACAAATCCATGCGCTGTTGCGGGTCCGATCCGTAAGCTACATCAATCTGGGTCAGCGCCGGCAAATCTGAAGGCTCCACTTTGGTTTCTTCGGATCCGCATTGGCAAAACAACAGCAGCGCAAAAAATGGTAAAAATTTCATAGCAACTTAGTTTAGCGCAACAAAATAAGGCGTGGCGCTCACAAATTGCTAATACGGTTCCGCGTTTTTTTGGCTTTATTTCGCGGGCTTAATTTTTACTTCGAACAATTTATCCCAGAATTTACCGGTAATAAAAATCGTATTTCTGCCCCGGTGGTATGCAATGCCGTTCAACACTTCGGCCGTTGGGCTTTTTAATTGTTTTCTAAGATCCGCGAAGTTTACAATGCCTTCCACAGCGCCGGTTTTTGGATCGATAATCGCAATTGCATCGCGCATCCATACATTGCCGTAGATTTTGCCGTCGATCCATTCGAGTTCGTTAACGCTCTTGATTTTGCCCGATGGAGAATACACATTCACGTAATCGAGTAACTTTAGCGACTCCGGGTCCATGCGCCAGATTTTCTCTGTACCATCGGACTGATAGAGAAATTTACCGTCATTTGTAATTCCCCAACCTTCAACCGGCTTGGAATACGCAAACGACTGCACGCGCTCAAAGGTATCGGGATCGTAAATAAAACCCAGTTGCGACCGCCAGGTCAGGTAATACAGTTTGTGGTTCAGCACCGTCATGCCTTCTCCAAAATACTGTTGCTCCAAATTCGCTTGTTTGTACACGCGACCCGTTTCAAAATCGAGTTTTCTGAGGTAAGAATTGCCGTTTTGTCCCGTAGTTTCGTAAAGCGTGTCGCGGTAAAATTCAAGCCCCTGCGTAAAAGAGTTGGCATCGTGGTCGTAGGTTTTTACGAGTTCGTAATCGTAAAGCGCCGGTTCAATGTGAGACACAACTTCGATGCGCTGGGTGAGCTCCTCAGGTTCGCTGCGGCCGTCGTGAAACACGTGAATCTTTATAAAATGATAGCCAAAAGCCGCGTCTTTAAGCGGAATTTTACGCATTTGCGCCCCGTCGTCTGATCCTATGCGGACCTCGTTAAAAAAGTAAACGACTGAGTCGACATCTCTGTTTCGGTCGTTACTTACGCCAATCGCAGCTTCGTCCCTCACTGTAAACGTCTTGGACAGGGCAGAGGCATTCACAGAGAAAAATCGTTCCCCCGGCTTTTTGTCCTCGCACGAAACAAGCAGGCAGACTAAAGCAGTGAAAACAAACGCATTACATAATTTCATTTTGTTCTAAGGTTTAAAATTGGTCGCCACATTTAAAAATTAAAACAACCGTTTGCGAAAATACGAAAAGATTGTATATTTGCAACGGCAAGTCCTACACGACCAGCTCCTGCAGAATCCCCCAGGATGGGAACATAGCAAGGGTACGCGGTTGTAGCGGTGCGATGTAGGTCGCTTGCCATTTTTTTTTGTCTTCCCGCGGGAAGATTTTTTTGTTTATAGCCGGTTTCAGGAGCCGGGAACCTGCTGTCCGCTATATCTTTACCGCGCTCAAAAACGCGCTGCAAAGGATGCCGCTGCCATCAGGGCTAAAAAATCCACGCATATGAAAGTTGTTTTAGTTACCGGAGCTTCATCGGGCATAGGAAAAGCCATCGCACTTCATTTACACGCGCACGGTTATCGCGTGTTCGGAACAAGCCGAAACCCTGAAAAAACCCAACTGCCATTTGAAATGCTCGCCCTCGAAATCCGGGACGAACAAAGTATCGCCGCCTGCGTACAAAGCATTCTGTCTAAAACGGGCCGCCTCGACGTTCTCGTTAATAACGCCGGCGCGGGCATTACGGGTCCGCTCGAAGAGGTTCCCATGAACCAGGTGCAGAAGCAATTTGAAACAAACCTGTTCGGACCGCTGGCTCTTTGCCGCGAAGTACTGCCCCAAATGCGCGCCCAACAATCGGGCGTTATCGTTAATATTACGTCTATTGCGGGATATATGGGACTGCCGTTCCGCGGTTGGTATTCCGCTTCAAAAGGTGCACTTGAACTGTGCACTGAGGCGCTGAGTATGGAAGTGAAGTCGTTCGGAATAAAGGTCCTCAGCGTAGCCCCCGGAGATTTTGCGACACAGATTGCGGCCGGTCGTTACCACGCGCCCGTGACCGGCTCTGCTTACCCGGCTTACGCGCCATCGCTCGAACTCATGAACGCCCACGTAGACGGAGCCGGAAACCCGGAAATAATGGCTCGGGCCGTTCGCCGTATCATCGAATCCAAAAATCCCAAACTGCATTACCGCGTAGGAGCCTTTTTGCAGAAGTTTTCTATCGTGCTAAAAAAATGTCTTCCGGACAGAACTTACGAGAAGCTGCTCTGTAAACACTATAAACTGTAAAAAAAAAGCGGCCCTTAAAAGACCGCTTTGGTTTTATGCGCCTAAAAAGGCGGTGAGCAACACAAGATCCTGTTCTTTTTTAAACGAGGTCTTGTTTTTCTTCAGGTAAGCTTCAATCTCGCTTTTGCGCTCGGGGAACATCGCCACGAGTTCTTTCCTGTTTTTGGGATATACTACCGGTGCGTTTTCGCCTACTTGCAAATAATAAACGTCGTTCACGCGGTCGTACTTTGGCGGAACGTAACGGTCGTAACCCGTAGATGGCTGACGCTCCGGAATCAGGGCAATGCGTTCGCGCTTGAAAAATTTCGCTTTTGGTGCGGCGCTGATCTCATTAAGATAACCGCGCACGTTTTCGCCTTTTTCATTCACGTAGGAGTGAAGCACGTACTTCGCTTTTCCATTTTTGAACGTTACTGTTCCGAATTCGCTGTCCTTTGGCAGTTCAAAGATTTTGTCATCGCCAGAGTTAATGTCAATCGCGTCCGTTTCGGCGTTGTATTTTACCATAACCACATCCGTTACACCGGAAATAGAGGCAAGATTAAACACATTGTCCACATAAGGCGATCCGATAGCGTCCTGCGATTCCTTTTTGTTGATTTTCTGCATCAGGTCAAAGTTGGAGCCGTTGGTCCGGTTCAACATATTGATAATACGCGTCTGAGCAGTCATAGATAAGGTTGCGGTCAAAAACAGACCGGCCAGAAAATGTTTTGTTTTCAATTCGTGAGACTTAAAAAATTATTATGAAATTTGAGATTATAAAAATAATAATTAAGACTTTTGCAGCGCCATAATGTATGTTAAAGTTCGGTATTTTAAGAAAATCGGACGTTTTTGCCCTTGATTCAACACAATTAAATTATATCTATGAAGTTTTTTATCGACACCGCGAACCTTTCCGAGATCAGAAAAGCGCAACAACTCGGCGTTTTGGACGGCGTAACTACAAATCCGTCACTCATGGCCAAGGAAGGCATCACGGGAACCAACAACATTCTGAAGCATTACGTAGACATTTGCAACAGCGTTACGGGTGACGTCAGTGCAGAGGTTAACGCCACAGACTACGAAGGCATGATCCGCGAAGGAGAAGAGCTTTCCGAACTGCACGAACAAATCGTCGTAAAGCTTCCAATGACCGAGAGCGGCATCCGCGCGTGCAAATACTTCTCGGACAAAGGCATACGCACCAATGTGACCCTCGTGTTTTCGGCAGGGCAGGCGCTGTTGGCCGCAAAAGCCGGGGCAACGTACGTATCTCCTTTTATCGGACGACTCGACGACATTTCTACGGACGGCCTGAATTTGATTGCAGATATCCGCGAAATTTATGACAACTACGGTTTTGAAACCGAGATTCTCGCAGCGTCGGTTCGCCACACCATGCATATTGTGAACTGCGCAAAAATCGGTGCCGATGTAATGACAGGCCCGTTATCAGCGATTTTGGGACTGCTTAAGCACCCGTTAACGGACAGCGGCTTGGCGCAATTTTTAGCCGATTATCAAAAAGGAAACAAGTAAAAAAAGCGGATTTAAGATCCGCTTTTTTTATGGATTTTTATCGGCGAGCATATCGCGTTCAAAATTGGCATCGAACAGGTTCGCAAACCCCTCGTCAATGGTTCCGTCGGGCTTTAGCACGATCGTGCGATGTATGCGCATAAGGGCCCATTTATCGCGCAGCTCGCCAAACGAAGGCGCGTGCAGGTGAACGATGTTTTCGAATTTATACCGGTTTAAAATCTGCAGCCACTTTTCAGGATCTTCGTCGAAGTTAATGCTTACAAACTGCACATTCGGATATTTGGCTTTAAACGCCGCCGCTTTCTCATGGGCGGACATAAAGTGAAAGTCAAATTTTTCGGTCCAGCAAAAAATCACCGTTTTTGTACCCGCAAGCGACTCCACGTTTACAGGAACCGCCCTCGTATCGAGCAACCGCACCTCGGGCAACGGCTTTCCGGGCTGCAGCAAACGGATGGTTTGAGAAACCTGCATGATCTCGGACTTCTTTTGTTTATCTGTGGAGAAACGGTTGAACTCGGCGATAAATTTTTCATTGCTATCCAGGTTCTGGTCCTCGAGCAGATAAGTGTAAGCGATGGCATTGAGCAACGTGTTTTTAACCACGCTGTTCGAGATCATCGTATCGGCAATGTGAAGTTTGTTTAAGTTCGTTTTAAGCGCGAGGTCCGCTTCTGAGAAATGATTGTGGTACTTTATCGTCGCCATATTGTTGATCATGTGCGAGAGGTAACTCACGTAAGGCGCGTAATGCGACAAACCTGTATCGTTTTTGTCAATTTTGTTCCGATAAGCGTAAAAATCCTCCGGAAGCGATTCATAAACGTCTTTCCCGGTGCGCATTTCGTGCAACATCGGATATAATTCCTTCTTCGAATAATAATGGTAGTCGACGGCGGCGCGCGCGTATCGGTCAAAATTTTCGTCCCAGCCGATTTCGTTCCTGCGCTTTTCGTACAAGGCCACAGTTTTCTTGTGAATCGCGTCGATCTGGCTCAAAAACTCGGAAATGTCGTTGTCGTAAACCGAGAACATTGCGCCTCTGTCTTTTTCCTGGTGCAGGTAGAGTTCCATCAGGAAATTATTCTTCTGATCGCCCCGGCCCGAAAAAAACACAGATTCGTCGAAATCTTTCGTGTTCACGTGCACCATGATGCTGTCGTTCTTGGCGAAATAAACGTACTGGTATTCCGGATCGTGCCGGAACGAGTACAACCCGGGGGCCAAAGAATCGTAAGTGGCGAAGAACGTATTGTTATCGCGCAGGTAAATCGTGTCGATAACTTCGTCGTTCTTACAGAACAGCACATACGGGTGCAGCGGATTTACAATTTCACCCCCAAAATGGGCCGAAAAGTCATTAATCTGAGAACCTTTTCCACAACCGGTTAAACAGGAAACGAACACTAAAGCGCAAGAAAGTAGGGAAATTTGCTTTAAATCAAACATAATGAGAGGCTGTGGGACAAAAATATCCGTATAAACGCTTGGTTACTGTTAAGGCATCGTTAAAACTAAAGCCCTGTAAATCCTGAATTTCAAGGCATTTAAACCGATTTTTATTTGTTACTTTTGCAAAAAAATTTCAGAATGCTTACAGTAAATAATTTATCGGTACAATTTGGCAAACGCGTATTGTTCGACGAAGTTAATACCGTTTTTTCCGATGGGAACATTTACGGTGTCATTGGTGCGAACGGTGCCGGTAAATCTACGTTTTTAAAAATACTCTCGGGCGAATTCGATCCTACATCGGGCCACGTATTCCTGGAACCCGGTAAACGCATGTCCGTGCTCAACCAGAACCACAATATGTTCGATGCGCATACAGTGCTCGAAACGGTCATGATGGGCAACAAAAACCTATACGCCGTAAAACAGGAAATGGATGCGCTTTATGCCGATTACGACGATAAGAACGCAGACCGCATAGGCGAACTTCAGGTGGAGTTCGAGGAAATGAACGGCTGGAACGCCGAATCGGACGCGGCTTCGCTATTGTCCAACCTGGGCATCAGTGCGGATTTCCATTACCAGCTTATGGGCGATATCGATTCAAAACTAAAGGTGCGCGTGTTGCTCGCTCAGGCACTCTTTGGCAATCCGGACGTGTTGATTATGGACGAGCCGACGAACGACCTCGACTTTGAAACCATTAGATGGCTCGAGAATTTCCTCGCCAATTACGAGAATACGGTCATTGTGGTTTCTCACGACCGTCACTTTCTCGATGCGGTTTGCACGCATATTTCCGACATCGACTTTGGTAAAATCAACCATTATTCGGGGAATTATACGTTCTGGTACGAATCCAGCCAGTTAGCGGCAAGACAACGCGCCCAGCAAAACAAAAAAGCCGAGGAGAAGAAAGCGGAACTCGAAGAATTTATCCGCCGATTCAGCGCGAACGTAGCCAAGAGCAAGCAGGCAACCTCGCGTAAAAAAATGATCGAAAAACTCAACATTGCAGACATTCGCCCATCGAGCCGCCGCTATCCAGCCATTATTTTTGAGCAGGAGCGCGAGGCCGGCGATCAGATCCTGAATGTGCAAAACCTGTCAGCTTCGATAGACGGTGAAACGCTGTTTAAGAACGTGGATCTGAACATGGCCAAAGGCGATAAAGTCGTGGTTTTCTCGAAAGATTCCCGCGCTACCACGGCGTTTTACGAGATTCTGAACGAACGCCAGCAACCGGATTCGGGAACCTTCGACTGGGGCATTACTACGCAACAGGCGTATCTTCCGGCCGATAACCACGAGTATTTCCAAACGGACCTGAGTCTTGTCGACTGGTTGCGCCAATGGGCCAAAACCGAAGAAGAAAGAGACGAAGTTTACATCCGCGGATTTCTCGGGAAGATGATTTTTTCCGGAGAGGAAGCGCTCAAATCGGCCCGCGTACTTTCGGGAGGCGAAAAAGTCCGATGCATGCTATCGCGCATGATGATGCAACGCGCAAACGTACTCATGCTCGATGAGCCGACGAACCACTTAGACCTCGAATCGATTACGGCATTTAACAACTCGCTTAAGAATTTCAAAGGATCGGTGCTGTTTACCACCCACGACCACGAGTTTGCCCAAACGGTGGGGAACCGCATTCTGGAACTCACGCCAAAAGGAGTCATCGACCGCTATATGACGTTCGACGATTACCTCGACGATCCGAAAATTCAGGAACTGCGCAAATCGATGTACGCATAAACTCACAAAAACGACCGCTTTTTTAAGAGCGGTCGTTTTTTTTACCGCCGCATTTTCATCACGAGCCAGATCACAATTCCGATAATCGCGAGCACGAGGATTACGCCCACGGTCATTCCGGCTTCAAAAATATCGCCTGCGAGTTCACAGGAAGTCAGGCTAAGCAAAAGGAGAAGGCTCCACAACGGATAAAGTACATAACGTTTCATAACATTCGTTTTTCCAAAGGTGTGCAACAAGGGGTCGTTCGCCGTTACAATATTCTGTAAGGATGTTGCAAAATTGTTTCAGGCGGGAATGTAAATATCGAAGGTTGCGCCTTGGTTCGGGGCCGAATCGACCGTCAAATACCCGCTGTGATTTTCGACGATTTTCTTGACAATCGCCAGTCCGATCCCGGTTCCCGAGTATTCGTCCTTTGTGTGCAAACGCTGAAAAACTTCGAAGATTCGCGCTTTGTACTGCATGTCGAACCCGATTCCGTTATCGCGCACAGAAATCTTGTTGTAAAATCCTTCCGGAACATCGGCAAACGGGAGCGATGTCGACGCAACGCGGCAAACGTCAATTTGAATTTGCGGCACCACGCCGGGTTTTCGAAACTTTAGGGCGTTGGAAACCAGATTGACGAGAAGTTGCCGGAACTGAGACGTAATCACGCGGATTTCGCCAAGTCCGCTCAATACAATTTGGGCGCCCGATTCGTGAATTTCTTCATTCAACTGGTCCCGGACCGCGATCATTAGCACAGGCAGTTCTGTGTTTTCGGCCGGATAAACATCCTGTTTGATGCGGGAATAGGAGAGCAGGTCCTGAATCAGCAATTGCATGCGTTTCGCCGATGATTGGGTGCGCCTTAAATAACCGCGTCCACTCTCCGAAAGCGCGTCGTAATCGACGTCGAAAATCCGGGAAATAAACGTTTGAATCTTGCGCAGCGGCTCCTGCAAATCGTGACTCGAAATATAGGTAAACGACTCAAGTTCCTTGTTCATGCTCGCGAGTGACGCATTTTTTTCGAGCAGGGAATTATTGGTTTCAAGCAGGTTCATGCGGCTTTTCTCGAGTTGTTTCTGCAATCCGTTTGAGTTTCGCAATTCCCGGAAAACCATAAAATACGAAGCCACGAGAATCATCAGTGCGCATAAGGTCAGGAAGATCGTAACCATAGGCGTCAGAAAAGTTTGTGCCGTCAAATCCTGCCGTTTAACTTTTTGCTGCATCGTTTCCTCGGCCATCATCCGCGAAACGTGGTTGCGCAAATCCATTGTTACCGTGCGGCCGTAAAGCCAACGCTCTGTGGTGGGTTGTTCTGCGTTGCGCGAATCGATAAACGCCAGGCGTTCGTCTACGAGCCGCTGCAATCGCTCAAAATTCATCGTTTGAGAATAGTCGGTGCGAATCAGGTGTCGGAGCGTTTCGAGTTGCTGGCCCAGCCTGAATGTCGAGCGGTTCTTGCGTTCCACAAATGACGAATCCTTCGTGAGATCGAATCCGTAGGCTTCCGAATCGGCTTCGTCGATGGTAGATAGAATGCTTTCGAGCTGTAGTTTTACAACCGTCGTGTGATTAACCTGTTCAAATGTTTCGAGCAAATGCGTCATTCGCGCATAGGACAGCACCGATAAAAACAGCAGTACAATAGCCGAAATTACAAAAATGAGCTGTATGCGTCGGTTCCGGTTCGTTAGCATATCCGTTCAGGCCTGATTGATGACAAAGGTTTCGCGTCTGCGCTGCCTGATCCGCTTGGGGCCGAGCGAAAGTACAAAAGCCAAAGATTTTTTTAAAGTCCCGAAACTGGACGGTTTGGTCAGATAGAAATTTGCGCCGGCTGCGTAAGAGCGTTCAATGACCTCCGGATTCGAAGTGGTGGACATCATAATCACGGGAACGTCATTGTACTCGGGCATGGTCCGAATCTCGGCTAAACATTCAAGCCCGTTCTTTTTTGGCATGTTAATATCGAGGAAAATCAATTCGGGCGCCCCCAGACCGCAATCGGCCAAATCTTTCATGAGCCTCGCGCCGTCGTGAGCCACGTGTACACAGACGAATTTTTGTACCTGTTCCAGCGCTTCGAGAAACAGCGAACAATCGTCGCTATCATCGTCCGAAAGGAAAATATTCCTCCATTGGGGGGCGGGTTCCATGGCGCGGCTTTAAATTGATTCACGCTAAAATAGCGAATTTTATCAGACCGTCCGACGAAACTGCAAAAAACGACGGTCTAAAGCGCAACTCCGATAATTTATCGCTATTTTTACGCCGAACTTTTATCCAAAGTATGGGCCCGAAAATATTGCTCACAGAAAAAGAAGTCAATATCATCCTGCACCGGCTCGCGTGCCAGCTCATCGAAAAACACCTCGATTTTAAGAACACCGTCCTTATTGGTTTGCAGCCCCGGGGCGTATTTCTGGCCCGCCGGCTTAAATCGCTGCTCGAATCGGACTACGGCATTCAGAACCTTCAAACGGGGCTTTTGGACATCACGTTTTTCCGGGACGATTTCAGGCGGCAATCCCGGCCATTGGAAGCCAACAGCACTCAGATTGATTTTCTCGTCGAAGGCAAAAACGTCGTGTTTGTAGACGATGTGCTTTATACGGGCCGAAGTATCCGCGCGGCACTCACAGCCATAGATTCCTTCGGGCGGCCGGCCCAGGTAGAATTGCTTGTGCTCATAGACCGGCGTTTCAGCCGTGATTTGCCGATTCAGCCCGATTACCGCGGACGGCAGGTCGATTCGCTTACGCAGGACAAAGTGCGCGTACAGTGGAAAGAACAACAAGAAAACGGACAAGACCAGGTTTATCTCATTCAATCAAAATAATTCCCATGGCCGAACTCAGCGTTCCTCATCTTCTGGGCATCAAATACCTGCAACCTCAGGACCTGTCGCTCATATTTGAAACGGCGGACCACTTTAAAGAAGTCATCAACAGACCGATAAAAAAAGTGCCCTCGCTGCGGGACGTTACCATTGCAAACATCTTTTTCGAAAATTCCACGCGCACCAAGCTCTCGTTTGAACTTGCGCAAAAGCGGCTTTCGGCAGATGTCGTAAGTTTTTCGGCTGCGCAGTCATCGGTCAAAAAAGGAGAAACGCTCATCGATACGGTGAACAATATTCTGGCGATGAAAGTGGATATGGTCGTAATGCGGCATTCGAGCCCCGGAGCGGCACATTTCCTGGCCCGACATGTAAAAGCAAGCATCATTAACGCCGGAGACGGAGCGCATGAACATCCCACCCAAGCGCTGCTGGATTCGTATTCCATACGCGAAAAATTAGGCGATGTGGGCGGGAAAAAGGTAGTCATCGTCGGCGACATTCTACACTCGCGCGTGGCATTGTCGAACATTTTTGCGCTCCGGATGCAGGGAGCCGAAGTCATGGTTTGCGGGCCGGCCACGCTTATGCCAAAACACATTGCATCTTTGGGCGTACACGTGTCCCACGATTTAAAGCAAGCCCTTGAATGGGCCGATGTCGCCAATATGTTGCGCGTACAAAACGAGCGTCTGGATTATTCGTATTTCCCAACGACAAGAGAATACGCCCAGCGCTTCGGACTCACGCTGCCACTGCTCGAAAGCCTTTCCAAACCGCCGCTGATCATGCATCCGGGCCCGATAAACCGCGGCGTGGAAATCACAAGCGAGGTCGCGGATTCCAACCACGCGATTATCTTAGACCAGGTAGAGAACGGGGTAGCCGTGCGCATGGCCGTAATTTATTTACTCGCCTCCAAAATGAGTCGCTAAAAATTTTATCTTTACAGCTCACTTAAAAATCTTGTGCAGATGAAAGTAGCCCATCAAGGCCATACAGCCGTTATTCGCGGGGAAAAGGACAATTTGGAAGGTTTTGCGGCCAAGCTGACGCGGGAAATTAAGAACTTTGAATCGCATAACGTGATTATTGATATTAGCGGTTACAAAGAACTGTCTGCCCAGGAGATTAACGTTTTTCTTCCGATGTCCAAAGCACACAAAAAAGCAAAAAAGTCGTTTGTAATCGTGGCCGACGTGGATTACAACAGCGCATCGGACCAGCTTGTGGTAGTACCTTCGTTGCTCGAAGCCCACGATATGATCGAAATGGAGGAGATAGAGCGCGACCTCGGCTTTTAATTCCTGCGTGTTGAAAGTAACCATACTGGGCTGTTATGCCGCCACGCCGCGTACATTCTCGAACCCTACGTCTCAGGTTGTCGAAGTTAAGAACCACGTGTTTCTGCTCGATTGCGCCGAAGGCACTCAGGTACAACTGCGCCGCAACAGAGTAAAGTTTTCCAAAATCGAACACATTTTCATTTCCCATTTGCACGGCGATCATTTCTTCGGGCTTATCGGACTGATTTCTACGTTTATGTTGCTCGGCAGAACCGCGCCGCTTCACGTGTACGGTCCGGTCGGAATTAAAGAAATCATGCTGCTCCAACTTAAACATTCCGGCGCCTGGACGCCTTACGAACTTTATTTCCACGAACTTTCTTCGACACGACCGGAGCTTATTTTCGAAGACGAGAAAGTCACCGTTCACACCGTTCCGCTAAACCACAGGATTTATACGAACGGTTTCGTGATCCGCGAAAAAGTAGGATTGCGCAAACTGAATATTATAGCAGCAGAACGCTTTGGAATTCCAAAAGTGTATTACCGCAACATCGTGCTCGGCAAGGACATTCCGCTCGAAGACGGGCGCACGATTTCAAATCTCGACCTCACCTTCGAGGCCGATCCGCCAAAGAGTTACGCTTATTGCTCGGACACGGCTTATCACGAGCCGGTTTGCGACACGATTTCGGGCGTTACGGCGTTATATCACGAGGCAACGTTTATAGAATCCGAACGCGAGGTGGCCACCCGAACCATGCATTCCACAGCACAGGACGCCGCAAGAATCGCTCAAAAGGCTAATGTAGGCACGCTGATTCTGGGCCATTATTCTACGCGTTACGACGATTTGTCCGCATTTGAAAACGAAGCCAAGCAAATTTTCTCACGCGTTCTGCTCGCCGACGACGGCCGCATTTTCGAATTTTAAAATTTTAAACCGATGGAAGACCTCGGACATTTCAGACGATCCTACGAAAAAAACCAACTCCTCGAATCCGAATTGCCCGGCGATCCCATTACGCTGTTTGCCCGGTGGTTCGCCGATTGTCAGTTGCTCGAGCCCGAAACCGAACCCAATGCGATGACGCTTTCCACAATAGGGGCGGACGGGTTTCCAAAATCCCGCGTGGTATTGCTCAAGAGTTTCGGAGCCGACGGTTTTATCTTTTTTACGAATTATCTTTCGGAGAAAGGGCACGCGATCGCCCAACAGCCGAATGTCTGCCTGTCGTTTTTTTGGGCAGCGTCCCAGCGGCAGATTATCGTCCAGGGAACGGCTTCGAAAATTGGAACCGCAGAATCCGATACTTACTTTGAATCGCGTCCACACGGAAGCAAACTCGGCGCCTGGGCATCCGATCAAAGCCAGGTCGTGGAATCGCGCCAGGTGTTGGACAAAAAACTCGAAACAGTCGCGAAAAAGTATCCCGATGACGTCCCGCGGCCTTCGCACTGGGGAGGTTAC
>CAZTGF010000042.1:0-8043 GCA_964612955.1 uncultured Flavobacterium sp.
GGGCGGGAAGCGTATTTTAAACCGAGCAACACGGTGAACGAAGCAAAAACGTCTGTGAGCGATTCAATGGCGTCCGCGATAAGGGCGTATGAATTCCCGAAGTAGCCGGTGAGGCCTTTAACAGCGGCAAGACCAAGGTTGGCCAGCATGCTGAAAAACGTAGTGGTGATGGCGGTTTTGCTCTCCGGTCGCATTTGCGAAATTTTGCCTAAAGATACCGATTTGCGCCGAATTGCGCGAGGGATTGAAGCGGCAGCCCGGAGCCCGAAGGCGAGGACTATAGCGCAAAGCCCGGCGACGCGGCCCGAGGGACGACGGCCATGGCGCGCGCCCTAATAAAACAACCGCTGAAATTCGTATCCGTGGGCGCGCAAAGTGTCTGCCTCGATAATTTTATAGGTTTTTGAAACCGGCGGCCCAAAGTGAGGAACCGGAATTTTTAGCTCCTGACAGGCCTTTGTGTAAAATGCTTCGCGCGTAGGATGTGTGGGTGCTACGGCGTTAATGGCGCGGTTCCAGAGGTTGTTGTCGATCGCGAAAAACGTGGCGCCAATGCAGTCTTCGAGCCCTATGAGGTTCACGGGTGCCGTAGGATTTGGCAAATTCTGGCGACGACTTAACAGATTTGCGGGATGGCGTTGTTTGCCGATGAGTCCGCCGAAGCGAATCACAAGCCAGTCGAACTCCGTGCGGTCGTGCCACATGCGTTCACAGGCGAGCAGTAAATTGTCCGATGCGTTCTGAGGGTCTGGCGGAGCGTCGTTTCGGACGTGGCCCTGAAGGTCGTCGTAAACCGAAGTCGTTCCGATGTAAATGGCTTTTTTAACGCCGGCGCGGATGATGTCGTCCCGCAGGTCACTGATGTTTTTGAGGTACCCGAAGTGGTCGGCCCGCGTACCCGGCGGAATGTTGACAAGGGCAAGATCGGCTCCCGAAACAACTTCTGGCGGCAGCGGATTTCCGAGTTCATACAAATGTGCCCCGATGCCGAGCTGCTGCATATCGGGGATTTTGTCGGGCGTAGTTGTGGTGCCTTTAACCGAGAGGCCTTTTTCTAAGAACGCCTGGGCCAGTGGCATGCCGAACCAGCCGCAGCCTATGATGCTAACGGTTTTCATTACTCAGTTCGTCGTTTATCTGGTGTTGATCCGGTTCGCTGAGCGGTATCGTGTCCAGATGCTGGTTAAGGCTAAAATTTTTGCGAACGGGCACAAGCGTGGGCCGGTCCGATGGCTTTGTGATTTTCTTGCGGATCACCACGGCGTCGTTGAGAACGAACGGCATTGGGATCATGTCAGCGTTGCGTTTTTTGACGATAAATTCCGGGTGCGTAAGCAGGTCAAACGAGGCTTCGAGCAGTTCAAGATCGAGCGGTTTTTTGGCCTCGACGCGGAACTCGAGCGACAATGGTTCCTGATTCACGACATAATAGCTTAGCAGTTTTTTTCCATTTCTTTGCAGTTCTTCGCCTTTTTGACCCAGGGCCGTAGCGCCGTTTGCTTTAAAATCGTAAAAGCGCATCGTCGGGGCAGCGAAAATGTCGTAGCGGTTTACGGGGCGGTTCGGCCGGATTTCAATCTGAAGGTAGCGCCAGGCCCCGGCGATTGAATCGCGCAAAAACGCAATGTCAGGATCGGGGAGAAATCGGACCATGGCTTCCTGTGTATAGGTAAACCCTGTGTTGTATTTGCTGAACAGCGGCAGTTTGTTAAGGGCTCCTGCCTTCTGAGGATTGTCGCCCAAATGAGCTTGAGTCCACGAATCGATATGTTTGTCGTAAGTGGCCCAAAGTGCTTTGTCGGTGTCTGAATTATACACGTAGAGCAGGCTGTTCGGGCGGCCTTTCCCGGGTTCGAATCCCGAGTTCAGGTGCGCGTACACAAAACATCCGATCGCTAAAACCAGAAACGTTGCGCCCCAGAAAAATTTGGTTCGAACTTGTCCGAGTAACGGCAGCAACAACCCGAAAATCAGTGCGGCAAACACACTCGCTCCGGCAAGCATTTTTAATCCGAGCCCTACAGGAAACATATATACGAAGGGCGCGAGCAAAAACAGCGCAGGAACCGATAGGAACGCGAAAACCCCAAGGTGCGTACGTTGGGTAATTACATAAAATCCGAGCATGAGTACAGAGAACAACAGCGGTAAAATGAAATAGCCGGCACCCGGAAGCGCGAAAATCAGCACCACGGCAATAATCATCCACAGCAACATCGGGCCGATGGCGTAATTTAGCATCAGCCCTGAATCGCGTACTCTGGCGTACCAGAAATAGCAGCACCCCATGGTGAGTAGCGCAAACCCGAAGATATAGCTGTGGCCGTTATACGTAAAGCCGTGCAGAATGTCCGAATATTGCGGATATACCTGAAGAAAAAGTTGCCACAGCCCGAATGTCAGTACGCCCGAACTGAACAGAGCCCCAAGAAACACGAGCATTCCCTTGCCAATCAGCGGCAGGTTAAGCAAACGCTTTCCGAATCCGATAAAGACAAAAATCCCAAAAAGCGCAAACGTAATAATCGCAATAATAAGATTGGCCGAAAACGGGTAATGCACAAACCCGAGCGGCGTGCTAAAATAAACGCGGTCGTGTGATGACTTCAGATTTGTGAGATCGGCTTTGGAAAAATGAGCGAGCAGCGGCATCAGATAACTTCCCTGATGGCCGATAGTCCGCGGATTCAAATGAGCAAAATCGTCCTGGACCGTGTGATAATTAAAGTGATCGTCGATAAATGCGAAATTAAACCCGGGAATGTCCGCCTGTTCGCGAAAAACCGTGAGATCGGTGTCGTTGGGGAGCATCTTGTAAATGCTGTACATCATGGAGTTGGCCACGGGATGGGAGGTTCCGGCCTGTGCGAAATTTTTGACGAGGTTGCTGTTTCCGCCATTGACTTCGAGCAGCATATATCCGGGGCCGGCGGTACCTCTGGCTTCGAAGTTGAGCACAAGCCCTACTTCTTTTGCTATTTCGCTTTGTGTGACAAATTGTGCCGCGCCGTTTAATCCGAGTTCTTCGGCGTCCGAAAACAATACAATAATGTCGTTTTTAGGTTTGGGCTTTTCGTGAAGAAATGCGCGCAATCCTTCGAGTATTACCGCAAGTCCCGATGCGTCGTCCGCAGCGCCTTTACTGGCCGAATGGGGCGCACTGTCGTAATGTGACAGTAAAAGCAGGGCCTTGGTGCTGTCGGTGCCTTCGATACGAGCGATGATGTTGCGGGATTTAACGAGATTTCCCCAACCGGTGAGTGTGGTTCCTTCTTCGATGCGAGGCTGAAGTCCCATAGTGCGCAATTCACCCATAAGGTAATTCGCTACGCGGTTATGTCCCGGACTTCCTACATAATGTGCGGTTTTAGATATTTCCTTTACATGGGCAAGCGCACGGGGTGTTGAAAACTCGCTGAAAGGCACGGCTTTGTTGGGCCGATACCACGGCATCAGATCCAGCGTAATCCAGCAAAGGATAATTCCAATAAACGCGAAAATTAAAATAGAAACGGAATTGTTTTTCATCATGCCGGTGGTTTGGGGTGGTCAGATTCGGTTTTTTCGAGGCGCAGACGGTTGCTTTTATCGGCTTTCGAAAACGTGTGGTCGTACAGAAAGTAAACCGTACGGCCGGTTGCAGTTCTGGATACGCGGGTTACGTAATCAGGGGCGAAACCCTGCCGAAGCAATTCCTGCCTGCCGATATTGCAACGGCCACATGCGACCAGATGTTGCAAAATGCGGTAATTGCGCTTCAATATCAGATTGGTGTGTCGCACGGTTTGGTTCTGCAAGCGATAGGATTTGTTGTTGAAAGTGCTTCTGCAGGCATCGTTGCAAAATTTCTTGTCGTCCCGGCCTATGAGGATGCGCTGACATTCTAAACATGTTTTCATGGCGTTTACTTTTTTAATAATGTGGCGTGTATAATTGCTGCCCTAAGGCGTTCAAATATAAGAATTTTATTAATTTTTAGCATTTCGGCCCATGCTTCTTCGCGGTGTTTATCCGATTATAATCGGCTATATCCGGATAACGTTGGTCTGCTTTCGAAACGTTTTCAGAGTTTTGCTTTCGGACTCCGGAAATCCAGAATTTTTATCAACCATTTAAAATTGTACACGCCATGAATTCAATTAGAAACCGCGTTCGCCTGATAGGAAATGTAGGGAACGCTCCAGAAGTAAAAGAGGTAGGAAAAAATCGCATAAAAAAGGTGATGCTCAGCCTGGCTACAAATGAATACCGCGTCAACGATGCAGGTGAAAAAAGTGAAGATACCCAGTGGCATCACGTTGTGGCTTTTGGGAAACTGGCCGAACTGATGGAGAAGTACGTCACAAAGGGTAAGGAACTGGCCGTGGAAGGAAAGCTCGTCTATCACAATTATGAGGACAGCGCCGGAAATAAAAAGTTCATCACCGAGATTCTTGCGGACGAGTTTCTGTTATTAGGCAAATGAGCCCACGCGGATGTCTGGATGCCGCTGCGAAATAGCGGCGGCATCTTTTATTCCTTAATATTAAACAAGGGCAAAAGTTCATCGATTCTGCCAAGCGCTTTGAACCGTTCGTGCGTGACCTTGTGATCGATGCGTTCGTGCAGCCATGTAGTGTGGAACGGGATATGGACCGCATGCCCGCCAATTGCCAAAACGGGAAGCACATCTGATTTTAGCGAATTTCCGACCATGAAAAACGCGTCGGGGGAAATTTCGAGACGTTTCAACAGGTCTGAGTAATCTTTTTCCTGTTTGTCTGACATTACTTCGATGTGGTGAAAATATTTCCCGAGGCCGGAGTTGTGTAGCTTACGGCGTTGGTCAAGCAGGTCGCCTTTGGTAGCGACCACGAGTTTATAAGAGCCGTGGAGTGCCCGAAGGGTGTCCTCTACGCCTTCGAGTAGTTCGATGGGTTTTTGCAGTAATTCTTTGCCGTACTCCAGGATCTTGGATACCACATTCACGCTGATGGTTTGGTCCGATATGAGTAAGGCCGCCTCGATCATTGACAAGATGTAACCTTTAATCCCGTAGCCGTACAACGGCAGGTTTGCGATCTCAGTTTTAAACAACTCCTGAGATAATCCCTGATGCGAAAGGTAATCCTGCATGAGGATGACAAACTTTTTTTCTGTCTCCTCAAAATAGGGTTCGTTGACGAATAATGTATCGTCCGCATCAAACGCGATGACCTTAATCTGGTCGGGATTAAACTTTTTCATATCAACTGATTATAGCGCCGTTGGGTACATCGCTGCCGGCCGGAACTACAAATTGCAGTTTTCCGGAAGCGTCGGTTGTCATAAGGATCATGCCCTGACTTTCTACGCCTCTGAGTTTGCGCGGGGCAAGGTTGATAAGGACCGTAACGCGTTGGTTAATAATTTCTTCCGGTGAGAATGATTCCGCAATTCCGGAAACAATAGTTCGGGTATCTAAGCCTGTATCTACCTGAAGAATTAAAAGTTTGTCCGCTTTTGGCATTTTCTCCGCGGCGAGGATAGTTCCAACGCGGAGATCTGCTTTAGAAAATTCTTCAAACGATAATGAGTCTTTGGCGGGTGCTATCGCGGGTTGGGTATTCACGGCGGTTTGGTTTTCGGATTTTGTGCGTTCTAATTTTTGAATCTGCGCTTCGATAGCGTCGTCTTCTATTTTTTCGAACAATAAATGAGGCTTGTTTACGGCGGACCCTGCCGGGATTAATGCGGACATATCGGACACATCGTTCCAGCCCAGGGTGCCCGGAAGTTGTAACATGGTGCGCAACTGTTTGGACGTGTACGGCAAGAAGGGTTCAGCCAACACTCCCAGCGCGGCAGCAATCTGAAGCGCTACGAACATTTGCGACTGCACGCGTTGCGGATCTGTTTTGATTAATTTCCACGGTTCTTCGTCGGCGAGATATTTATTGCCCAGTCGCGCCAGATTCATCAGTTCAGATTGCGCTTCCCGGAAACGGTAACGCTCTACAGAACTTGCTATGACGGCCGGATAAGCGCGCATTTGTTCCAACGTCTGAAGATCGACCGGTGTGAGATTGCCCGGTTCAGGCACCGACCCTTCGTAGTATTTTTGAGTGAGCACCATAACGCGGTTGATGAAGTTTCCGAAAATCGCCACGAGCTCGTTGTTGTTTCGGGCCTGGAAATCCTTCCATGTAAAGTCGTTGTCTTTGGTTTCAGGAGCGTTGGCGGTAAGTGCATAACGCAAAACGTCCTGTTTGCCCGGAAATTCCTCGAGGTATTCGTGCAGCCACACCGCCCAGTTTTTTGACGTGGATAGCTTTTGGCCTTCTAGATTCAGGAACTCGTTTGCCGGTACATTGTCGGGAAGGATGAAGCTGCCTTCCGCCTTAAGCATGGCCGGAAAAACGATACAGTGAAATACGATGTTATCCTTGCCGATGAAATGCACAAGTTTTGTCTGATCGTCTTTCCAATACGGCTCCCAGTCTTTGCCGTTTTTTTCTGCCCATTCTCGTGTCGCGGAAATGTAGCCGATAGGCGCGTCGAACCATACATAAAGCACTTTACCCGCGGCGCCGTCTACGGGAACGGGAATGCCCCAGTCCAGATCCCGCGTTACGGCTCTGGGCTTTAAGCCGTCATCGAGCCACGATTTTACCTGACCGTAAACGTTGGGTTTCCAATCGGACTTGTGGCCTTCGACAATCCATTTTTCGAGAAATTGCTGGTAATCGTTAAGGGGTAAAAACCAGTGTCTGGTCGCTTTTAGGACGGGGGTCGCGCCACTGAGCGTGGATTTCGGGTTTATCAAGTCAGTAGCGTTAAGCGAACTTCCGCATTTCTCGCACTGATCGCCGTATGCTTCTTCATTGGCGCACCTGGGACAGGTTCCGGTGACAAAGCGGTCGGCCAGAAATTGTTGGGCTTCTTCGTCGTAAAGTTGTTCTGTAACTTCTTCGACGAACTTGCCCTGATCGTAGAGTTTTTTAAAAAAAGCCGACGCAGTTTCGAAATGAATCGGTTTTGAGGTGCGCGAGTAGATGTCGAACGAAATCCCAAAATCCTCGAACGATTTGCGAATAATAGCGTCGTATTTGTCGATGACTTCCCGGGGCGTTACGCCTTCCTTGCGGGCCTTCATCGGAATGGCAACCCCGTGTTCGTCGCTACCGCAAATAAACGCCACATCCCGGTTTTGCATGCGGTTGAAACGCGCGTAAATGTCTGAAGGAATGTACACGCCCGCCAGATGGCCGATGTGAATAGGGCCATTTGTATAAGGCAGTGCGGCCGTAATGGTATAGCGTTTTGGTTGATTCGTCATAATGTCAAATAGAAGTCAGATAAAGAACGCAAAAATACGTAATTGGCGGGTTAAATGGTCAATCGTCCGGCGGTTTTACGCGCTTTCGTTATATTTGCGTATCAATGCTCCAAATGAGGTATTACGCTAGTTTTCTTGTTGTTTTCGCCGCTTTGGGCGCCCGCGCACAGCAATTGCAGTTCACTGAGCCGCCTCCGCTCAGGAAAGGAGATACGGTAGGCATAGTGGCCACGGCCCGGCATGTGACCCCCGCGAGTCTGGAGCCGGCCATTGCGCTGCTTGAATCCTGGGGTTTACACGTAAAGCTCGGAGGTTATATCTACCGAAAACAGAACCAGCTCGCCGGAGCGGATTGGCAGCGTGCTACTGATGTACAAAAAATGCTCGATGCACCCGGAGTGAAAGCAATCTGGGCAGCGAAAGGAGGTTACGGCACCGCTCGCATTGTGGACAGGATTGATTTTTCGGGCGCGAAAAAACACCCTAAATGGTTCATCGGATTTAGCGATGCTACCGTAATGCACAGCCATTTACAGCGGCACGGGATACAAAGCATTCACGGATTGGTCGCTATTAGTGTCAAGAACGCTTCGGCGGCTGCGAAAGCATCGCTTCGGGCGGCCTTATTCGGGTTGCCGTTGTCGTATGAAGTAAACGGGCACGCCCTGAACCGGGAGGGAAATGCCGCGGGGGTGCTTGTGGGCGGAAATCTGTCGGTGCTCTACAGCATTTTGGGTTCGCCTTCA
>CAZTGF010000042.1:8143-17847 GCA_964612955.1 uncultured Flavobacterium sp.
TTTTTTTAAACGTTAAATTTTGGCCTCGCACAACGACTTTGGCAAATGGGGCGAACAATACGCCGAAGATTACCTTCGCAAATGCGGGTACGCGATCTTGTGCCGCAATTTTTTACACCAGAAAGCCGAGGTGGACCTTATCGCTCAGAAAGGAACGACACTCGTTTTCATCGAAGTAAAGACGCGGCATTCTACAAATTTTGGAACGCCCGAGACGGCAGTAAACCGCAAAAAAATTAACTGTCTGCTGCGGGCCGCGAATGTTTATGCGCAACAGTTTACACAGGACATCTCGGTGCGGTTCGACGTGATTTCGGTGTATAAAAAGGACGGAAAATTCGTGTTGGACCACCTTCAGGACGCGTTTTACATTTTCTAATTTTAACAAATTTTAACACGCATATGTGTAGTTCGTCGGATTTTTTAGTATGTTTGTCGAGAATTTAAACCTACTAATGTTCCTAGACATGAGAAAAATTATAACCCTACTTGTACTCTGTACAGCGTTTGGTTCAATGGCCCAGCAAAAAGTAGCCGAACGCGTTCAGGAGTTAAAATCTCAATCTGTTTCTTTCAAAAGTTTTTCGGTACTCACGCCCCAGACCGACGTTTACGACAGAGACATTGAAAAGGTCGTGAGCGGTGCTACGTTTGCAAAAATCCAAACCGCTGCTGTCAATGACATTGTAAATCATGCCTATGAGGCTATCGAACTTGCGATTCCATATGCGGGATCTATGATTACAGTATCGCTTTATCGTGCCGAGCCGCTTCACAAGGATTTTTACGTTGTAAACGAGCGTCAAGCGATTGTGCCTTACGAGTCCGGCGTGCATTATCGCGGCATTGTGAAAGGCGACGAGAATTCCATTGCCTCGTTCAACTTTTTTAACGGCGAATTAAACGGCATTATTTCGGATTATACCGTTCACAATCTCGTGATCGGCAAACTCGATCGGGCAGGAAATACGCAGGATTATATTGTTTACTCGGATGCTAATATGCACATCGAAAATACGTTCGGTTGTTTTACAAAAGACGAAGACCTGACCGAGCCGGAACCCCTTCCACAATACAGAAACGCCACCACAGCCCAGCGCTGCGTGACGATGTATTTTGAAGTCGATCACAATCTTTTTCAGCTCAACGGCAACAGTGTAACGGCTACGACAAACTGGATGACATCGGTGTTTAACAATGTGCAAACGCTTTACGAAAATGCCGGAATAAACGTGGCCATACGCAGCATGTTTATCTGGACAACACCGGATCCGTATACGGGAACCAGTTCGGGCCAACGTCTGAACCAGTTTAACCAACACCGTCCGGTTTTTGACGGTGACGTAGGTCAGTTAATCGCTGTAGATCCGGGAAGTTTAGGTGGGGTGGCCGCATCGGTTAACGGTCTTTGTTCCCAAAATAATTACTCCTACTCCGATGTTGATTTCAGCCACGCCGCTGTGCCGATTTATTCGTGGACGGTAGAAGTGATTACGCACGAACTCGGACATTTGTTAGGTTCTCCTCATACGCACGCTTGTGTTTGGAATGGCAACAACACCGCGATTGACAACTGTGGGCCTACGGCTATGCCCGGCTCCGAAGGAAGTTCGTGTAAAACGACGCCTCCTACGCTTCCGACTGCGGCAGTAAAGGGAACGATTATGAGTTATTGTCACCTTGTGGCCGGAATAGGGATTAACCTTGCGAACGGATTCGGTCCTCAGCCGGCGCAACGCATGATTAACGCTATGAATGCCGCACCTTGTTTAAGTGTGGACTGTACCACGACTTGTATTAATACGGCGGCTAACATTCAGGTGATAAACGTGACAACCAACAGCGCAGAGATCGTTTGGGAAGACCGGGGCGAAGTAGATATCTGGAACGTTTCAGTTTCTACACTCACGGGCGCTATGAACTGGCAGGTATCTAACGGAGAATCTTTCACTGTAAACAATCTTCAACCTAATACGTATTACCGCGCAAGGATAAGACCGGCTTGTACCTCTGGCCAGACTACATTCCACCGCGAAGTTATTTTTGCAACGGCCGGCAACTGGTGTTCGGGGATTACGATTTCAGACACAGGCGGACCGACTGGAAACTACGGCAATAACCAGAATATCATACGTGTGATTGCGCCCGATACAAACGACAAGAAAATCCGCATCAACTTTACGTCGTTTAAGCTCGAAAACGGTTTCGACTACCTGCACATTTACGATGGTGCTTCGACAAATGCGCCGCTGATTGGAACTTACACAGGTATGAACAGCCCGGGCTCGGTAATGTCGTCTTCTCCGGATGGAGCACTCACGTTCAGATTTGTGTCTGACCTTGGGATGGCCGATGCAGGGTATGTAGCCACCGTAAGCTGTGAGTCTAAACTCAGCGTAGGAAATTACACGGCCGGCGTACATTTCAACTACTATCCGAACCCGACCAACAGCGTAGTGAACATTGTGTCAAATGAACAGCAAATGACCCAACTCGAGGTTTACAATATCACAGGCCAATTGCTGATGTCCAGACGCCTGAACGATATGGAAGCCCAGATAGACATTGAATCGTTTGCTACCGGAACGTACTTCTTTAAAGTACAATTCGGAACGGCCCAGGCCAATTTCAAAATCCTTAAGCGATAAGCAAAAACCGCAATAATTTTTGAAGAACCTCCCCTGAAAAGCGGGAGGTTTTTTTATTCGAGAACCGCCGATAAGCGTTTAAGCGCGGCCGGCACCGATTTTACCGCCTCGAAGTTCAGCAACAGGCGCAACCCGTTCGGCGTTTGTTTTTCCTTCATCTTCACCGAGTTTGGAAGACTTTGAACCGATCTGAGCAACTTATCGAACACGGGCGATTGATAAAATGCCGACTCATGGTCCGAAATAAAATACGCGATCATGCTGCCTTTTTTGAGCACGAGTTTTTCGATGCCGAGTCTTGCCGAAAGCCACTTGAGTTTCATGCTGTCCAGAAGTGCGCGCGCCTGCTCCGGGAGTTCGCCAAAACGGTCGTGGAGTCGTTGGGCGTAAGCCTCGAGTGCCGCCTCATCTTTAATCTGGCTTAATTCGTTGTAAAGATTGAGCCGCTCCGATACGGTGTTGATGTATTCATCGGGAAACAGCAATTCCATATCCGTATCGATCTGAACTTCTTTGACAAACTCGCGGATGTCGTCGTCTTTTTCGTGTTCGTATAAATCGCGGAATTCGTTTTCTTTTAGTTCATCTATGGCTTCGTTCATGATTTTTTGATACGTTTCAAAGCCGATTTCGTTGATAAAACCGCTTTGTTCGCCACCGAGCAAATCTCCGGCACCGCGAATTTCAAGGTCTTTCATAGCGATGTTGAATCCGCTGCCGAGCTCGCTGTATTGGGCAAGCGCCTGAATCCGTTTGCGCGCATCGTCGGTCATGGCCGAAAACGGCGGACAAATAAAATAACAGAACGCTTTTTTGTTGCTTCGACCCACGCGACCGCGCATTTGGTGTAAGTCCGACAAACCGAAATGATTCGCGTTGTTGATGAAAATGGTGTTCGCATTCGGAACGTCGAGGCCGCTTTCGATAATCGAGGTTGCCACGAGAACGTCAAATTCGCCGTTCATAAACGCGAGCATGAGTTCCTCGAGTTTTTTGCCTTCCATTTGTCCGTGTCCGATGCCAATGCGCGCATAAGGTACGAGCCGCTGTAGCATTCCCGCCACTTCGCGGATATTTTCGATGCGGTTGTTGATGAAAAACACCTGGCCGTTGCGCTGAATTTCGTACACGATGGCATCGCGAATCACTTCTTCGCTGAATCCTGTAATTTGCGTTTCAATCGGATAGCGGTTGGGCGGAGGCGTGGTAATGACCGATAAATCGCGCGCAGCCATAAGCGAAAATTGCAGCGTGCGCGGAATAGGGGTTGCAGTTAGCGTTAGTGTATCGATGTTTTCGCCTATCGTTTTGAGTTTGTCTTTAACGTTCACGCCGAATTTTTGCTCTTCATCGACAATGAGCAAACCGAGGTTTTTAAACTGAACGTTTTTGTTTACGAGCTGGTGGGTGCCAATAACGATGTCCAGCTGACCCGAGGCGAGTTCCTGTAAGGTCAGCGCTTTTTCCTTTGCCGTCCGGAAGCGGTTCAAATAGCCGATGCGCACGGGCATTTCTTTGAGCCGCTCCGAAAAGGTGCGGAAATGCTGATACGCGAGAATCGTCGTCGGAACCAGAACCGCTACTTGCTTGCCGTTGTCGACCGCTTTGAACGCGGCCCGGATCGCAACTTCGGTTTTCCCGAAACCAACGTCGCCACAAATCAGGCGGTCCATAGGGCGATCGCTTTCCATATCGGCTTTTACGTCCTGAGTCGCTTTGAGCTGGTCCGGCGTATCTTCGTAAATAAACGAGGATTCGAGTTCCAGTTGCAGGTAGCTGTCCGGGCGAAATTGAAATCCTTTCTCGAGCCGGCGTTTGGCGTAAAGCTGAATCAGGTTAAACGCGATATGTTTAACGCGTGCTTTGGTTTTTTGCTTTAGCGTTTTCCACGCACTTGATCCGAGTTTGTAAATTTTTGGCGGAGCGCCGTCCTTGCCGTTGTATTTCGAGATTTTGTGGAGCGCGTGAATGCTGACATACACAATGTCGTTATCGGCGTAAACGAGTTTTATGGCTTCCTGTGTTTTGCCTTCGACCTGAATTTTTTGTAACCCGCCAAATTTGCCAATACCGTGATCGATATGCGTTACGTAATCGCCAACGTTGAGCGTATTGAGTTCCTTAAGCGTAATCGTTTGCTTTTTGGAATAGCCGTTTTTGATGCTGAATTTGTGGTAGCGCTCAAAAATCTGATGGTCGGTGTAGCAGGCCAGTTGCAGTTCTTCGTCTATAAAACCCTGATAGAGCGGAAGTACTATGGTTTCGTATTGTTTGCGAATGTCCTCGTGATTGTCCTCGTCCAGGGATTCAAAAATATCGTGAAAGCGCCTTGCCTGAGACTGGTTTGAACAGCATAGGTAATTGCGTATGCCGTTCGCGTGGTTTTCGCCAAGGTTGTTCAAAAGCAGGTCGAACTGTTTGTTGAACGAGGGTTGGGGTTTGGTGTGAAACGCGGCGCCGAGGTCCGATGCAAACAAAAAAGAGTCGTTGGTTTGTACCACGCTCAAAAGTTCGAGCCGATGCTGGAATGCGGCTGCACTTTCGAAAAGTTCGGCCGGAGGAATGCGCCTTATGGCCGAATCCAGACCTTCGTAAATTTCGCTGGCTTTGTCGTACAATTTGTTTAGACGCGAGGTAAACACGGCCGCCTGATCTATGACAACCACTGTTTTTTCGCCTATGTATTCGAGGAAACTCTGGCGTTTTTCGCCCGCGATTTTAATCTCGAGATTCGGGATTATTGAGATTTTCTTCTTTTTCTCGATTGAAAGTTGGGTTTCCACATCGAACGTGCGGATGCTTTCTACCTCGTTGCCGAAAAACTCAATGCGGTACGGATTGTCGTTCGAGAATGAAAACACATCGATAATGCCGCCCCGAACCGAAAATTCACCGGGCTCCGAAATAAAATCGACGCGGCGGAATTCGTATTCGAACAGCACTTCGTTGACAAAGTCGATGCTGATTTTATCGCCCACCGCTACTTTAAGCGTGGATTTGTCGAGCGTGGCTTTGGTGACAACTTTCTCTGAAATGGCTTCGGGATAACTTACAATAAGCGCCGGTTTTTTGCGCGAATGCAAGCGGTTCAGCACTTCGGCCCGCAGGAGCACATTCGCATTGTCCGTTTCTTCGGTTTGGTAAGGCCTGCGGTAGGATTCCGGAAAAAACAACACGTGCTGCTGCCCAAGGAGTTGCTCCAAATCGTTCAAATAATAGGCGGCTTCTTCTTTATCGGGCAACAGAAACAACATAGGTCGTTCCGAAGCTGTGAACAACGCGCGAACGACGAACGAGAGCGATGAACCCACAAGCCCGGTTACCTGCCACTTTTGGCGCGCGTCTAACGTTGAGGCGATGCGTTTTACCGCCGGAATATTTTCGTATTTACTCGTTATTTTCTGGTGCATTCGGCTGAAGGTTAGGATCGAAACCATCCGGGATGGCGCGTGCCGTGTCCCGCATTCTGAAAAGATCGCGTTCTCCCCACTCTTGTTTTACATGAGCGCGACGCGTGATTTCGTGAAACTGATTTTGCAAAGCGGAAAGTTCGGTATTCGTGTCGCGGATAAGCGCACTGACTTTATCTACGGGAATCTGGTCGAGGTTCATAAAAAGCTGAAGCTCGTTGATTTTGGTCGATAATACCGCAATTCTGGCTTTTACCGACGGAATATTATAGGGGGCGGGGATGTTCTCTGACATCAGCACGACTTTATCCGACAAGGTTTTGGCCTTTTTTTGAAAGGCGCCTATGCTGCTCTGCGGTTTTTGTTCCATTTCCCGAAGCAGATCGCGCCACGGTTCCCAGGTGGCTACCAGGTTTGCTGAGGTAGGATTCGCAGGTTCGGAAGCGAACTTCCAGTCGCGGTTAATCTGATCGAAAACCTGTTCCTTTTTGCGCAGCTCGCGTTGTTTTTCGGCTTCGCGATGTTCGTCGGCACACGAAAATAAAAGCGCCAGAACCGCCAATAGCAAGGCTTTTTTGAATTGCATACGGTTTATTTTGGACTACAAATGTAAACAGCAGGAGCCAAACATCGGCCTTGTATGAGCATTTATTAACGATTGGCTCTGCGCGGATTTCCTATATTTGCAGGCAAACAAACCCATATGTCAAGAATATTAATCATAGGTGCATGCGGCCAGATCGGGACCGAATTAACGCAAGCGCTGCGCAAACGTTTTGGAGCCGACAACGTGATTGCTTCAGACATTCGCAAAATAGACAATCCCGCGGTGAACGGCGGACCGTTTGAAGTGATCAACGCGCTGGATTTTAACCAGATTGAAGCTGCAGTAGAAAAGTACGACATAGAAGAAGTGTACCTGATGGCGGCGCTTCTTTCTGCAACGGCCGAGAAGAATCCGGCTTTTGCGTGGGATTTAAACATGAATTCGCTTTTCCACGTGCTGAATTTGGCCAAAGCGGGAAAAATTAAAAAAATATTCTGGCCGTCGAGCATTGCGGTTTTTGGACCGACGACGCCAAAAGAAAACACGCCCCAATACACGGTTATGGAACCTTCGACGGTTTACGGCATAAGCAAGCAAACGGGCGAGCGCTGGTGTGAATACTACCACAACATTTACGGCGTGGACGTGCGCAGCATCCGGTATCCGGGTCTGATTAGTTATACGACGCCTCCGGGTGGTGGCACCACAGATTACGCGGTAGACATTTACCACAAAGCGCTTTCTGATAACTGTTATGAATGCTTTTTGAGTGCACAGACGCGTTTGCCGATGATGTACATGGACGATGCGATTCGCGCTACGATCGACATTATGCAGGTACCGGCCGAAAAAATAAAAATTCGCTCCTCTTATAACCTTTCGGCGATTGACTTTACGCCTGAAGAGATTGCGGCTGAAATTGCAAAACACCAACCCGGATTTGAAATTTCCTACGCACCTGATTTTCGTCAGAAGATTGCCGATAGCTGGCCTGCGAGCATTGACGACAGCCGCGCGCGTGAAGATTGGGGCTGGGCGCACGAGTACGATTTGGACAAGATGACGCGCACTATGCTCGAAAATCTGAAATAAACGCATACGTTTTTGGGCGCGCGCGTGAGGGATTGAAGCGGCATCCCCGGAGCTTGCGCAGGGATATAGCGCAAAGCCCGACGGCGACGGAATGCCAGTTTTTTTTGCTATGGTTCTTTCGCCGGCACGCCCAAAATATTGCAAAACACATTGACCGAAACGGCATTTTTGGTTACCTTGAATAGGTGAATTTTAAAATGTTTTGCCATGCCGTGGACTTCTAAAGATTACCCGCCTTCGTATAAAAACCAGCCTGCTAAAATCCGCAATAAAGCCGTTGAAATTGCCAATGCGATGCTCGAAGAGGGCGTTGAAGAGGGAATTGCGATTGCGACGGGCCTGAAAAATGCGCGCGAATTTTACGACGATAACGATAGAAAGTAACGCAGTTCGTTTTTGCCTGCCTATTTGTTTGATGCCGACCTGTCTTGGGTTGCGCGTTTGTGTGCCGATTTGACAAAGTTTTCCAAAAACCGGATCGCTTGAGCAGAAAACGCTATTTTTGCGGGCAATATTAGCATTTTATGGAAATCGTTATTAAGCTTTCCCAGTTCCTGTTGAGCCTTTCGCTGTTGATTGTGCTGCACGAGTTGGGACATTTTATACCTGCCAAATTATTTAAGACGCGCGTTGAAAAGTTCTATTTGTTTTTTGACGTGAAATTTTCGCTTGTGAAGAAGAAAATAGGCGAAACGGTGTACGGCATTGGATGGCTGCCGCTGGGTGGTTATGTGAAGATTGCCGGCATGATTGACGAGAGCATGGACAAGGACCAGATGGCGCAACCGGCTCAGCCGTGGGAATTCCGCTCGAAGCCGGCCTGGCAACGGTTGATTATTATGCTGGGCGGGGTTACGGTGAATTTTATTCTGGCGTTTGTCATTTACATAGGGATGGCGTTTGTTTACGGGGATTTGTACGTAAAGAACGAATCTGTGACAGACGGCGTTTGGGTGGCCAACCCGGTCGTGGAAAAAGCAGGCCTGAAAACGGGCGATAAGATTATTGCCGTGGACGGGGAAACGGTGCCGAAATTTCACGATTTAAGTGGCAAATTGCTACTCGCCAAAAACGTGACTGTGGAGCGTGACGGGAAAACGCAGGATATTGCTTTTCCGGTGAATTTTATCGATCAACTTCTTGGAGGCGAGCGCCAATCGATTGTGGAGCTCAGGATTCCGATGGTTGTGGGCGGCGTTCAGGATGATTCTGAGAATAGGGATGTTATTGAGCCCAAAGACATCATTCGCAGTTTTAACGGCAAACCGGTAGCCTACTTGGACGAAGTGCTTGTGGCGGTAAAGGAAGTTCCGGGACAAACGGTTCCGGCCGTGATACAGCGGGGCGATGAGCGCCTGGAGGTGCAACTTAAAGTGAATGACAGCGCTCAACTGGGGTTAATCTACGCGCCGCGATTGTCTGTAGAAACTATGGAGCGCCTGAATTTATACGAGATTAATCGCGAAACATACGGATTTTTTGAATCGTTCCCCGTAGGCCTTGAGAAAGGATACGACCAGTTCGCGGGCTACGGACAGCAGCTTAAAGCGATTTTTACGCCGAGTACCGGTGCTTACAAAGGCGTGGGCGGCTTTAAGGCGATTTACGATATTTTTCCGCAGCAATGGAGCTGGGAGGTTTTCTGGAGCATTACGGCCCTGTTGTCTATTATGCTGGGCGTGATGAATCTTTTACCGATTCCGGCCCTCGATGGAGGTCATGTGTTGTTTTTGTTATACGAAATGATTACAAAACGCAAACCGAGCGATAAGTTTATGGAGTACGCTCAAATGGCTGGGTTCGTGATACTTATTTTGCTGGTGTTATTCGCAAACGGAAATGATATTTACCGGGCCATTACGAAGTAGTGATTTTTGCGAAAAAATTCGATTAAATTGTTTGTAATAATCAAATTTGCCCGTATATTTGCCACCGCTTAAAAGATATACATCTTCCTCCTTAGCTCAGTTGGTTAGAGCATCTGACTGTTAATCAGAGGGTCCTTGG
>CAZTGF010000043.1:0-1497 GCA_964612955.1 uncultured Flavobacterium sp.
AGTAAAATGATGGGTAGGATTTCCAAACACTTTTTTCATCCAAGCATTTAGGTTAAGTGGGCTAACGAATCAGGAGTATACGGACTTGCCTGCCGGTACTTACTCTTTAACCGGGAAAATTAACATTTTTTTTAACAGTCGCACTTGATTCTTTTCGGTCGCGATCCGCGTTAGGGAGCGCAGCGAAGTACCGCGTACTGCGAAGCGCCCGCCGCGGGAACGAACTTCATGAGGCTGGAAACGCAGTTCCGCGGAACGCCCAAAAACCAAATGCCAAAAGGAGTTGTCCGAAATCTGAATCTAGGAAGCGCAAAAATATTTGCTAAAAATTAGCCAAATTTTATGATTTGGGTGCGATTTCGTTTGTGTAAACAGGGCTGCTGCACTAATTTAGCACCAATTTATACGCCAATTTTATCCTGAACTTATGAAGCACTACCTGAACTGGACTTATATGCTACCGCTTGCAGCCTGGCTGTACTACTTTTTAGATTTTAACCAATATGGTACTTTTTTCCAGATTTTCGGCGCCTTTCTACTCATAGGCAGTGTGTTAGGCGCGGTTCACCATTCCGAGGTTGTGGCGCATAAAGTAGGCGAACCGTTCGGGACGATTATTCTGGCGGTGGCCATTACGATTATTGAAGTGGCGCTGATTATTTCGCTGATGATCGTAGGGGGCGAAACCACCCGGGCTCTTGCGCGGGACACGGTGTTTGCCGCGGTAATGCTGATTCTTAACGGTATTCTGGGTGCGTGCATTCTAATTGGAGGATTCAAGCACCGCGAACAGTATTTTGCCAAGAGTTCCGCCAATACGGCGCTTGTGAGTCTTGTAGCCATTCTTGTACTTACGCTTGTATTGCCAAATTATACCACGAGTATTCAGGGACCCATTTACACCGAAGCTCAACTCATGTTTGTGGCCTTTGCGTGCCTTGTGATTTACGGCACATTCCTGTTGATTCAAACCGTGCGTCACCGCGAATACTTCCTGTCAGATGACGATCAGGAACACATTGGGGCCCACCCCCCTGCCAACCAGAAACCGCTCGTGAGTTTGCTGTTTCTCGTAATCTGTCTCGGAATTGTCGTATTGCTCGCCAAAGGGTTGTCTCCCGCTATCGAGGGAATGATTAAGGACGCAGGTCTTCCGGCAAGTCTCGTGGGTATTGTAATCGCATTTGTGGTACTATTGCCCGAGGGCATTGCCGCAATCAGCGCCGCGCGAAAAAACAGACTTCAGACGAGCATTAACCTGGGTTTGGGTTCAGCATTGGCGAGTATCGGACTTACGATTCCGTCCGTGGCCATTGTGTGTTACATCTACGACATCGACATTATTCTGGGGCTCGACCTTAAATCGATGGTGCTGTTGGCGCTCTCGGTATTTACCGTGATGCTCTCGCTGAGCAAGGGAAAAACGAACATTTTGTACGGAACGGTACTGCTCGTGATTCTGGCCGCCTACATCTTTATCACGATTTTCCCTTAATA
>CAZTGF010000043.1:1597-3683 GCA_964612955.1 uncultured Flavobacterium sp.
AGCCCTGTTGCGTGCCTAACTTGCGACTCTAAATCAATAGTTATGAGCACTTATCAAAGATATTTCGAAAAATTTTCAGAAAGCTATATCGGCTTTACAACACTTTCCGTTTTAGGTCTCAGCATCCTCGGATCCGTAGCGGCTATGAGCGTATTGTACAACGGAAACTCTCTCGTACAAATGGTGCAACTGTTTTTCGTCGTGGCAAGTTGCATGTGCTTCAACGGCGCCGTTCTGGCCCAACAAAAACCGCGGGTCGTTTTTAATCTGTTGCTCAGCGGTACGATCATCTGCACAGTAATAGCCATAATAAACTTCCTCAGATAAGCCGGAACTTCGTTTTTTGGCCGATTAATCTGGGCGCGTGTAGGGCACCGGGCTTTACGCTCAAAGTTTAGTTGGGGTATGCGGGCGGCCTTTCGGCCGCCCGCATACCCCATTAAACTAACCGCTGCAATCCCTCGCGCGAATGCCCCGGACGATTCCCAATTTTTGTACATTTGTAAAAACATACACTTTTATGCAAAAAATCATCGACCGGTTCATTAGTTACGTGACCATAGACACTGAATCAGACGCCTCCTCCTCTACTACACCAAGTACCAAAAAGCAACTCGTTTTAGCCAATAAACTCGCCGAAGAACTCAAACAAATCGGCCTTACCGAGGTAACCATCGACCAAAACGGATACGTAATGGGTACCGTTGAAAGCAATGTTTCACACGAGGTTCCCGTCATTGGTTTTGTAGCGCATTACGACACTTCGCCGGATTTTACGGGCGCAAACGTCAAACCCCAGATTGTTAAAAATTACGACGGAAACGACATCGTGCTCAACGCCGAAAAAAACATCGTGCTGTCGCCTTCTTACTTCAGCGACCTGTTGGAATACAAAGGCCAAACGTTAATCACAACAGATGGCACAACCTTGCTGGGCGCGGATGACAAGGCCGGCATTACCGAAATCGTCACGGCCATGGAATATCTGGTCAACAACCCTTCGGTAAAACACGGAAAAATTCGCGTTTGCTTTACCCCAGATGAAGAAATCGGGCGGGGTGCAGACCATTTTGACGTTGAAAAATTCGGCGCTCAATGGGCCTACACGATGGACGGCAGCCAAATCGGCGAACTCGAGTACGAGAATTTTAACGCGGCCGGCGCCAAAATTACGTTTGAGGGCAAAAGCGTTCACCCGGGATACGCAAAAAACAAGATGATCAACTCTGTACTTATCGCACAAAAATTCCTGTCGAAACTCCCTAAAAAAGAAGTTCCGGAACACACGCGCGGGTACGAAGGATTTTTCCACGTGAACAAAATCAACGGCAGCATCGAACTTACGACCGTGGAACTCATTATCCGCGACCACGATATGGCCGAATTCGAAAAGCGCAAAAAACGCGTCCAGAAAATCGTTCGCAAAATCAACAAAAAATACAAAAAGCAATTCGGCGGCCCCATCGCAACGGCCGAAATCACAGACCAATATTACAATATGCGCGAGAAAGTTGAACCTGTAAAATACATCGTGGACCTGGCCGAAGAAGCGATGAAGGATCTCGGCATTAAACCGCTGATTAAGCCTATCCGCGGTGGAACAGACGGCAGCCGCTTATCTTATATGGGACTGCCCTGCCCTAACATTTTTGCCGGGGGCCACAATTTCCACGGCAAGTACGAATACGTACCGGTGGAGAGCATGCAAAAAGCGGTCGAGGTGATTGTCCGCATTTGCGAGCGCACCGCTACAACAAAATTCAACTTTGACAACAAATAAACAAACACCTGAAGAAAAATGGTTCCAGGTGCTTGAGGCACTTGCCGGCCTTCTCCATCGAACCGGAATGCAGGAAACGGTCAAATGGGGCAAACCCGTTTACACCTCAGGCAAAAAGAACATCGCGGGGTTAGGCGCCTTTAAGGAGTACGCCGCCCTGTGGTTTTTCAACGGCGGCCTGTTAACGGACGCGGCCCGCAAACTGCACGAAACCGGCGAGGACCGTTCAAAGGCGATGCGTCAATGGCGATTTTATTCGGTTCAGCAGGTGGTTGAGGACCAGGATATCATTCTCGCCTATCTTAA
>CAZTGF010000043.1:3783-16608 GCA_964612955.1 uncultured Flavobacterium sp.
GTGCGCTCGGCAAGTTCGGCAACGCGCCCGTGCAATCCGCTTTTGGTTACGATTTTGTCGCCTACTTTAAGTGAGCCCTCAAACGCCTTTTCTTTTTTCGCGCGTTTTTGCTGCGGAAGAATCATAAAGAAATAAACGACGGCAAACATCGCTAAAAAGGGCAGTAAATTTGAAAATTGGTCCATTGAATAAAAATTTGAATGTTGGGTTTATTGTGGCGCGTCTACATTAAGCCGCGTCCGGTCTTTTTTAATTTCTCCTTTGTCTGGAATTCTTTTACGAGATTGTCCAGAATGCCGTTGATGAAAATGCTGCTCTTGGGCGTGGAATATTCCTTCGCAATTTCGAGGTATTCGTTAATCGTCACTTTTACGGGAATAGACGGAAAACGCAGGAATTCGCAAATCGCCATTTTTAAAATGATCGTGTCAATCTCGGCAATGCGCTCGGTGTCCCAGTTTGGTGTTTTGTCGATGTATTCCTTGGCAAATTCGCTTTCGTTAAGCACCGTGCGCCTAAACAACTGACTCGCAAATTCGCGGTCTTCTTCGTCCTTGTACAACTTGGGAACGCGCCACGAATCATCGGCCGAAAACGCGCGCAGCTGCTTGGCAATGTGCGTATTTACCACCGGAAGATCGTCTACCCATGTAAGTTTGTAATCCTCGAGGTAGTCGTAAAGTTTTTCATTCGGAACGATGATTTCGGTAAACAATCGAACGGCAAAATCGCGGTCGTCCGCAAAGCGGTTCTCGCTCGTGCGCATATAATCGGCGTAGAGCGTGCTCTCCTTAACGGCTCTGAGCAACAACAGAATGTAATCGTCGTTCTGGCGCCAGTTGTTGATTTTGCGGTCTTCGAGAGCCTCGCTCACCGAACTGCTTTGGTCCAGCGCCGTAAATACAGCGTTGTTAACAAACTTGAGGTTGGGGTTGCGGTCCTGGGGCGTACTCAGGTATTTGCGTCTGGCTTTGTCCAGAAAGTCCAGTTCCGCTCGCCTTAATTCGCTCATCGCAGAGAGCATGATCAGGTAAAGATCGAGCAGATTTTCTATGCTCTGTCTCAAAAACCTCTCTTCTTTTTCCAACTGGTCCGAACCGTTTTGGTGCATCGCATAAATGGACTGCATGACTTTAATGCGGATGTGTCTTCTGTTTAGCACTGTAAAAGAACCTTATTAAAATTATTGGAGCGGAGGTAATGCCCTCCGCTCCGCAAAAATAGAAAAATAATATTTTGTCTGATGTGTTATTTCGCGTTTTCCGCGCGTTTGGCGTCGATTCTCTGCTCGGCGAGTGCAAGAGCTGCTGCATAAGTGGTAATGCCGCGTTTTGCCGCGAGGTCAAAGATTTCAAGCGTGGTATTGTAGATGTTCTCGGTTCTGCGAATCGCCTCTCCGGGTTCGTACTGTACAATTTCGCCGTAAACGTTGATGATACCGCCCGCGTTGATCAAAAAGTCCGGTGCGTAGGCAATGCCGCGCTCCATTAAAATTTTTCCGTGTACGGGTTCGTTGGCGAGCTGGTTGTTCGCTGCTCCTGCAATAACAGGCGCCTGAATGCGGTACACTGTTTCGTCGTTGATCGTAGCCCCAAGTGCGCAAGGAGCGTAAATGTCTACATCGGCGCTGTACAAATCATCGCCCTGGAAAATGGCGGCGCCGTACCTGCCTGCAACTTCGTCGAGTTTGGCTTGGTTGATATCGGCAATGGTTATGATTGCGCCTTCTTTTGCCAGGTGGCTCACAAGTGTTTCTCCTACGTGTCCGATACCTTGTACCAATACGCGTTTTCCGGACAAATCATCGCTTCCGAATTTGTATTTGGCCGCCGCTTTCATTCCCATATACACGCCGTAAGCCGTTACAGGAGAAGGGTTGCCGGAACCGCCCATCGTTTCGGAAATTCCGGTAACGTGAGGTGTAAACTGCCGGATCAGGTCCATGTCTTCGGTTGTGGTTCCCACATCTTCTGCCGTAATGTATTTTCCGCTGAGCGAGTCCACATATTTGGCAAATGCGGTGATCATTTCCGGCGTTTTGTCGATTTTGGAATCTCCGATAATGACCGCTTTTCCACCGCCCAGGTTCAGACCCGAAATGGCAGATTTGTAAGTCATGCCTCTGGAAAGACGCAGTACATCGTTCAACGCTTCCCACTCATTGTCGTATTTCCACATTCGGGTACCGCCTAAAGCCGGTCCTAAAACAGTATTGTGAATCCCGATGATTGCTTTTAATCCAGTATCTTTGTCATGGCAAAAAACGACCTGTTCGTGATTGTCAAAAGAAGACTGACCAAAGACGGGGTCTATTTTGTGCAGTTCTTTTGCGGAAGTTAATTCAGTAGTCATAGAGTAAAATTTAGTGTTGCGCCTTTGTGAAAAAGCCGAGGCAAATTTACGCAAATAATTAAATTGCAATGCCTAAAATCGGGCAATTACGGATTCTTTAATGGAAACGGCACATTATCGAATTTTATTGAATTATCGATTTGAACACCGTTTTAACAGTTTAAACTGCCACATCATTAGCCATACGAGTAATCAATGAAGGAATTACAGTATTTAAATAAATATTTCATCAAATACAAATACCGCTTTTTGTCCGGTATTTTAATCACGATTGTCGCCCAGATTTTCGCGCTGTTTACGCCCAAACTGATCAGTAACTCATTTGGTGCGGTTCAACAATACGCCGATTCAACGAGTGTGGTAAACGAAGGCGTCGTAAAGCAACAACTGCTCGAAAACATTCTGCTCATTCTGGCCACGACGCTTATCGCGGGTTTTCTGACGTTTCTTATGCGGCAAACGCTGATTGTAATGTCGCGCCATATTGAATTCGACCTTAAAAACGAAGTGTTCCGCCAATACGAGCGCTTGTCCCAGAGTTTTTACAAAGCCAACCGAACAGGCGACCTCATGAGCCGGATCAGCGAAGACGTTTCCAAAACCCGCATGTATGTAGGCCCGGCCGTAATGTACGCCATTAACACAGGCATCCGGTTTACGGTGGTTATTATATTTATGTATAACGTATCGCCTTTATTGACGATTTACACGCTGTTGCCGTTGCCGCTGCTCTCGATCGCGATTTATAAACTGAGCACCGAAATCAACCGCCGCAGTACCATTTTCCAGCAATACTTGGCCAAAATCTCAAGTTTTACGCAGGAAGTATTCTCCGGCATTCGCGTCGTAAAAGCCTATGCGATGGAGCCGCAGCAACAACAAAATATGGTGGCGCTTTCACTCGAGAGCAAACAAAAAAGCATGGACCTGGCCCGCGTTCAGGCGATGTTTGGGCCGCTGATGATTGCGCTTATCGGGCTTAGCAACCTCGTGGTCATTTATTTTGGCGGAAAAATGTACATCGACGGAAGTCCCGAAATCCCGCACATTGGAATCATTGCCGAATTCATCCTGTACGTGAACCTTCTTACCTGGCCTGTAGCTTCTCTGGGTTGGGTTTCATCGATGGTTCAGGAAGCCGAAGCCTCGCAAAAACGCATCAACGAATTCCTTAAACTCGAACCCGAAATCAGAAACCACAATCCGGGTCGCAGCGACATTCGGGGCGAAATTATATTCGACGACGTTTCGTTTACGTACGAAGATACCGGCATCACCGCACTCCGAAACATTTCATTCCGCGTGGCCCCGGGCGAATCTCTCGCTATTCTGGGAAAAACCGGCAGCGGAAAATCTACCATTCTGTCGCTGATCGCCCGTTTGTACGATGTAAGCTCGGGGCGCGTTCTCGTAGACGGCAAGCCCATAAGCGAAATCAATTTAAGCGACCTTCGCCAGAGTGTCGGCATCGTACCACAAGACGTTTTTCTGTTTTCGGACAGCATTAGAAACAACATCAGGTTCGGCAAGGAGGACGCCACAGAAGAAGAAGTCATCACCGCCGCTCAACAGGCCGTGGTTCACGAAAACATCAGCCAGTTTGCTCAAGGCTATGACACGGTGCTCGGCGAGCGCGGCATTACGCTTTCGGGCGGACAAAAACAACGCGTTTCGATTGCACGCGCACTAATCAAAGACCCGAAAATTTTGTTGCTCGACGATTGTCTTTCGGCCGTAGATACCGAAACTGAAGAAAGAATCATGCAAAACCTGATCGAGTTCAGCAAATACAAAACCTCTTTGCTCGTTTCTCACCGGGTTTCCGCAGCGCGGCACGCAGACCAGATCATCGTTATGGAAGACGGCCGCATTCTGCAACACGGGTCGCACACGGAGCTGGTTTCGGCCCCCGGATATTACCGCGATCTTTACCTGAAACAGCGTTCCGAAAAAGAAATCCCGTAAATTCTTTTTTTTTTTGGCGAATTTTTGCACTTTTGGAAGTCGAAAAACCAATCAAAACGGACCCAATCGATGAGAGAGAACGATATGTTGGAAAAAGAAGACATTTTTTCTAAGGTGTTGCGCGCCGGGCGCAGAACGTATTTTTTTGACGTCCGATCCACACGGGCAGACGATTATTACCTGACTATCACGGAAAGCAAAAAATTCACCGAAGAAGACGGTTCGTTCCATTTCAAAAAGCACAAAATCTATCTTTACAAGGAGGATTTCGCAGCTTTTTCCGAGATTCTGGGCGAAATGACCCAATACGTACTCAACCAGAAAGGCGAAGAAGTCATTTCCGAGCGTCACCAGCGCGATTTTAAAAAGGAAACCCCGCCTAACCTCGAAGTTTCTGCAGATGCGGCGAGTTTCACCAATATCGCGTTCGAAGATATTTAACGCTTACGAAATCCGCGTTCCGTTCGCCACGCGCACATCGGGCATAAGCAGCCGCGTTCCGGTTTTGTCGTCCACGGCGGCCAGTACAAGGCATTCGCTAACATACGAACCAATTTGTCTCGATCCGAGGTTTACCGCCGCAATAACTTGTCGTCCGGGCAGCGATTCCGCATTGTAATTTTGCGTAAGTTGGGCCGAAGATTTCTTAATGCCGAGCGGACCGAAATCGATCTGTAACAAGTAGGCGGGTTTTCTGAGTCCGTCCGGGATTTGGACCGATAAGATGGTTCCTACGCGCATGTCGAGGGCGGCAAATTGTTCAAATGAAATTTCCATACGCAATAGTACATTAATTCCAGCAACCTATGAAAACCCAATTGCCTCAACTTACGCTGGCCGACAGCAATTCAAATTACAGGTTATTGTTGTCGGAAATCGCAAAAAACAAAGGGTTGCTGCTCGTTTTTATCAGCAATGACTGCCCTTATGTCCGCCATGTACTGCCCGAATTCCGCATGATAGTGAATGACTACCGCGCCCAGGGACTCGGCGTGGCGGCGGTTTATAGCCCCGAACAGGTTGGGGAGCGCAATGAGACGCTCAGTCAAATGGAACGGTTTGCGTTTACAAAACGAATGGATTTCCCGTACCTGCTCGACGAAGGCGCTTATCTTGCGAAGATTCTGAACGCTAGTGTAACGCCTGAATGTCTGTTGTTCGACGCCCGGGGCGAATTGTTCTACCGCGGAAGGTTCGATGCATCGGAACCCGGGAACGGCATTCCCCAAAGTGGCAACGATTTGCGCAATGCGATCGACTCGCTGATTTACAACCGCAATCCGCCTTTTACAGAACTTCCCGGAAAAGGTTGCCCAATTTTTAAATAAAAAAGCACCCCGAAAGGTGCTTTGTCTGATCTTATTTGACGTCCATCAGTTCTACGTCGAAAATGAGTACCGCATTCGGAGGAATCACACCGCCGGCGCCCCGTTCTCCGTATCCGAGATAAGGTGGAATCACAAAACGCGCCTTATCTCCTACTGATAGCAGCGCAATGCCTTCGTCCCAGCCTTCAATCACGTGGCCTTTTCCGAGCGGAAATTCAATCGGCTTTTTGCGCGAGTAAGATGAATCGAACACTTTTCCGTTCTCGAGCGAGCCCGAATAATGCACAGAAACGGTACGTCCGCTTTCGGCTTTTTTGCCGTTTCCGCGCTGAATGAACTGGTACCGAAGTCCGCTTTGGGTTTTTTCGAAACCTGCAGCGATTTTTTCAAGTTGGGCTTCTGAGGCTGCTTTTTGTTCTGCTTCGCGTTTGGCACGAGATCCTTCGAATACGCGGAACGCTTCTACGGCATTCCAGTTCTGAGCGTCCTCTCCTTCGCGGATGATTTCCAATGTATCGATTTTATCGCCCTGGGCAATCGCGTCTACGACTTCCTGCCCGCTTTCTACAAAACCAAAAACGGTATGTTTGTCGTCGAGCCATGGTGTGGCGCCATGGGTAATGAAAAATTGTGACCCGTTTGTACCGGCTCCGGCATTTGCCATCGAAAGTACGCCTGCTCTGTCGTGGCGCAGTTCGGGGTGGAATTCATCGTCGAATTTGTAACCCGGCCCGCCTGATCCTGTGCCGGTGGGGTCGCCTCCCTGAATCATGAAATCTGCGATGACGCGGTGAAACACGAGCCCGTCGTAATAGGGTTTGCCTTGTGGACGCGCGCTGTTTTCAAGGTTTCCTTCGGCCAGTGCAACAAAATTGCCTACAGTTCCGGGCGTTTGCTCGTGTGTGAGTTTTACGAGAATCTCTCCTTTGGTGGTGTGGAACTTTGCGTATATTCCGTTTTGCATGTTGTTCTTTTTAAAATTTATTGCAAAGGTAAAAAAAACGATTTGGCAAGTTGCTCATTGTTGTAAGAGTTTGGGAAAATGCGCGGGGTGGGTTTTTTAGGAGTTGGGGTGGGTTTTCTGGACGGGGGTGTGGTGTGGGGATTGTAATTTTACTTCGGGCGGGCACGAAAGTGCGTCATTTTAAAATTTGTCTTCTGAGTGTGCTCTTGAGTTTCGAAAATTTGGGAATTGCGGAAGTTTCCGCGTTTTGAGAATTGGACGGCGATCGTAATTTTACTTCGGGCGGGCACGAAAGTGCGTCATTTTTTTTAGGGCGTTTCGGCGGCCGTCAACATCTTTCCAAACACAAATTTTCGCGGCCGCCGCCGGGCTTTCCGCAGTGCGCGGCACTTTGCTGCAATCCCTAACGCGAACAATGCATCCTGCGCATTAGGCCCGCGTGAGCGATGGAAGCGGCATCCTTTTGCGCGCCGGGTTGGCGCGAAAAAGATACAGCGTACAGCGCGGCGCCGCCGTCCGGTTAGTACAAAACGCACAAGAGCGCAGCGGCGACACGCCCCACCCGCGAAAAACTGCTACCTTTGCGCCTTTGAATCCCGCTTTATGAGAATTGACATTATTACCGTTTTGCCGGAATTGTTGCGAAGCCCGTTCGAGGGTTCCATAATGAAGCGCGCCATTGAAAAAGGGCTTGTAGAAGTGCATTTTCACAACCTGCGCGATTATACAACCAACCGCCAAAAAAGCGTGGACGATTACCAGTTTGGCGGCGGTGCGGGCATGGTAATGACGATTCAGCCTATAGACGATTGTATTTCCAAATTGAAATCTGAGCGCCATTACGACGAAATCATTTATATGACGCCGGACGGGGAAACGCTGAACCAGCAAATGGCCAACCGGATGTCGTCTTTGCAAAACATCATTATTTTATGCGGCCATTACAAAGGCGTGGACCAGCGCGTGCGCGATCAGTTTATCACAAAGGAAATTTCAATTGGCGATTACGTGCTTAGCGGGGGCGAGCTCGGTGCGCTGGTTTTGTCTGATGCGCTTATCCGGCTCATCCCGGGCGTGTTGAGTGATGAAACCTCTGCCCTGACCGATTCTTTTCAGGACAATTTACTCGCGCCGCCGGTTTATACGCGCCCTGCGGATTACAAAGGCTGGAAGGTTCCCGAGGTATTGCTCAGCGGTCATTTTGCGAAAATTGAAAAATGGCGCGAGGATAAGGCTTACGAACACACAAAGGCGCGGCGTCCGGATTTGCTCGAAGGCCTCGAGTAATTTGTGAACCAGCGTCTTATGCCCGTCTTTCAGTGCGAATTGGCGAACGTAAAATTTTGCGTTTTTAGCTTTGGCATTTCTGATTTATTGGTTACTTTTGCCGCCACATTGGACCAACCTCTGGCGATACCCGTGAATGTTGTTCTGATTAAAACCATTTAAACCATTTATCATGGCAGATTTAATGAAATTCGTTCAGGACGAGTTTGTTGCTAAAAAAGATTTTCCAAATTTCGGCGCGGGCGATACCATTACCGTGTACTACGAAATTAAAGAAGGTGAAAAAACACGTACGCAGTTTTTTAAAGGCGTCGTGATTCAAAGAAGAGGTTCAGGAGCTACTGAAACGTTCACCATCCGCAAAATGTCAGGTTCTGTAGGCGTGGAACGTATTTTCCCCGTAAACCTTCCTGCACTGCAAAAAGTAGAATTGAACAAATCAGGTGCTGTTCGCCGCGCCCGTATTTTCTACTTCAGAGAACTTACCGGTAAAAAAGCCAAAATTAAAGACAAGAGACATTCATAACGTCTTTCCCCCTGAATCCCGCCTGTTGAGCGGGATTTTTTTTGGACAATTCCCACGGATCCGGGCCTGTGAAAAGCGCGGATTTTCGCTATCTTTGTGCTGCTTAAAAAATTATTAAAATCATTCAGAAATGTCAGATAACGCCAAAATTCTTTACACGATCACCGACGAAGCGCCCATGCTGGCCACCCACTCCTTTTTACCGATTGTACAAGCCTTTGCCGCTACGGCCGGAATTTCCGTGGAAACGCGGGACATTTCACTCGCGGGACGAATTTTGTCGCAGTTTCCCGAGCGACTGACAGATGCGCAACGCGTGAACGACGATTTGTCCGAACTCGGGCAACTCGCCACGACCCCCGAAGCCAACATCATCAAATTGCCCAACATTTCTGCTTCTATTCCGCAGCTCAAAGAAGCCATTGCAGAACTTCAGCAACAAGGTTACAACCTGCCGGACTATCCGGAAAACGCGGCTACAGACGAAGAAAAAGACGTTAAAACGCTCTATGCCAAAGTGCTTGGCTCTGCCGTAAATCCAGTACTTCGCGAAGGAAACTCGGACCGACGCGCTCCTAAGGCCGTAAAAAATTACGCGCGCAAACATCCGCATTCGATGGGCGAATGGAGTAAAGATTCCAAAACGCGTGTGGGTACGATGACCGAGGGCGACTTCTACGGAAGCGAAAAATCGGTAACGATGACAAAAGACGATACGTTTACCATTGAATTCAAAGGAGCCGACAATCAAACACAGATGCTCAAAGCCGCTGCAAAGCTTCAGGCTGGAGAAATCATCGATTCGTCGCTAATGCGCATGAGTGCACTCGAGGCTTTTATCGCCAAAGAAATCGAAGAAGCAAAATCGCTCGGACTTTTGTTTTCGGTTCACCTGAAAGCCACGATGATGAAAATTTCGGACCCGATTATTTTTGGAGCCGTCGTACGCATCTTCTGTAAAGACTTTTTTGAAAAACACGCCGATACGTTAAACGCACTTGGCGTTAATGCAAATAACGGACTCGGAGACTTATACGCTAAAATCGAAGGCAGCGCAAATCAGGCCGATCTCAAAGCCGACCTCGAGGCCGCGCTCGCAAACGGGCCTGCACTCGCCATGGTAAACTCGGACAAAGGCATTACGAACCTTCATGTGCCTTCCGATGTAATTGTGGATGCATCCATGCCGGCCATGATCCGCACTTCGGGACAAATGTGGAACGCCGAAGGAAAACCGCAGGACACGCTCGCGCTTATTCCGGACCGTTCTTACGCAGGGGTTTACATTGCCACGATTGAAGACTGTATCGCCAATGGCGCCTTTGATCCGAAAACAATGGGCAGCGTACCAAACGTAGGGCTTATGGCCCAGAAAGCCGAAGAATACGGTTCTCACGACAAAACGTTCCAGGCTACTCAGGATGGCGTTTTCCGCGTACTCGATTCCCAGGGAAATGTACTGATGGAACAAAAAGCCGCAAAAGGAGACATTTTCCGCATGTGCCAAACCAAGGACGCCCCTGTTAAAGACTGGGTGAAACTAGCTGTAAACCGTGCGCGCTTGTCTGAAACGCCTGCTGTTTTCTGGCTCGATGAAAAACGTGCCCACGATCGCGAAATCATCGCCAAAGTAAACGAATACCTTAAAGAACACGATACAAACGGCCTCGACATCCGCATTCTGGATCCGGTGGCGGCGACGAAATTCACGCTTGAGCGCATCCGCAAAGGACAGGATACGATTTCGGTAACCGGAAACGTACTTCGCGACTATCTGACAGATTTGTTCCCTATTCTCGAGCTCGGCACATCGGCAAAAATGCTGTCAATTGTACCCTTGATGAACGGAGGCGGATTGTTTGAAACCGGTGCTGGCGGTTCGGCTCCCAAGCACGTGGAGCAATTCACTCAGGAAGGCTATCTTCGCTGGGATTCTCTCGGAGAGTTTTTAGCTCTGGGCGTTTCGCTCGAACATTTGAGTCAGTCACTCGGCAACGAAAAAGCGGCCGTTCTTGCGCGTACGCTCGATGCGGCAAACGAAGAATTTTTGAACCAGGACAAATCTCCGGCACGAAAAGTCGGGCAGATTGACAACCGCGGTTCACATTTCTACCTTGCCCTTTATTGGGCCGAAGCGCTTGCCAACCAGAACGAAGACGCATCGCTGAAAGCCAAATTCGGGCCGATGGCGGAATACCTCCGAAAGCACGAAGCGCAAATCAACGAGGAACTTATCGCCGCTCAGGGCAAAGCCCAACACATAGGCGGGTATTACAAGCCTGACGAATCCCTGCTCGGCTCGGCTATGCGCCCAAGTAAGACGCTGAACCGGGCGTTGGAATTGATTGCGTAAACAATCTGTAATAAAAATTAAGGCTGTCGTTTGACGGTCTTTTTTTTTGCCTTACATTCGGGTGGCCTATAAAAATGGTCACAAACGGAATGAGAAACTCAGAGACGGTCTGGTCTGTAATGTTGTTTTTTTTGTCGGTGCTCGCCTTTGGTCAGCAACGTTTCACTATTTCCGGAACGATCTCCGACGCCCGAACCGGAGAAACACTGATTGGCGCTTCGGTGTTCGTCCCCGGAGTGAATCAAAGCACGGCGGCTAACGAATACGGTTATTACGCCATTTCGGTTCCGGAAGGAACGCATGTGGTGCGCGTGAGTTTCGTAGGATATGCCGACAATCAACAAACCGTAACAGTCACGGCCAACACGCGGCTCATGATAGCCCTTGAACCCGAAGGCGAACAGCTCGATGAAGTCGTGGTTAGCAGTTCCGATGCCTCGCGTACGATTCGCCGGCCGGAGATGAGCGTAAACCGCCTCAGTGTAGCGCAAATCAAAAACACCCCTGTCGTACTCGGGGAGGTGGACGTACTTAAAACGCTGCTGCAACTTCCCGGAGTCACAAGCGCGGGCGAAGGCGCGGCGGGTTTCAATGTTCGCGGCGGTGCGGCAGACCAGAATCTGATTTTGCTCGACGAGGCCGTACTCTACAACGCTTCTCACCTGTTCGGGTTTTTCTCGGTATTCAACGCCGATGCAATCAAAGACATAAAACTTTACAAAGGCGGCATTCCTGCCCGATACGGCGGAAGATTGTCATCGGTACTCGAGATTTACCAGAAAGAAGGCAACTCAAACGATTTTGGCATGACGGGCGGCATCGGTCTCATATCGAGCAGGCTCATGGCCGAAGGTCCGATTCAGAAAGGACGCGCTTCATACCTTGCCGCGGGCCGTGCTTCTTATGCGCATTTGTTTCTAAAACTCACCGACAACGACAATTCAGCATATTTCTACGATCTTAATACAAAACTCAGTTACCGGATCAACGACAAAAACCACCTGTATCTTTCGGGTTATTTTGGGCGCGATGTGTTCAGCATTAGCGAAAGTTTTAAAAATACGTACGGAAACGCCGTGCTGAATCTGCGGTGGAACCATTTGCTTTCGGATAAATTATTTGCAAACCTGTCGTTTATTTACAGTGATTACGATTACGGATTAACGCTGGATTTCGTAGGGTTTAAATGGAATTCGGGCATACAAAATTACCACCTGAAATACGACCTTAAACACTATGCGTCTGAAAATTGGAGGCTTGCTTACGGACTAAATGCGATTTATTACGACTTTAATCCGGGCGACATTACGCCGTCGCGTCCGGACTCGGGAATTAACGCCGATGCCCTTCCGCACAAATACGCGTTCGAACCCGCAGTTTACATCGAAGCAGAAAACGATCTATCGGACAAACTCTCGGTTCAATACGGGCTTCGCTACAGCCGCTTTTTCCGATTGGGGGCGCAAACGGTAAACCTGTATGCAAACAATCAGGCCGTGGTTTACGATCCTGTGTTGCAACTTTACGAAAAAGCCACGCCCATAGGCACGCGCACTTACGGTTCAAACGAACCCATTTCGGACTTCGGGCATCTGGAGCCGCGACTCTCCGTTGCCTATGTGATTGACGACAATCAATCGATAAAAGCAAGTTACAACCGCATGGCGCAATACCTGCATCAGATTTCGAATACGGCTTCGCCTACGCCTCTCGACAATTGGGCGCCCAGCGACGACTACCTCAGGCCGCAACTGCTCGATCAGGTGGCGCTCGGGTATTTCCGGAACTTTTCCACCGACCGGTTTACGTTTGAAACGGAGGTGTTTTACAAAAAAATTAAAAACCGCCTCGACTATATAGACGGAGCCGACCTGATTGCGAACGAATTTATCGAACAAGTGCTGCTGCGCGGACAGTTGCGCGCTTACGGTCTCGAAATGCTGTTGCGCAAAAACACCGGAAAACTCACCGGATGGGTAGCTTATACACTCTCGCGGGCCGAGCAGCAAACGCCGGGGTTCTCCGAGGCCGATCCCGGAATCAACAACGG
>CAZTGF010000044.1:0-12634 GCA_964612955.1 uncultured Flavobacterium sp.
TCACAAAAGCGGCAAGCAATATCGGTCTCATATTCGGTACAATTAAAGGTTAGCGGTTCAAAAAGCAAAACGATTACTAAGATAGCAAATCAAAAAAATGCATTTGTTAGCTCGGGCTTAAAATTTGCCTCGCTTACGAAAGCGGCTCTGGCGACGGATTTGGTCTGAACGGATCATCGGGCAGCGGAATAAAAACCTGCGAATCATCGGGCGGTAACACAATGCGGCCCTGTTTCCAGTCTTCTTTCGCCTGTTCAATGCGCTCCTTGCGAGAGGACACAAAATTCCACCAAATAAACCGTTCCCCAAGCGGCTCTCCGCCAAGCAACATCAGCGTAGCTTTGCCGTTCGCAACAATCTTAGGTTCCTCAGAGGGTGCAAACACGAGCAATTTGTGTTTTCCGTAAACCTGTCCGTCCACGGCCACGCTGCCCCGGGCAACATAACATCCGCGCTCGCTGTATTCGCCCGGCAAAGAAACGGCTGCACCCGGTTCCAGCTCCACGTGAACGTAAAACAAAGGCGAATGCGTCACGGTGTCGCTGTGCATTCCAAACGCACTTCCGGCAATCAGCCGCATCCAAACGCCCTTATCGGTAAAAGTGGGCAGCGCAGTGGGTTTGTAATTGTAAAACGAAGGTGGCGTCTCCTCGTCCTTTTCGGGCAAAGCTACCCAGGTCTGAATCATCTCCAGACCGCCTTTTAGCGCCGCCGGATCCTCAAAACGCTCAGAGTGTGCAATGCCGCTTCCGGCAGTCATCCAGTTTACTTCTCCCGGAACAATCACCTGTTCAACTCCCAGGCTGTCGCGGTGCGTTACGCTGCCATCGAACAGATAACTCACTGTAGAAAGCCCAATATGCGGGTGCGGCAACACGTCCAAATCGGCCACAGGTACGGGCAGTTCGGCAATAGGCCCCGCGTGGTCCATAAAAATAAACGGGCCCACCATCCGTCTCAATCTGAACGGCAGAATCCGTTTTACCTCCATTCCGGGCGCAATGGACGCGTTTCGCGCTTCGATCACAATTTGCGGCATAGGTTTGCTTTTAAACAGTTAAAGCTACAATTTTTTGGGCGTCCCGCGCCATCGGCCTCACAAAAACACGGGGCATTTTACGACGCGGCGGGCCCTTTGCAGTACGCGGTACTCGCTGCGGTCCCTGACGCAACATTCCCGTAAAAATTATCCATTCCACGCATTGGGCGCATTCAATCTGCCAAACGCGACTCAAAAATCACTAACTTCAACAGAAATTAACTCGTTTATGGAACCATACAAAATCCCCGCGAAAACCCACATCGGACACGTCCATCTCAAAGTTTCAGACCTGCAGCGTTCCCTGCGGTTTTACTGCGACCTGCTCGGCTTTGAACTCACAACGATGTACGGCAGTCAGGCCGCTTTTATTTCGGCCGGGGGCTACCACCACCACATCGGACTCAATACCTGGCATAGCGAGGGCCTTCCGCCCGCACCGCCAAACAGCGTCGGGCTTTATCATACGGCCATTGTTTATCCGACGAGAAAAGACCTCGCCCAAATTCTAAAACGATTGCTACAGGCAGGCTATCCGCTTACAGGCGCAAGCGATCACGGTGTTTCAGAGGCGCTCTATCTGGACGACCCGGATGGCAACGGCGTAGAACTCTACTGGGACCGGCCGCGCGACCAATGGCAGTACAACCCGGACGGAACAGTAATCATGTTCACCCACCGCCTGGATCTCGAAGGATTACTCGCAGAAATATAAACGGTTTTCGTTTTTTAGATTGCACCTGCACGATTTTGTTTTGTAACTTAGAGTGTTTTACGTCTAAAATCCACTTTTGGTGGGCATTGTTTTACAAAAAAAACTGATATTATGAAAAAACACATCGGAGTAATCGTGGGAAGTCTGCGCAAAGAATCGTTCAATAAAAGAATCGCACAGGCACTCACCGAAGTGGCGCCGGATTCGCTATCGTTTGAATTTATCGACATAGGGCAGTTGTCGTTTTTTAACCAGGATCTCGAGGAAACGCCTCCGCGGGAATGGACCGATTTCCGCTCTAAAATTTCATCTCTGGACGGCGTGTTGTTCGCCACTCCCGAATACAACCGCTCGGTGCCTGCGGTACTTAAAAATGCGCTCGACGTAGGTTCAAGGCCCTACGGAAAAAGCGTATGGAACAACAAACCGGCGGCTGTCATCAGCGTTTCTATCGGCGCTATTGGCGGTTTCGGAGCCAACCATCATTTAAGGCAAAGTCTCGTATTTCTGAATATGCCCGCTATGGCACAACCCGAAGGCTATATAGGAAATGCGGGAGATTTGTTCGACGATTCAGGCAAACTCACAAATCAGGGCACGTCGGACTTTCTTAAAGAATTCGCCGCACAGTTCGCCGATTGGGTAGACAAACACCGTTCGTAACTAAAATTCATTAAAAAAGCCTGCTATTTCGCAGGCTTTTTTGTGGGGAGAGCAGGATTCGAACCTGCGAAGGTTTCCCAACGGATTTACAGTCCGTCCTCGTTGGCCGCTTGAGTATCTCCCCTAAGGCCAAAGCGGTTTGGCGAGCGCAAATATAATAACTGTTTTAAGGTTTGCAAGCCCATCGGGCCTTATTTTTTAGAAATAATTCGCAAACATCTGGCTATTAAAAATATGCGCGAGGTGTTTTAGGGCAACAATTCGGCAATTTTTGCACGCAGTGCGTCCCCGTACAAATCTTTTGCAATGATAACGCCGTTTTCGTCCAGCACAAACATTTGCGGAATGGCCTCTACCGAGTACGTTTTGGCAATCGGATCTTCCCATCCTTTAAGGTTTGAGACTTGCGCCCATGTAAGACCGTCCTTTTTTATCGCATCGAGCCATTTGGCCTTCTCGCCCGGATTGTCGAGCGAAACGCCAAGAATGTTTAACCCCTTTGGATGGTATTCGTCGTAAAGCGCCACGAGTCCCGGATTCGCTTTGCGGCAAGGGCCACACCAGGACGCCCAAAAGTCGACAATCGTAACTTTTCCGAGCGCGCTGCTCAAAGAGATGGATTTCCCGTCAGGGTCTGGCGCAGAAAATTCGGGAGCTTTCGAGCCCACAGCTACTTGTGAGGCTTTATTGATCTCTTTTGCCAGCGCACGGCCTTCCTTGAGTTTCTTAAGCGAAGGATCAAGGCTGTTGAACAATTCTTTCGCGAGCGGCATGTCTCTTTCGATTGAGTAGACGAGGTTTTTGGTAAGCAGCAACGAAATGTAGGCCTTTGGGTTCTCACGTACAAAAGCTACGGCTCCATCCTTAGACAGTCTGCTTACGGCCATATACTCGTTGCGAAGGCGGTTAATCGTTGCTGTATCGCTTTTTGCGCGCGCTTCGAGCAATGCCGATTCGTTTTTGGCGCGGAAATCTGCAATCTGCTGCTGCACTGTTTTGTCGATGAGCAACTGTCGCTTCGTGTAATCGTTGAGAATGTCGTTGTTAAAGGTACCGCCTACCTCGAGTTTGGAAAGGCTGTCTTTGTTTATGACCACGCGGATTTTTCCTTCTTCGGCGATAAAAATTGTTTTATGAGGCTCGTTCTCAAAAGTGACGGCGTAGAGTAGGGGTTCCATAACCTGTCCCGAAAAACTGAAGCTGCCGTTTTTAACTACTGTAGTGTCCAGATGTTTCGGGCCCAGAGAATCGGAAAGGGTTTCGAGAAACACCGTGCGTCCGTCCATGTCCCTGGCCACGCCTTCAAGTTCAAACTGACCCTCTTTCTGACAGGAAACCAGCAAAGCGGGAAGCCCAAGAGCAAACCATATTTTTTTCATAAGTCATGATAATTAGTCTGCAAATGTATTTAAAAAAAGCGCGCCCGCCTGTGCCGATAAAATTAAAGTAGGGTTTTCCGAGCTGGTTTCCGATGAAGTTTGTTTTAGCGTTCCTGACCCATGGGTTCCAAACGGGCCTCTCCGGTATTGAACTGTGTTTCTATGTGTTCAATTTCGTTTTCGGTAATGCGCCGTTCCAGTTCCAACGCTTTTAACCGTTGGGCCAATTCAGCGATAAGTTCTGTTTTCGACATCTGCGCGTTAAGGGACGCAATTTGCCGGTTCAGACCTTCCAGTTGCCTTTTGGCACTGTTGATTTGAAGCCTGTAAATATGATGCGGAGCCGGGGAGGTTAGTTTGGTACTCATAGACATTACTTTGAATCCGCAAATTAAGGCAGATAATAGAGCGGCGCAATCCCTGAAATCAGGGATATTTTTCCTCTCCCTGATTTCAGGGATATCGCATCCGGCCAAAGGCGCTTGTTTAACCAAAAAAAAGTACCTTTGCAATGACTAAAACTTCAGCAAATGTTAAAATTTACATTGACAATCAGTTTGTTACTAACCTCTGTATTGGCCAGCTCACAGGTCGTTATCAATGAGCTCGATGCCGATACACCGAGTACCGATATTCAGGAATTCGTCGAGTTGCGCTCTGATGTTCCGTTCTATCCACTGCAGGGCTACGTGCTTGTTTTTTACAACGGCTCTTCAACGTCTTCAACGGGATTGAGAAGCTATTACACGATCGGGCTGGATGATTACACTACAGATGTCAACGGTTTGCTGTTGATAGGTAATGTGGGCGTATCTCCGGTTCCTGACGTGATTTTTTCGGACAACCTCATTCAGAACGGGCCCGATGCAGTAGCGCTTTATCTTGGTTCGGCCGCTGATTTTCCGCACCAGACACTTGCGCACAGCAACAATCTCGTCGATGCGCTTGCCCACGGAACCAGCGACCCGTACGCGGTCGAACTCATGGAGCTACTCGGGCTTACGGTGCAGATTGACGAAAACCTGCACAACCAGGCAACAAACCATTCAATACAACGCAGGGACGACGGCACCTACGAGGTAAAAACGCCAACGCCGGGCGCCCATAACAACGGTTCGGGCGTTATTTTCAACGGCGTTACCATATCCACGAGCGTTCAGGACCAGGTAGACGAAGGGTCGGGTTTTACGATTGAATTTACAACCACTTACCCTGTAGAATCAGCGCTTGAGTTTCCGTTCACGCTTGAAGAAGGCAATTTTACCGCGGCCGATTACACCGGGAATACCACGGTTTTTATCCCCGCTGGCGGCACTACATTTTCTGCCCATATTCAGATCGTGGATGACCACCTTGACGAAGGAGACGAAAAACTGCGCATTCGTTTCGGAGCATTGCCCGACGGATTTAAACGGCTTAACGACGATGTTGAACTTTACGTAATTGACAACGACTGGACGGTAGCCGGCTTTGGAACACCGCTTGCGCCCACTTACGGCATGGTTACGCCCCAGATTCCCGAGGGTTATTACGATGCTTTAGAAGGAAAGGCAGGGCAGGAGCTGTTTACCGCACTTCAGAACATCATTGCCGATCCGTTCGTGTACCGCGCTCACACTTACGGAGACGTAACACTGATTCTTAACGATGCCGATCAGAACCCATTGCACAGCAACGAAGTCTGGCTCATGTACGTGGAACAGGGCCGTGCAAAATACAAATTTCAAACAACGGCCAGCAGCATCGGAAGCTGGAACCGCGAACATATTTTCCCTCAGTCGCGCGGCGGGTTTGCTAATGGCACGAGCACCTATGCCGACGGGATCGATGTATACGTAAACGCCGGACCGAATGACCTTTGGGCCGGACACTCAGATGCCCACCACATCCGCGCAGAGGACGGGCCCGAGAACAGTTCGCGCAACAACCGCGATTACGGCGGAACAGATTATAACGGCCCCGCAGGAAATCAGGGCAGCTGGCGCGGAGATGTAGCCCGAAGCCTGTTTTATATGGCCGTGCGCTACAACGGGCTGTCGCTTGTCAACGGAAACCCACCCGATACTACGCCAGGTGTCATGGGCGATTTGTCGTATTTGCTAAGTTGGAACACGCTGGATCCGGCCGATGATTTCGAAATGAACCGCAACAACATCGTATACCAGTGGCAGCGCAACCGCAACCCGTTCATCGACTATCCCCAACTCGCGGATTATTTGTGGGGCGAAAACCTCGGACAACCCTGGTATGCTACGCTTTCGACGGACGATTTCTCAGCACAGGCGGTCAGATTTTATCCAAACCCCGCATCGGACCGCATCAATATCAGCGGAATGAATTCAGGTACTGCGGAAATTTACAGCATCACAGGAGCGCTTCTGCGCACTGAACAGGTTTCCGGGATAACGGCCATCGAACTCAATCTGCCATCGGGCATTTACATTCTCAAGACGGTTTCAAAAGCCCAAACTAAAGTTCAGAAACTCATCGTTCGTTAAGACGGAAAAGTCAGCGTGAATGTAGTTCCCGAGCCGGGCGTGCTGTCGACTTCGATTTTGGCGCCCATCGCATCGATCTGATTTTTGGTAATAAACAGTCCGATTCCTTTTGATTCGGGATTGCTGCTAAACGTTTTGTACATGCCAAACAGGTCTTTTCCCACCTTGTTCATGTCCATGCCAATTCCGTTGTCGCTCACTGTCAGCGTTTTTTGGCCGTTGCGCAATTCCCATGCAATATTTATGAGCGGAGGCAGGCCAGGTTTGCTGTAGCGCAATGCGTTGGACACAAGGTTTAGCAATACACTCTCGAAATAAGCGGGATTAAAGTCAATAGTTGCATCTTCGGGCACCTGTACGTTAACCGCAGCGTTCATGCGTTGAATTTCTTTGGAAAGCACCGATAGCGTATTGTCGGCATAATGACGCACATTGAGTTCTTCGCGCACAAGCGACAATTTGGTTTGAATGTGCACGACATCGTTCAGGTTGGTCATGGTTTCGTTGAGCGAGGCCGACACCGTTTTGAGCAGTGAAATCATGTGCGTGCGTTCTTCTTCGGAATTTGCGGTTTCCATAAGCGCTGCAATCGATTGTATGTTGCTCGTGTGCGAACGAAGGTTGTGAGAAACGATGTACGAAAAATTCTGCAGTCGTTTGTTCTGTTCGGTCAACAGTTGCAGGGATTCACTTAGGTTCCGGTCCGCTTTACGGCTTTTGGTCACATCGACCATGAAACCGCGGAGGTAGGTGGGTCGGCCATTTTCCACCACGACATTCACATAATCCTTTATCCAGATGCACGATTGGTCTTTGCGCATAAAGCGGTACTCGAGGTTAAACTGCGTACATTCAAGAATTTTAGCCTCGTAAATTGCCAGGGTCGCCTCCCTGTCTTCGGGGTGCAGGTGGTTGGTCCAGAAATCTTTTTCCGCGAGCCATTCCGCGGGCGTAAAACCTGTGATCTCGAAAATCTTATCGCTGATAAATGTGTTTTTATCAAGCACGTAATCGGTTTCCCAAACAATGCCGTCGAGCGAATTCAGCATCGTTACAATGCGTTCGCGCGAATCGCGTATGAGGTTTTCGGCCTTTTTGCGCTCGGTGATGTCCTCCATCGAAACAATGACGCGCGAGAGTGAATCTTCGTGCCCTTTGACTACGCTCCACTGCATATAAATGTCTATTTTTTCGCCATCCGAACGGGTGTGAACCGTATCCGTCTCAAACTTTGTTGCCCCTGTGAGAACCGCAACAAGCTGTCCGATAAGCGAATGGTGAGACGCGGGATCCAGCAATTCATCGAAACCAGCAGAAAGCATTTCCTGTTTGGTTTTAGGATGGTGCAACTTCAGGCATTCGTTGTTGACGTCGATCACGCGAATATGGCGCACGGCCTGGTGAACCGCATCCGGCCGGGACAAAAAGTACTCGCGTAACGCTTCCGGGTCCTGAGTGCCAATGTTCAGCGACAGCAAATGCGTTTTTACGCGCGAAAAATCCTCGAGCCAAAGCGAAACAGGTACATCGTTGAACAAACTTTCAAACCGGGCTTCGCTTCGTTTCAGCGATTCCGCAGGACGTTCGAGCAGCATGGCTACGAGCGTGCCGAGCAGCACCGACAGTACAGTTCCCGTGAGCAACATGGCTATGATCGCCCACAAATAAGAATGCGAATCCCGCGCGGCCACGTGTAATTCCCAGTTTCCGTCCGGCAACAGTTTGCGCACGCTGATTTTGCCCGATAGGGTCGGCTGATTTTCGATGAAAAAATCTGTTTGTCCCGTTTCGGGATTTATTTTGGTAAGTTGAAAGAAATATTTACCGGAACCGCTCTGCTGAATGCCGGCATGCGCAAGCAGCGTGTCTAATTGCACGACCGCCGACGAAAAACCCCAGAATTTTCCTTCGCGCAAAACGGGGAACCGCGCTATAATTCCTTTGCCTCCCTGGCGCAACTCATAGGGCCCGAAGAACATCATTTTCTGCCTCCTTAACGCCATTCTGCTTTCGGGCCCACGTAGGGGATCGGTAAGCAGGTTCAGCCCGATAACGTGTTCGTTGCCCGCATTCTTAGGATAAATATTTGCAATACTACCGCCCGGGGCCAGATGCAGCGAGTACAACACCGGGTGCGCCTTCATGATCCGGGAGGCCGAAGTTTTAAATTTGAGCGAATCCGATGCGTCGTCCACCGTAAGTGCAAGGGCCAGCGTAGCCGTATAACAACTCTTGAGCGATTGCTCCAGATTTGAATGTGCCAGATCCAGCGCATTGTACATCTCGCGCATCTGGCTTTCGCGGTGGATATTGTAACGTTGGTATGCCAGTGACAGGGTGGCGGCAAATAGAATCAGGCTGACGATGAATCCCGTGGTTCGGGGTCTTGCGGCAAACCAGTTAAAAAAGTTGAACTTCCTATTTTTGCGGCTCATTTAGGGAAATGATATTAGGGCAAATTTGGCCGTAAAACTACACAATCCGTTTGATTATAACATATTATTATTAAGTATTTTCGCAGGTATTGGCGCGCATTCTTTCAAATTTGCCGCCCGAAGCACTCAAAACGCCGTCAATTTCCTAAAATACGGCGCCCGAGGCGTTTAAGTAACTTTTGGCCGTCGCGCTGTTCGCGCGGGAGTTCGCTTGCGTTTCCGCGCTCGTCAAATGCGTAGGTAAACGCAAATCGGGCAGGAGAGACCTCTGGTTCAAACAGCCCGAAACGGAAATCGTGCAGGAAATACTGACCGTCGGTTTCCGAGAGCAGGTACCAGCCTTCGGTGACCCCTCTGAGCCGGCGAAAGTCTGCGCTGTGATTTAATCCGGGTTCGAGTTCGGGCCTGTGCGGAAAAAACAGAAACTTAACGGGCTTGGTGTCAAACAATGAATAATCGCCGAGATAAAAGCCCTCGCGAGATTTTACGTGTGCATTCCAAAGAATGATGTTAAAAGGCGAAGGTTTCACGATTAATTCGTCGTATCCGATTTGTTGTGCATCGAGCGCCTGTTCAAATATCTGGCGCATATACATCTGCGTTCCAAGGCACAGGGCAAGGTAAGTGGTGCTGATAAACAGGCCGAGGCGGTTGCGCACCCTGCGTTTTTTCTCGTCCTGTGTTCGGAAAACACTAACCAGACAAACCATAAGCGGCAAGGTATAAAGCGGATCAATCACGAAGATCGATTCGAGCGCCACCCGGTGTACGTGCGGCCAGAACAATTGTGTGCCCCAGGTCGTCATCGCATCGAGCAGTGCATGCGTGGCGAGACACAAAAATACCATGAGCATGGCGCGTTTTACCGAAATCCTACTTTTCTCCAAACGCGAAATCCATAACCCAAACAAAGGCGAAACCAGCGCAAACAGCAACAGCGAATGGCTCATGCCGCGGTGAATGGCTACGGCCGTAACCGGATCGGTGAATTTTCCTGCAAGAACGTCCAAATCCGGCAATGTGCCTAAAATGGCTCCGTATAAAAAGGTGCGGTTTTTAAGCTGTTTTCCGGCAGTGGCTTCGGCAACGGCAATGCCTAAAACGATCTGGGTAAGTGAATCCATTTTTTAACAAGTTCTGGCCCGCAATTTAGCCATTTTTAAATGCTGACGTGGCTAATAAATTTCTAACTTTCGCGGATGAAAAAGTTTGTGATGCTTACCCTGGCGCTTCTTTGTCTGACCGCCTGCCAAAAGGAATCCAAAACATCGGACCGTCCTGAAAATGCTTCCGAAAAGCCAGATTTCACCCCCATCTGGGAATACGATTACAACACCGATCTGGCCGTGCGAAAGCGTATGCCGGCCACCGAAGACTTATCTGCAGTGAATCTGATTACGCTGCTCAACCACACCAATACGAACGTTTCGCTTTCGTTTGTTAAAGTGTCTTCTGATACCATCTTTGTCCGCGTGGACGATGCTACCGTACTTACCCAGCAAATGGGCTCTGCCGGTGCCGCCGAGTTTATGGCCATCGCTACCTATACGCTTACCGAGTTGCCTGGAATTGCGAAGGTACATTTTGAATTTGAACCGGGCGACCACGCCTCCCCGGGAACTTACGACCGCGACTTTTTTGAGCAGGCCGCACGCAACATTCGTTAATCGATAGGGCAAACTTCCGTTACATCGTTCGCGTCAAGTCAAAAAAAATCCCGGAACAAAATCCGGGAAATTTTCTTAATTCAGGCGTTCTACTTTTAGAATTTCAAACGATTTCTGACCGTCGTTCATCGGCCATTCAACTCGGGAACCGGCACCGCGTCCTATCAGGGCAAGGCCCATCGGGGTCATGATTGATTCGGTTTTGTGCTTTTGCTTGGCTTTCCCGGGCGGTACAAACAGGTGTACTTTTTCTTCGTTCGTTTGCAGGTCTTTCACCGTTACGCGTGAATGAACGCTCACTACGTCCTCGGGCAGATCGCGTCGGAGCACTTGTTTAGCGCGTTTTAGTTCGTTCGTGAGTAATTCTTCTTCGGCCGGCGTTACTTTTCTGCGGCGCACGTGGTCTTTAATAAGGTCGTATAGTCCTGTGGTTAAAATGATTTCTTCTGACATGTTTCTGATTTTTGCGCTGTACGATGTGCCTGTGCCGACCCAAACGGCGACAAAGCCGCGCAATGCATTACAAACGCATCGGACAGCAGTTTAAATTGTATCGTCAAAGGAGTCCCTGTCTTGAGTCGCGACAGGGCTTAGTAGACAAATTCCTTAGAATTTTTAAGAAACACGTCATCGTGCAACCAGGACATGGTCCATAAGGCAGGAGGCGCCATGCGGCAACTTGATGTAGCTGTAAAGTCCATGATTTTCAGATGAATGGACGAATTTACGAAACTTTTCCGGTCTTTCCAAATTTGGGCGTTCCGGCCCGGGGTTATCACCGCCTGCCCGTCGCGCTATCCGCTCCACTCTTTGCAAGGAGTTCGCTTCTATCGCTAACGCGGGCATTTATCGGCTATCTGAATGCTGTCATAAAAAATCGTTCGGCCATTACAACACCGGCCGCAAACACAATGTGGGCAATGAGCAACTGGGCGAAATACCCGAGAAAGTTGATTCTGGGCTTTTCGGGCGCTAGCGAAAACATGACCGTCCAACCGCCAATGCCGATGAACCCGCTAACTACCCCAAACCAGAACGCCGTTTGCCACGTAGGTTCAATCGCGGTCGTGTTCCAGATGACCTGATACGCTACCACGAACAACACCCCAATCGCATAATGAACAATCCAGCCCGCGCGTTTGTCGTGCAATACATCGATCCGCGTCTGCACAAACAAAAATTTGAGCAAGCCGGGTTCAATGTAAAAATCTTTAAAAACTTTGGTGACGAGATAGCTGAAAAACGTCATCAGTACGATTCCGGTAAACGCTTCGGCAAGCACGAGTAAAGTAAACATATATCTCAGTTTAGTCAGAGGTGGAAAGTGCCAGAAAAACAACGAGCAGCGCACTTATGCTAAACGCGAACGCTGCCACAAACGTCACAAAGCGCGTCGCGTGTACGTATTTTCCGTTCCGCAGGTTTTTATGCGTAATCCGGTAACGCCACCAGGCGAGTAATGTTCCCATACACCCGGCGGCCACAAGTGCAATGCCCAGATACGCCGGACAGTCCGCGCATGCTACGGGAGGCATATCCAGAACGGGCGCAAACCTGTTGGCAAAAAGCGAAAATTTTACGACGACAAAACCAAAGGCCATGACAGCCACGCTTGTGCTGAGCCAGGCCAGAAACGTCCGTTCGTTGGACAGGTGTTCGTTTATAAACGGAAGATCGTCTTTAGATTTTTCGGGGATCATCGTCAGGTTTCGGGTCAAATCAGTTGCAAATGCGGCCGAATCTGAATGCGAACCACATCGCAGCGTTTGGGTTGTGCAAGCGAAAACACTATGGCGGCCGCTACGTCTTCTGCTTTAAGCATTTCGAGCGATTCCGTTTTTTGCGCGAGTTTTTCGGCATCGCTTCCCTGCATGTCGGTGGCCGTAGCTCCCGGTTCAATCAGCGAAATCTTGATGCCTTTGCCATTGACTTCTTTGCGCAACGAAGCTGAAAATCCGTCTATGGCCGCCTTTGTCGCAACGTAAAGGCTCGAACCTTCTTCGCGGACTTCGGCGCTCATCGATCCTACGTGAACGATATGGCCGCCCTGATCCTGCATCCGGTCCATGGCCCCGCGCGCGCATGCAAGGTACCCCATCAGGTTTGTATCGACGATGTATTGCCAGTCGTCGTAATTTTTCTCGGTTACGCTTCCAAACGCAAGCGCGGCGTTGTTAATCAGTATGTCGAGTCCACCTAAAACGGTATCCACCTTATCAAAAATTTCGTCGATAGCTT
>CAZTGF010000044.1:12734-16341 GCA_964612955.1 uncultured Flavobacterium sp.
ATGTCGAGTCCACCTAAAACGGTATCCACCTTATCAAAAATTTCGTCGATAGCTTCCTTTTTCGAAACATCGGCCGTAAAACCGTCAATGTTATACCCCAACTCGGCAGCAGAACCCAGTGCGTCGTTAAGTTCCTTTTCGTGCCGTCCAAAGATCAGCACTCTTGCGCCCCAATGGCCAAGCATCAGTGCAGTGGCGCGTCCAATTCCTGTGGTACCACCCGTAATCAATACGCGTTTTCCCGACAGTTGTCGCGGATCGTAAGCGTTGTAGTTTTCCATAGTCTGTTATTCTGGATTAAAAAACAGCCCGCGAAATGGTTCCACAGGCCGTTCTTTATGGCTGTTCACGAGGCAATTAACCGCGGTCTTCTTTGTCGTGCCCGTGCGTTTTTACGATCTTATTGTAAACGCCGAGCAGCAAAAACGGAGCTGCCCATTGGCCAACGAATAAAGCGTTGTGTTTGCTTCCGAGACATTTCAGTGTGGCCGAAACGCCCATAGCTCCAATGGCGGCCCAAAGGAAAAAATCGGACGGAATTTTAGACGTTTCTTTTTCGATGGTTTTGGCTACTGGTCCTTCGGTGCGATCTCTTTGAATGGCTTCCATAGTAATTGTTTTAATGTTAGATTTTCAAAAGTACAGTTTGCCCAAGCGCTTCTTTTACAGAATTTACCCTAAAAACAGGTCGGATTTTCATGCAACGCCTTCAGGTTCATATATTGCCAAACTCAGATTGAAATGCTGTAACCCGTTTGAGCACACCGGCCTTAACTTAGCATTTCCAAACCTAAAACTGTTATCATGAAAAAGTTACTGAGTATACCTGTTTTATCGCTCGCATTTGCCGGTTTTGTTTTTACCGGATGTAAGAACACCGAAGAACGTCCTTTAGAACCAGGACCATCGCAACTCCATGAGCAACCTGATACCTATCACGAGGAACGCATCGATGAATCCGTTGACACCCTCGATAGAAACCGGGACGCAAACTCGGGCACGGGTCATCACCCAACAATGGATCCGCAGCCTTAATTTTTTAAAACCTTACTTAATGACCGCCGCAGTTTCAGATTGTCGGCGGTTTTTTGTGTTATAAAATCCCGCTATACGTAACCGCGCGATTGGGCATCGGCAATTAATTCCGCGGACCGGTGAACCAGTAGCAGGGGCGTGGATTCGTAAGCGTCCACAATACCGCGCACGCGTTTCATACGCCTTCTGTGGTTTACAGTGCGCAGGTAAATGCATAGAATCCTGTCGGGGAACTGAGCTGCAATATCGGTGTAAATGCTTGCGTCGTGTTCGCCACTATCGCCGATCAGGATAAACCGCAACTCAGGGTAGGATTCCAGCAAGTTTATAATTTCGCGTTGTTTGTGCGGCTTTTCATCGGCGGCCAAACGCTGAAACATACTGTTGAAACTCCTGAGCAGCAGCGGGCCTTTTGGAAAAGCGCGATGGTCTAAAAACTGTTGCAGATAGGCGTACAAATTCCACGGACTGTTGCTCAGGTAAAACACCGGATTCTGTTCTTTGCCGTTTACCCCTTTGTGCAATTCGCGGTAAACTTCCTCAGACCCTTCTAGCGGCTGTCGTTTAAACGCGTTCACAAAAAACGAGTTAAACAGCAAACGCCATTTTAAAAGCGAGGTCACGCCCGTCTTCAGAATGGTGTCGTCTATGTCGCTGATGATGCCAAAATCCGCATCAGCCGCGGGGATCAAAAGTTCGCCTTCACTGGCCTGTGCTTCGGTCTGGAAATCGGGCGCAAACGTGCGAAAACCAACCCATCCTTCTGCATCGGCCAGCGTGGAAATATCAGTGGTCAGCATAAGATCGAACAGGAAATATCCTTTTCTATCGGCCCGCGTGCGAAACTCCATCGCGCCCACCTTTAACACGACCCGGGCATCGGGAATTTCGAGGGTGTTAAATTGCACAAGGGCGTTCACAAGCGTGCGCACAAAGGACTGGCGTTGCCTGAACAGCATTGGTTTATTGTCCAGCACGCGTCCTTTTACGTAAAGGTGGCCCCCGCTTCCGTAACTGCGGTACGGGTAAACGGTGACGTGCTTTGGTTTGTACAGGCCAAACAATTTTTGAATTCGCTTCAGCATTATAAGATATCGGGTTGATTTTCTGGTTCGACGGCGGGCTTTTTTCTCAGGAAAATTTTTGCGATCTCGTTCAATAACAGTGGCACAAGCCCAAATCCGATGATGTACAACCATTCCCGGGCATCGGGCATCTGAAGTTTAAAGGCCTGTTGCAACACCGGAACGCCAAGCACGAGAAATTGTAACGCAAATCCAAGTGCGACAGCCCACAACAGATATTTATTAGCGAGAAAACGCTTTCCGAGCACCGATTGCGTTTCGTGCCGGAACGAAAAAGAGTAAAACAGTTGACACGAAATAATCGTCATAAACGCCATCGTGCGCGCCTCGGAAACAATGTCCGCAGGAATTTGCTTATCGAACGGACTGTAGCCGTTGTGTATGAATCCGAGGCAAAAAGCCGCAATTGTTAAAGCGCCTATGAGTAAACCGCCAAGAACAATCCGCTGCACGCCGCCATGAGCGAAGAAACTTTCGCTTTTTCGTCTGGGTTTCTGTTTCATCACGTCCTCATCGCCGGGATCCATGCCCAATGCCACGGCCGGCAGCGTATCGGTAAGCAAATTGATCCACAGTAGTTGCGTAGCCAAAAGCGGCGCCGGCATGCCTAATACGATACACACGAGCATGGCCAACACTTCGCCCAGGTTGCTCGCCATAAGAAACAAAACCGATTTTTTAATGTTGTTGTAGATATTTCGGCCTTTTTCAATTGCGAGAATGATTGTCGCAAAATTGTCGTCGGTCAGAATCATGTCCGAAGCGCCTTTGGCCACATCTGTGCCCGTAATGCCCATAGCCACGCCTATATCGGCCGCGTTCAGCGAAGGCGCATCGTTTACGCCGTCTCCCGTCATTGAAACAATATTGCCGCGTTCGCGAAACGCGCGCACAATACGTACTTTGTGTTCCGGAGACACGCGCGCAAACACGCGATATTTGTGGATTGCGCGTGAAAATTCTTCGTCGGGAATGTTGTCGATGTCTTTTCCGGAAATGGTCTGTTCGATGTTTTCCGCAATGCCGAGTTCCTGTGCAATCGCAAACGCCGTTTTCTGATGATCGCCCGTGATCATACAAGTGGTAACGCCCGCGCGTTTCGCTTTTTCAATCGCAGTTTTGGCTTCGTCCCGCGGCGGATCTATCATGCCTGTAATCCCGATCAGAATCAGGTCGTCTTCCATTTCAGATTCGGAAAGCCCCGGGGAAGCGGGTTTGAACGCGGCCGCAAGCGTGCGCAGTGCTTTTCCGGACATTTGGTCTGCGGCCTCGCGAAAGGCGGCTTTGTCGGTGTCGTTCATCGGCTCGGGTTTGCCATCGCGCATTACTTTTGTACATACCGAAAGCATCGCACCGAGCGCTCCTTTGGCATACACGTGGGTTTCATCGGGCCCCTGAACAAGTGTAGACATTAACTTCCGCTCCGAATCGAACGCCTTCTCTGCCTTGCGTGAATGATCGGATTCAAGTTTCCGGCGGTCCATGTT
>CAZTGF010000045.1:0-9016 GCA_964612955.1 uncultured Flavobacterium sp.
AAAAGCCAGTTTAAAGTAACGATTCTCGATCCGATGACATTGTCGCCGGAAAGCGGCACCTATTGCGGAAGTTTTTCGCTCCCGGCTCCGGAATTCGGGAAGTATTTTACACAACCGGGCGGCATGGGCGAAGAAGTACCTCCCGGAACGCTGATTACCGAATCACAAACGCTGTATTTTTACCTGATTACAGAGGTAGAGCCGTTCTGCGTCATCGATACTGACTTTACGATAACGATTCTTCCGCTGCCAGAATTAGGAAGCTTCCCTGACGTATTCGAGTGCGAATCGTATGTAGTACCACAGCTCGAGGTTGGAAAATTCTATACGCAACCAAATGGTGAAGGGGAAGAAATTCCCGCGGGAACCGTAATTACCGAAAGCCGTACGATCTACGTTTTTGCAGAATCTGGCACGGATCCGAACTGTACGGCCTCAGATTCATTTAACCTCTATGTCGGGTTTGCCACTCCAGCAGATATCGCGCAATGTGAGCCTTATGTGTTGCCGGCACTCTCTTCAGGCGGGTACTTCACAGGCCCATCTGGCACGGGAACGCCAATACCTGCAGGAACGACAATAAGCACCACTCAGGAGATTTTCATTTATATCCAGAGCAACAGCGCGGGATGTACGGTGGATGCTTCATTCCAGGTTTCGATTACGAATACTCCTGTAGATACATTACCAAACAACCCTGTATGTACGGATTTTACCTTACCCGAACTGACGCATGGAAACTATTACACCGGCGCTGACGGAACAGGTCAGATGCTTTATGCGGGAGACATTATTACGACGACCCAACGCATCTACATTTACAACGAGTCCGAAAACGGTTGTAGCAACGAAACGAGCTTCTTTGTATGGGTTCGCGGCCTCCCGATTGTGGATTCGCGGGACGACATCGACAACTGTAACTTCTATGTACTTACGCCACTGACAAACGGTAAATATTACACCGGGCCGGGCGGAACAGGACAAATATTGCCCGCAGGCACAGTAATCACCGAAAACACAACGGTTTACATTTATAACACCGGTACACAGGCGCCTTACTGCCCTAATGAAACGAGTTTCGAAGTGTTGATTTATCCGCTTCAGGCTGACCAGCTTGATCCCGTGGCGACCTGCGACAGCTTTGTGCTAGAGCCGCTGCAAAACGGAAATTACTACACAATGTCCGGCGGACATCACACCGCAGGAAACCAGATGTTGACCGCAGGACATGTAATTACTGAATCTACTACGCTATACGTGTACATTGAATCCGGAGAACGCATTAACTGTTTCGACGAAAAAACGTTTGAAATCACGATCAACGAAACGCCGTGGATTGCACCTGTTGAGAATGTATCGCTTTGCCACAGCTACACCCTGCCTGAACTCGCAGTAGGATCGTATTATACCGGACCAAACCAAACCGGAACACTTTTGCTGCCCGGAGACGAGCTCACCCAAACGCAGACGGTTTACATCTACTCAGAATCGGCTACAAACCCGAACTGTACAGATCAAAAAAGTTTCCTCGTGACGATTTTCAACCTCGACCCTATCGCTGATGTGGTTTCTTGTGGCCCTTACGTGTTGCCCGCGCTTACAGCCGGAAATTACTACACAGGTCCGGGCGGAACCGGTCAAATGCTTCAGGCAGGCCAATCGGTTAGCACCTCGCGTACGCTTTACGTTCGGGCAGCTTCCCCGTTCAGTCCTGTATGTTTCGACGAGATTTCATTCGAACTCACTGTGGTAACGCCTCCAACGGCCTACTCGGTTCCGGCAACGGTAAGAACGACTTGCGACAATGACGGTGTTAACGATGGCATTACGGTTTTTGACCTGTCGACGCTTACAACTTACGTTTTGGGCAGCCAGTCCGGGGATGAATTTGTGGTGACATACCACGAAAGTGCGGATCATGCGGCTGCGGGAACTGCGGCTGTAACGCAAACCACGGCAGCTACGGTTTACGTGCGTGTAGCCAACACGCTTGCTTCAGATTGTTACGCAGTGCGCACCCTTGCACTTATCGTTCACAAACTACCGGAACCCACGGCTCAGGACGGCGTCATCTGTTACGATACCCGCACCCAAACGCTGATCAGTCCTTACACGATGTACAGCGGGTTGTCTTCATCGGCCCATACATTTAAATGGTACAACGAAGAGGACCAACTCGTGAGCACGGCAGCAAACTACACGGCTACAACGCCGGGGATTTATACGCTGGAGGCCCGCAACAACGCCACCGGATGCGTAGGGGTTCAGTTTGTGGAAGTGATTCCGTCCGAACCTGCGATTGTTACATATACGATGAGCGACAATTTCAGCAATAATATGACGATAACGGTTAACGCTCAAGGTACAGGCGATTACGAATATCAGCTTGACTTCGGGCCGTTCCAGGACAGCAATGTTTTCCAGTACGTGAACTCGGGAATCCACACGATTACCGTGCGCGACAAAAACGGTTGCGGCGTGGCTACCTCATCGGCTCTTGTGGTAAATTATCCGCACTTCTTTACGCCGAACGGAGACGGCATTAACGATACGTGGAATATTGTGGACCTTGCCTCACAACCGGACGCGCTAATCAGCATTTTTGACCGATACGGCAAACTGATTACGCAAATCAGACCAAACGGCCCGGGATGGAACGGCATGCTTAACGGTTACGCACTTCCTTCTACCGATTACTGGTTTGTGGTAAATTATACCGAAAACGGCGCCCAGAGAGAATTCCGCGCACACTTTGCAATGAAGCGATAATCTTCAACGTCAATAATTTAAAGCACCCTTGTTCAACAGGGGTGCTTTTTTTTTGAGATTTCTGTAACAATGGCAAACGGGCTGCGTCAGATGAGGCATCATCAATCAATCAATCACTTCAAATGAAAAACATTGTACTGCTATTGCTGCTGTTCACCACGGGTGCCTTCGCTCAGGGAACGGCAGAACTCTCGGGATCGGTCATCGAAAAAACATCGGGCCAACCCATTCCCTACGCTACAATTACACTTAAGCAAGACGACAAAATTGTTTCGGGTACGATTACCGACGACAAAGGAAATTTTCAGGTAGGCAAACTCGGCGCGGCGCGGTACGATGTGACGGTGCAGTTTATGGGATTCAAAACCTATAAAACTGTAGCCGACTTTACCGGGAACGCAAAGATTTCACTCGGCGTGATTGCGCTGGAGGAAGATGCGCTGATGCTCGACGAAGTAACCGTGATTGCCGAAACCTCTACGATTGAGCAGAAAATCGATCGCAGGGTCATTAACGTAGGACGCGACCTTACGACAGCCGGGGCTACCGCATCGGAAATCATGAACAACATTCCGTCGGTCAACGTGGACCAAGACGGGAATTTGTCGCTTCGGGGCAACTCGAATGTACGCGTATTGGTAGACGGACGGCCTACGACGATTGAGGCGTCCCAACTTTTAAAGCAGATTCCGGCGACATCGATCAAAAAAATCGAACTGATTACGAATCCAAGCGCCAAGTACAATCCGGAAGGCATGTCCGGCATCATCAATATCGTGCTGCACAAAAATGCAAATGACGGTTTTAACGCGAACATCAACGCCGGTGTTACAGTGGCTAAAACGCCTAAGTTCAATTCATCGGTAAATATGAACTACCGCCGCGGTTTTGTGAATTTCTTCGGTACCTACGGAAACAACTTCGGCAAATATTTTAACGACGGCACGGTGGAACGCTTCGACGATCAGTCCGTGCAGCTCATCGACGTAACAAACAAGAACAAAGGCCATCTTGTGAAATTCGGAATGGATTTTTACATCGACGACAAAAACACGATTTCAGTCTACACAAACCAGAATTTCTTTGGCGGAAACGGACAGGTTATCAGCGATTTGCTTACGCTTACGCCTTCCGATGGCATTTGGCAGGACGCGCGTTACGACGCCGATCACACGGCTCAAACGTATAACATCGCGTATAAAAAACTGTTTGAACGCGAAGGTGAAACGCTCGACATCGAACTGAACCACAACGTTTCTACCGAGGATCAGGATGCGTATTTCACGAATATTTACCGAAACCTTACGCCGGCCTTTAATTATGCCGATGATTTGGACGACCGTTTTGAATTGAGCACCGCCAACATTGATTACGTGCGTCCGATTGGCGAACGCTCGAGACTCGAACTGGGTGCCGAAGGTCGATGGTTCCGGAGCCAGAACGATTTTGCATCGACAAATACCGCGTTTGCTGCCGCAGATTACAGCTACGACCTGAATATTTATTCGGCTTATGTAACCTTCGGACAGGAATTCACAAAAATCAGCTACCAACTAGGTGCGCGCTTTGAGAGTTACAGCGTTAAGGCTACATTGAACGGCGCATCGGCCTACGAAGACGATTATCTCACGGTTTATCCATCGGCTTCGATGACGTACAAACTTTCAGACAAAGATCTTTTTCAGCTGAGCTACAGCCGGCGTGTGGACCGCCCCGGACAAGACCAGACCAAACCCATACGCGAATTTGCCACGCCCCGCATGAGTTCTGTCGGAAACCCGGAACTCGATCCGCAGTTTACGAATTCGGCCGAGGTTAACTATACGCGCACGTTCGGGAAAGGATCGCTTACGGCCGGTGTGTTTGTCCGCGACATCAGAAACGAAATCAGCCGGGTGCTTTATCCCGATCCCGAGGACGATACAAGACAAATCATGTCTTTTGACAATTTCGACAATAATTTTGCGTTTGGTTTGGAACTTTCTGCGAATTACAAAGTGACTTCGTGGTGGGACGTTCAGCCGGCGATTGATTTTTCGGCCATCTCTCAAACCGGACTTGTGGCGGTTGTTAATTCTGCCAACGGAAATTATGACATGGTCAGAAAAGAAGCCAATGTGTCAGCATTTAACGGGCGCATCAACAATAATTTTAAAGCGAATAAAAATCTGAGTTTTTTGATGTTTGGATTTTACCGAAGCGCCGTGGACGGCATACAATTTGACGCGCGCGACATGCACAAAATTGACGTAGGTGCGCGTTACTCGTTCTTAAACAACAAAGCAACAGCCAGTGTTCGCTTCAACGATATTTTCAACACCCAGCGTTTTTCGTTCACAGGGGAACATCCTTACCCGCAAACGGGAACCTTCCGTTGGGAAAGTCGCTCGGTGTATGTTGGGTTTAATTACCGGTTCGGCGCAGGAAAAAACAGAGAATTACAGCGCAGACAACGCGAAGACAACACTAAACAAAGTGGCGGCGGACTTTTCTAAGACCTGCGCAACAAATAAATTTGGAAATTGAGTTAAAAAATTTATTCTTGTTTAGTACAGAAACCCGGCTTAATACACCGGGTTTCGTTTTTCATAGACGCGAAGTTTACCAGCGGATAATGGCACTGGCCCACGTAAATCCCGATCCGAAGGCAGCGAGCACCACAAGATCACCTTTTTTAATTTTGTCCGATTCCCAGGCTTCGGTAAGTGCAATGGGAACCGATGCTGCAGTCGTATTTCCGTAGCGCTGAATGTTGTTGAACACTTGCTCGTCCGATAAACCGAACTTTTGCTGAATGAACTGGGAAATGCGCAAATTGGCCTGATGCGGAATCAGCATGCCAATATCGGGAACACCTAATCCGCTCGCCTGAAGCCCTTCGTGAATTACTTCGGTGAAACGCTGCACCGCATTTTTAAACACAAACTGCCCGTTCATGTGCGGGAAGTAACTTTCGTCCTCGGGGTCGCTGTCCGCTAAAATGTCCGAAACCCATCGCCCACCCATGCCCGGCGCTTTTAACACGAGCTCTTCTGCGTGCTGCCCTTCTGAATGAAGATGCGTCGATAAAATTCCCGAATCGTCATCCGAACGCGTGAGAACGCAGGCTCCGGCGCCATCGCCAAAAATCACTGAGACGCCCCGGCCGCGCGTGCTAAGGTCCAACCCTGTGGAATGCACCTCGGACCCTATGACAAGAATATTGCGGTACATGCCCGTTTTAATGTACTGGTCGGCTACAGACAATGCGTAAATAAAACCCGAACACTGGTTTCGTACATCGAGCGCACCTACAGTTTTAAGGCCCAGGTCCCGTTGAACGAGAACGCCCGGACCCGGAAAATAATAATCGGGGCTTAACGTCGCAAAAACGACAAAATCGATATCGCCGGGTGCTACATTCGCGCGCTCCATGGCCCTGCGTGCTGCAATAACGCCCATTGTTGTTGTGGTGTCTTTGCCTTTTACAACATGGCGTCGTTCGCGAATGCCCGTGCGTTCCTGAATCCATGCGTCGTTGGTATCCATTAGTTTCGAAAGATCGTCGTTCGTGACAATATTATCGGGCACGTAAAATCCAAGCCCTGAGATTCTGGATCGGTACATTAAAATGTTGTTTAACCGGCTTGTAGCCGTGAAGTTAGGCAGCAAAGGTACAAATTTTAGCAAGGCCCGACTGCCTTCGCGCTGTTGTTAAAGCTTCGCGGTTCTGCCGTCTATTTTGTATTTTAGGCCGATCAAAAGACCAAACATGAAAAAATTTTCGATTTTACTGCTGTTGCTCAGCGGATTCGTTGCGCTGGCGCAGGAAAATGTCAGTTATCAGTTACCCCCCGCTTCCATCATGGAACTCGCAGATTACCAACGCGCTCCATCGGTACAGATGAACAGCAAAAAAACGCATATGCTGCTCTCCTACCGCCCTACGTACAAGTCGCTCGACGATTTAAACCAGGAGGAAATGCGGCTTGGCGGACTGCGCGTTAATCCGCAAACGCATATCTCGAGCACGGTTACTTATATCGAAAATCTCAAAGTCCGGAAATTATCGGACAAACAGGAAGTTCAGGTAAGCGGTTTGCCACAAAATGCCAAAATTGCAAATATTTCATTTTCACCAGATGAAGCTTATGTAGCTTTTACACATACGGACGCGGACGGACTATCGCTCTACATCCTTGAACTCGAGACGGCGAACGCGCGCAAAATCTCCAACGGGCCGCTAAATGCGACGCTCGGAAACCCGGTGACCTGGTACGCCGATAGTAAGGCGCTTCTTGTAAAAATGCTGCCGAAAGACCGCAAAGCGCTTGTAGACCACGCAAAAGCGATTCCCACGGGTCCGATTGTTTCTACGGCCGACGGCTCCGTTTCCCAGAACCGCACCTACCAGGATTTGCTCAAAAACAAAATTGACGAGGAAAATTTTGAAACGCTGATTTCGGCTGAGCTGCACCGGATTGCGCTCAACGGCCAGTCGACGCTGTTTAAAAAAGCCGATATGTACGCCTCGGAAACGTTTTCGCCCGATGGAAATTACCTGATGCTGACGACGATTCAAAAGCCGTTTTCGTATATCGTGCCGCTGAGCCGTTTTCCGATGCTGACCCAGGTATTCGACACTTCGGGTACTTTGGTTAAAACAGTAAACGAAATTCCGTTGGCCGAAGTGATGCCTAAAGGTTTCATGTCCGTGCGAAAAGGAAAGCGCAATATGAACTGGCGCAGTGACAAACCCGCGACGCTCGTATATGTGGAGGCGCTAGACGAAGGCGACCCATCGGTAAGCGTAACGCACCGGGACGAAGTATTTAGCTGGAATGCACCGTTTAACGAAAACCCGGTTTCACTGCTAAAAACAGAGCAACGCTACGGCGGCATTCTTTGGGGGAACGACGGTCTTGCGATAGTGTCAGACCAGTGGTACGATACCCGCAGCACGCGCTCTTTTTTATTCGACCCGAGCCGCCCCGGAGCGGCGATGCGCAAGATTTTTGACCGGAATTCACAGGACATTTACTCAGATCCGGGCCGGTTTGAAACCGAGAAAAACCAGTTTGGCCGATACGTACTTGCGCTTAACAACAATACAGCTTACCTGATCGGTAACGGCTATTCTGAGAAAGGACAATTTCCGTTTATCGATGCATTTGACGTAAAAACACTGCAAACCAAGCGACTTTATCAATCGAACTATACCGACAAAAAAGAGGACATTCTCTCGCTTGAAGACTATAAAAAGGGGTTGGCACTCGTGCGCATTCAATCTAAAAACGAGTATCCGAATTATTACTGGCGCAACATCAACCGCAAAAACAATCTGACGCCGCTCACAACTTTTAAGAATCCGTTCGAAAGCATTGCCGATGTTCACAAAGAAGTGATCAAATACAAGCGCAAGGATGGCGTGGACCTTTCCGGAACGCTCTACTTGCCAAAAGGATACGACAAAAAGAAAAAAGAAAAACTGCCGCTTTTGATCTGGGCTTATCCCGCAGAATACAAGGATAAAAACACGGCCGGCCAAAGCAGCCAGAACCCGAACGAATTCACATTCCCGTATTACGGCTCGTTCGTCTATTGGGTGACGCGCGGATATGCGGTTCTCGACGATGCAGCTTTCCCTATCGTGGGCGAAGGCGAAACCGAACCCAACGACACATTTGTACAGCAACTTGTGGACAACGCTGAAGCCGCGATTCAGGCCGTTGAAAAACTAGGCTATATCGATCCGAAGCGCGTGGCCGTAGGTGGCCATTCTTACGGGGCATTTATGACGGCCAACCTGCTTACGCATTCTAACCTGTTTGTATGTGGCATTGCTCGAAGCGGCGCTTACAACCGTACATTAACGCCCTTCGGGTTTCAGCGCGAACAGCGGAACTATTGGGAAGTGCCGGACGTTTACAACACCATGTCGCCGTTTATGACCGCTCATAAGATGAAAACGCCGATGCTCCTCGTTCACGGGGAAGCCGACAACAATCCCGGAACATTCACCTTACAGACCGAACGCTATTTTCAGGCGTTGAAAGGTTTGGGCGCTCCCGTACGAATGGTTATTCTGCCCAAGGAATCTCACGGATATGTGGCCCGCGAAAACATCCTGCACCTGCTTTGGGAGCAAGATCAGTTCCTTGAAAAATACCTGAAGAAGTAAAACGAAAGACCGGAGTTAACACAGCTCCGGTTTTTTTTATTTTGGCCGAAGCGAAACCGAGATTCCGGGATCGAGCGAAGAGGAGTG
>CAZTGF010000045.1:9116-16133 GCA_964612955.1 uncultured Flavobacterium sp.
CCGTTTTCCAAAACAAGCGTTTTATCGGCAAAGGAAAGCACATCGCTGCCCTGATGCGTGGCCGTGATGCAGGTGATTTTCTCGGCTTTAAAATAGGCGAACAGTTGCATTTTGAGGCGCTCGGCATGAAAAGCGTCGAGTTGGCTAAACGGTTCATCGAGCAACATAAGCTCGGGGCTGCAGGCAAGCGCACGGGCCAGCGCTACGCGTTGTTGCTGACCGCCGGAAAGGTCACGGGCTTTTACATCTGCCCATGGCGAAAGTTCGAGAAGTTCGAGAAGTTCTGCAATGCGCGCATTTTTAGCAGTTTTGTCGGTGTTGGAAAGATGTTTCCCGATGTTTTCGCGCACCGTCACATAAGGCATCAGATCGAAGTCCTGGGCCACGTATTTAAAACGGTCATCGCCAGGAATCAGATGAAATTTCGGTCCGAGGATCTCGCGCTGTTTGTATAAAATTCTACCGGAGTCAGCATCGAGCATGCCGTAAAGCAATTTGAGCAGCGTACTTTTTCCCGATCCGCTCCTGCCCACAAGCGCCAGATGTTCGCCCGAAGGCAACTCAAAACTGACATCGGATAGTACAGGAATCTCCGAATAGGAAAACGAAAGCCGGTCAACGTAAAGCATCGCGCAAAAGTATGGAAAAAGAAAAACATCGGTCGGGCAAAAAAAGTAAGAGCGCCTCTGTGAAAAGCGCTCTTACTAACCTAACCAATAAATAAACAAACTAGTGTTTAAAAGCCGGACTCAGCGTTATGACTGCATTCCCGACGTACAAATATAACACGGCAGAAAAGAACCGAGTGCCAAAACAAAATCAAACTTTTGTTAAACTGTCCCGCCTTTAAACGCGCTTGTTTTTCCGGTTAACGTTACTGTTTTTGTGCCTCTTCAATCATTCTCTGATTGGCTGTAATGGCAAATTCCACACGCCTGTTCTGTGCGCGTCCTTCTGTGGTTTCGTTGGAAGCCACCGGATCTGCAACGCCAAGCCCTGTCGTATTGATGCGGCTCGCGGAAATGCCTTTAGAAACGAGGTAGCTTTTTACCGAAGCCGCGCGTTGTTCAGACAATCTGAGGTTGTGGTCTACGGGGCCCGTCGAATCGGTGTAACCGAAAATCTGAATGTCTGTATCGGCATACTCTTTAAACACGGGCACGAGTTTGTCGAGGTTTTCCTGAGCCGTGGACGTAAGCGTAGCCTTATCGATATTGAATCGTACGGCGTTTTCCTTGAGCGTCAGTTTAATTCCTTCGCCCACGCGCTCTACTTCGGCGCCCGGAACGGCATTGTCTATTTCCCGCGCTTGTTTGTCCATTTGGTTTCCGATGACACCACCGGCTACTCCGCCTACAACGCCGCCCAGAATCGCTCCGAGTGCGCCTTGTCCGCCTTTGCCGGCATTGTTACCTATTACCCCGCCAATTACGGCTCCGGATGTAGCGCCAACGGCCACGCCTCGCTGAGTGTTGTTCGTGTTTTTGACTGCTTCACAACCCGTGAGCGAAATGCCCAACGCGAGTAAAGCTACTAGTGAATACTTTGAATACTTTTTCATCGTGTATATTTTTTGAGGTTAGTTCAATTTGTTGAATCTGTAAGTGACATCGTTCATCTTTCCGGCGATTGAAACGCGGTCAATAAGTTCAAACGTATCGCCTGTCTGGTTGGCTACGCGCAATACGTAACCATCGCGTACTTTGCGGGCTTTGTCGCCGGCGTTAAGAATTTTGAGTACGAATTCCCCGTCCCGGTTTATAAACCACGTAATTGGAGAGGAAAAGGCCGCGCAGCCAGATTTGTTGATCGACATTTCGCCTTTGTTATTATTTGGAACAAATGTCCAGGTGCTGCCTTCGAAGCATTCCGAATCCGCGAGTTGAAAGGTTTCCACGGCAAAAACATCGCTGCCGGTATAATTTACCGAAGAGAGTGTCCAGGTTCCTTTCATAAGATTTTGTGAGTCGCGATCCAGGTTCGTCGCTGTAGGAGAGGTCGATTTACAGCCCGCTAAAAAAAGCAGCATTATTGCAGAAAAAATCAGCTGTTTCATGTTGTGGTATTTAAAAGTTAGTTACTCAAATATACAACTGAGCCATTTGAGCCGCAGGCCATTTATCGGAAAATTAACAAAACCCGACAATTTGTCACACGTTTGTTTGGTGGTATTCTATTTGAAAACAGCGGGCGCGAAACTAAAAAAATCTCAACATATGACGACCGGAAAAATCAATGTTTCAGTAGAGAACATCTTTCCGCTGATTAAGAAATTTCTGTACAGCGACCACGAAATTTTCTTGCGCGAACTCGTGTCCAACGCCACAGATGCCACGCTGAAACTCAAGCACCTGACCAGCATTGGCGAGGCAAAAGTGGAATACGGAAATCCAACGATCGAAGTAAAAATCGATGCAGAAGGCAAAAAAATCCATGTCATTGACCAAGGTCTCGGGATGACGCGGGAGGAAGTTGAAAAATACATCAACGAAGTCGCATTTTCGGGGGCCGAAGAGTTTTTGAACAAGTACAAGGATTCTGCAAAAGATTCGGGCATCATCGGGCATTTCGGACTTGGGTTTTACTCGGCGTTTATGGTGGCCGATAAAGTAGAAATCATTACCAAATCGTTTACCGATGCGCCGGCCGTTCACTGGACATGCGACGGCAGTCCTGAGTTTACGATGACTGAATCAGACAAAACCGACCGCGGAACTGAAATTGTACTGCACATTTCGGCCGATTCAGAGGAGTTTCTCGAGAAATCGCGCATTTCAGACCTGCTAACCAAGTACAACAAGTTTATGCCCGTGCCGATTAAATTCGGAACGCGCTCGCAAACGCTGCCAAAGCCCGAAGATGCGCCCGAAGATTACAAGCCTGAGACGATTGAGGTGGACAACATCATAAACAATCCGTCGCCGGCCTGGACCAAACAACCATCGGACCTTGCGCAGGAAGACTACGATAATTTCTATCGCGAACTCTACCCGATGCAGTTCGAATCGCCCTTGTTCAACATTCACCTGAACGTCGATTATCCGTTCAATCTTACCGGAATTCTGTACTTCCCGAAACTCTCGAAAGACCTTCAGATTCAAAAAGACAAAATCCAACTTTACCAGAATCAGGTTTTTGTAACCGACAATGTAGAAGGCATCGTACCCGAATTTTTAACAATGCTGCGCGGCGTGATCGATTCTCCGGACATTCCGCTCAACGTGTCGCGTTCGTATCTGCAGGCCGATGGAAACGTGAAGAAAATCTCAAATTACATCACTCGTAAAGTGGCCGATAAACTCAAATCGCTGTTTACCGAAAACCGCGGGGATTTTGAACAAAAATGGAACGACATTAAAATCATTCTCGAATACGGAATGCTGTCCGAGCCGAAATTTTACGAGAAAGCCGGTGCATTTGCGCTTTACCCTACCGTCGACGGAAAATTCTACACGCTTGACGAATTAAAAACGACGTTGGCTCCGATGCAGACCGATAAAGACGAAAAACTCGTACTGCTCTACGCTTCAAATGCCGATGATCAGCACAGTTACATCGCATCGGCCAAAGCAAAAGGCTACGAAGTGTTGCTGCTCGATTCCCCGATTGTAGCGCACCTGATTCAGAAACTCGAAGCCGATAACGAAAAACTCACGTTCGTACGCGTAGATTCGGATCATATCGACAAACTGATTCAGAAAGAAGAACCCGTGATTTCTAAACTGTCCGAAGACGAGCAAACCCAGCTTAAAACGGCGGTTCAGGACTTCGTACCCGCTACAACTTACACGGTGCAACTCGAAGCGATGGACAGCGATGGGGCTCCGTTTATGATCACACAACCCGAATTTATGCGGCGGATGAAGGAAATGAGCCAGAGCGGCGGCGGTATGTTTGCGATGGGGAACTTTCCGGAGATGTACAACCTTGTCGTAAATACGAACTCGGAACTTGCCACCCAAATTCTGAAAACCGAAGACGCTTCGGCAAAAGAAACGCTCGTAAAACAAGCACTCGACCTTGCAAAACTGTCGCAGAACCTGCTTAAAGGCGAAGAATTAACCGCTTTTGTAAAGAGAAGTTTTGCGCTGATAAAATAAGCGTCATTTTTCAAATCTTAAGCCCCGGCACTCGTCGGGGTTTTGTTTTTTTGGTCCGATGTGCTGTTAAAGCAATGTTGACAAACTGGCGCAGCTAAACCGCGTGGCCTATCTTTGTGCGATGAAAAAATTTGTCCTCAGCGTTCTGGATCAGGCCCAGATAAGGCGCGGCGCTACGGCTGCGGAAACGCTTGCAGAATCGCTCAAACTTGCGCGCTATTGCGAATCGCTCGGCTATTTGCGCTTCTGGCTTTCCGAACACCACAATTTCTCACTCGTCGCTTCGACAGCTCCCGAAATCCTGACGGCTTTTCTCGCGGCTCAAACCTCGTCGATCAGGCTGGGCACGGGCGGCATTATGCTTCCGAATCACAGCGCGTTCAAGATGGCAGAAAACTTCGGCACACTGGCAACGCTTTTCCCTAACCGCATTGATTTTGGCATCGGACGCGCGCCCGGAGGAGACCGGCTATCGGCCCATTTGTTAAACCCGTCCAACACGTTCAGCGAGCGCGGCTACCTGGAACAGATTCAGTCGGTGCGGCACTTTTTGCGCGGTCACGGAACGGATATGCCCGAAACCGAGCCTGTTTTCGCCCATCCGATCGCACCTGTAATGCCCGAAATGTGGCTGCTGAGTTCGAGCGGCGGCACGGCAGAATTTGCGGCCCGGTTAGGTCTCGGACTTTCGTTTGCACAATTCATCAATCCCGAAGGCGGAGCCGATACCGTAGATTTTTACCTCCACAACTTTAAACCGTCGGACGAACTTTCGACGCCAAAAGTAAAAGTCAGCGTGTTTGCGTTCTGCAGCGAAAATCCCGACGAGGTATCGGACTGGGTGGCCGATTTTCAATACCGGATGCTGCATATAGAATCGGGTGCGAAGGGCGCATTGCCATCGCTAAGCGAAATTAAATCGATGCGCTTTACCCTGGCACAACAAGCGCGCATGGCCTACAACCGCGGCCGGTTCATCGCAGGATCGCCGGCGGAAGTTAAAGCGGCGTTCGAAAAACTGACCGAACGGTACCAGACGCGTGAAATTATGGTGGCAACCCCTGCCGAAAGTTGGGACGCGCGAAAAACCTCGTACCGCTTAATGGCCGAAATGTAAAAGATTTAAACCGGCGCTCAAACGCATTTACTCGGCGGATTGTGCTATTTTTGCAGGCTTTTATTTATCAGAATGAAAAACGATGTACTTAAAGGGGCGGCGCTCGTTGGATTGGGCGCGGCAAGTTACGGCATGCTCGCCACATTTGTAAAACTCGCCTATCACGACAATTTCACGCCGGCCGAAGTCATTTCGTCCCAGTTTGTTCTTGGAATCACAGCGGTTTTGCTCATCAACGCTTTTCAGAAATCCCGGCACAAAAGCGAGGTTGTAAAAGCCACACCCGTCGAAATTCGGCAATTGATGATCGCCGGAACCTCGACCGGACTTACGAGCATCTTCTATTATATGGCGGTAAAGTACATCGATGTTTCGATCGGCATTGTGCTTTTGATGCAAACCGTTTGGATGGGCGTTGTACTCGAAGCACTGCTCGATAAAAAGCGTCCGTCCGGCCGGAAGTTGTTTGCCGTATTGCTCGTGCTCGTTGGAACGGCCCTTGCGACAAACCTGATTGGAAATTCGCATAATCTCGACTGGCGCGGCATTGTACTCGGACTACTCGCTGCGGCTTCGTTTACCACAACGATGTTTACGGCCAATAAAATCGCGATCGGCGTATCATCGGCCCAACGCAGTTTGTTCATGCTGCTCGGAGGTGCGGTGATTGTTCTAATCTTTGCGCTCGCTACGCAGCACACGCCGTGGAATTTGAGCATTTTCTACAAATGGGGCATTGTGCTCGCGTTGTTCGGAACCGTAATTCCGCCGCTGTTGTTGAACGCGGGATTCCCAAAAACAGGCATTGGTCTGGGCAGCATTGTATCCTCTGTGGAACTTCCCGTTTCTGTTTCGATGGCGTATTTTCTGCTCAGCGAAACCGTGACCTGGCTGCAATGGCTTGGAATTGTAATTATTTTGGGGGCGATTGTGCTGCTAAATATACGTGCGCGCAAATCCTGAAATATTTTTTTTTCACTCCACGCTTGCCGATTCATTTTTTTACTAATATTGATTTGACAATCAACACCGATTAACAGATCATTTTTGAATCAATGAGAAAGAGCAAACGCCCGGAGCTTGGTCCAGAACAGGCCCAAAAGCTGCTGAATCTTGCGCTGGAAGAGCGGAACCCGTTTGAAATCATCAAAAGAGAATTCGGATTTTCTGAAAACGAAACCACAGAATTCATGCGCAAGCGGCTTACCATCGAAAAATTCGAACTGTGGAAGAAAAAAGCCACGGCCGTAAAGAGCAAACCAAAGCCGCCCAAAATTGACGATTTCGACGAAGATCTGGACGGAAAATACTACATAAAGAACAAACTGGATTAAGCATTTTTATTTTTAACCGCTTTGTCGCCGTACAACACCGGATTTAATATCGGGTCCGGAACAGATCTATTTTGCTATTTTTGCCCAAAACCTAACCCATGAGAAAATTTTGGCTGCTGGCCACTGCTGCCGTTTTATTCTGGCAATGCACATCGGACAAGTCCAACGAAAACTTTACGCTGTCTGGGCAAGTCAAAGGCCTCAAAAAAGGAACGCTCTACGTGAAAAGTTTAAACGATACCATTCTTCAAACCCGGGACAGCGTTATTTTTAACGGCGATTCTAACTTCAGTCTCAAGTTTAATCTGGACGAACCCGAAATGCTGTATTTGTTCCTCGATCGCGGCAAAACGAACTCGATTGACAATTCGCTCATGGTTTTTGCCGAGCCCGGAGAGATGACGCTTGAAACTACGCTCGAAACGTTCTATGCGGGCGCCAAAATCACGGGTTCTGAAAACCACGA
>CAZTGF010000046.1:0-8942 GCA_964612955.1 uncultured Flavobacterium sp.
CGGCCGCCCGCAAAGAGTTTGTCGCCCGAATGTTTGTCGATGGGAACCGCTTCTCCCGTGACAAAACTGTAATCTACGGCTGTGTGGTCCGATAGCAGAACGCCGTCCGTGGGAATGAGTTCCTGATTCCGGATCAGCAAAATATCGCCTTTTTCAATGTCGTGAACCGGGATGCTCTGTTCGGTGCCGCCCTCGCCAAGACGCGTAACCGCAACCGGGAAATACGATTTGTAATCGCGTTCAAACGATAAAAATCCGTAAGACTTTTGCTGAAACATTTTGCCCAAAAGCATGAAAAACACAAGGCCCGTGAGGCTGTCAAAGAAGCCCTGACCGTGATCGAACACAATATCGTAAGTAGAGCGAACGAACATTACTACGATGCCCAGCGCAATGGGAATGTCGATGCTCAGATGTCGCGTTTTAATACTGTTCCAGGCCGAAACGTAATATCCGCTGGCCGAATAAAAGAAACTCGGCAACGAAAGTGCAAACACAAGCCATCGGAAAAAACCTTTGTAATGATCCAGCCAGTATTCCTCGACTTCGAAATATTCGGGGAATGAAAGCAGCATAATATTGCCGAAACAAAAGAATGCAACGCCGAGTTTGTAAGTCAGTGTGTGATCGGTGTGCTTCTTCTTCGCGTTGTAGTCGCCCAGACTAATGTACGGTTCGTAGCCGATGCGGCACAAAAGCGATACAATCTGCGAGAGCGATGTGGTTCGATTGTCAAACGTGATTCGGACCTTTTTCTCGGGAAAATTGGCTTGCGAAGACGATATTCCGGGCTGCAGCCGGTTCAGGTTTTCAAGGATCCAGATACACGAAGCGCAATGAATATGCGGAATTTGAAGTTGTACGATGCTCGTATGCCCTTCGTTAAAATCAAGTAATTTCTCAACGATTTGCTCGTTTTCCAAAAAGGCGTACTTGCCTGCCTGTTCCATGGGAGTGGCTCCGGGGGTGCGCTCAAGCGCGTAATAATTTGAGAGTCCGTTGTCGCTAAAGATTTCGTACACGGTTTTACAGCCCGTGCAACAAAATCGCTTCTCGTCAAATAAAATCTCTGTTTTAGCCGGAATACCCAGTCCACAATGGAAACATTGTTCTGAATCCATGTTATGCTCATTTACCTGGGCACAAAATTCTGATAAACCTCAGGCATCGCCTATGATAATTATCATATTAGCGGTAATTTTGCATCTGAAAATCAAAGTATGAGTAAATGCGATCAATGTATTGTCAGAGATTTTAGTGCACTAAAAACGCTTACTAAGAGCGAAGTAATCAAACTTGCCGATTGTAAAACCACGAAAACCATTAAAAAAGGGGAGTTGTTGTTTGAAGAAGGTGCGATGATTGGCGGCGTATTCTGCGTAAAAGACGGCGTTTGCAAACTGACCAAACTCAGCAGAAACGGAAAGGACCAGATCGTTAAACTCGTGCGAAAGGGCGAACTGCTCGGACAGCGGTCGATGATTAGCGAAGAGCCGTCAAATCTTACGGCCGTGGCGCTTCAGGATATGGAGGTTTGCTTTATTCCAAAGACCGAGATCGTTGAATTTTTCAATCAGAACAACCAGTTTTCGATGAGCATGATGCGCAGCATTTGCGGTGATTTGCGCGAGGCAGACGACATCATGGTTCACATGGCGCAGAAGTCCGTGAGGGAACGCCTCGCTCATTCTCTGTTAATGCTTGAGCGCGATTTTGGTACAAATGCTAATGGATCACTCCAGCTCCACCTGACGCGCGAAGAACTTGCGAACATGGTAGGAACAGCTACAGAAAGCTGCATTCGGCTGTTGTCCGAATTTAACAAATCGGGCCTTATCGAAATAAAAGGAAAGGAAATTTACCTCAGAGACCACGCCCGTTTACATCGCATGTCCGAATAGTAAGCGCATAAAAAAAGCGGCCTTTCAACCGCTTGTATGTTATTCCATAAAATTTTGCCTGAACCGGTCAAACGACTTTAAATGCATTTCGATGTCGTTGCGCAGTTGCGTATAATCGTTGATGTAGAACGTTTCGCATTGAATGTCTTCGCACTCCTTTAAGCCCTCGAGCTGAAGGTTGAACGCCGGTAAACGCTGCTGAAAATGCGCATTTGAATCGCGGAGTGCCGCTGCTTCCGATTGCCATGAACCTTTAAAAGCGCCAACCGAAGCAGACAGGGCGTCGTTGATTTGTTCGAGGCGTTCGCGCCATAAATCTACGTGGCGCTGCATGTCGTTTTCGCTGATATCGTCTGAATGGTGAGTATTGTCGTTCATAGTGGTATGGGTTGGTTGTCGACAAATAAAATAAGGCCACAGCAAAAAGCCGCGGCCTTAAGATACGTATTTATGGGAAAATGCCGCGTTGTTTGTACGCCGTTTCAATGCGGGAAATGGCCAGCATGTACGCAGCCGTGCGGTAATCCTGCTGAGAAGATTTCGCCAAAGCCTCTACCTTGTGGTAGTTTTCAGAGAATTTTTTGGCAATGCGCGCCATTACTTCGTCCAGTTGCCATACTTCGCCGTTGCGGTTTTGTAACCATTCAAAATAACTGCCTGTAACACCGCCCGAGTTGCACAAAATGTCCGGAATAACCATTACGCCATTCCCGAGCAAAATGCGTTCGCCCTCGCTTGTTGTAGGCCCGTTTGCACCTTCGGCCACAACGGTTGCTTTAATTTTATGTGCGTTTTCGCCCGTAATCTGGTTTCCGAGTGCGGCCGGAATTACGATGTCGCAATCCAGAGCGAAGAAATCTGCAGGTTCCATTTCCTCGGCACCATCGAACCCCTGAATCGACCCTTTACGCGGCTTAGAATGTTCGTGCAACGATGCCGTATCAATGCCGGCGCGGTTAATCAGCGTAGCGTGCGCATCCTGAACAGCGAGTAGAACAGCGCCTTCGTTTACCATAAAGTGCGATGCCCAATAACCTACGTTACCGAATCCCTGAACGATGAACGTTTTTCCTTTTAAAGATTCGCCGCGATTGTCGTAGAAAAGTTTAAGCGACAAAAACACGCCAAATCCCGTAGCCCGGTCACGACCTTCAAGTCCGCCGAAGCCCACAGGTTTTCCGGTAACCACGTGCTTGTTGTTGGCCCGCTCGGAAGGGCGTTTGGTTGTCATATAAGTATCGGCCATCCAGGCCATGGTCTGCTCGTTTGTATTAACGTCCGGAGCCGGAATATCGTGCTCGGGGCCGATGGTGTCTCCCAATGCAAACGTAAAACGACGCGTAATGCGCTCGAGTTCGCCCAAAGAGTAATTTCTCGGATCGATTTGAATGCCGCCCTTAGCACCGCCGTAAGGCAATCCGGCCAATGCTGTTTTCCACGTCATCCACATTGCCAGCGCACGTGCGTCTTCCATATCCACGGTAGGGTGGTAGCGCAATCCGCCTTTGTACGGACCGAGTACGTTGTTGTGTTGTACGCGGTAACCGGTAATGATTTCAATGTCGCCATTGTCTCTTCTTACCGGGAAGTGAACGCTGACTTCATTATTTGTAATACCGAGGATTCTGCGGATGTTCGGGTCCAGATTCATCGTATCGGCGACCTCGTTAAACTGACGCATCACGGTGTCGTACATGCGCGGCTTTTTAATTTCTTTTAAATCATTCATAATTATAGAAAAAGGTTCAAGTTTTTATAAGGTGCGAAAACAGCGTTCAGCGGACATACGGATTGTTTCCGGAAACTATCCCGTGGGAAAGGTCCAGCGCAGCACATTGCACTTGCGCGAAACTGCCGTTGTGGCCTCGTTGAAATTTTTTGAAAAACGGTTGGGTGGTAATGACGGCGCGGCGCTGTCCGATGTGGGGACATGACAACCTGAATCTGACCTGTGTCTGAAGACATTTGCAATTACAGCCATCATTTAAAACGGGATTGGGCCCTTTTATCGGTTCTAAATAAGTAGCACAAAGTTACTTAATAAACCTGTGATAAAGACAAAATTAATCGTAAATATTTTCAGCTACAACGTTTTCGGTGGCTGCGGCGATCAGAAAGGGACATATTCGATAATTTCGAGCCCATAACCGATCATTCCCACGCGTTTTTCCTGTTGGGAATTTGAAATAAGCCGGATTTTGTGAATGTCGATGTCGTGCAGAATCTGAGCTCCGATGCCGTAATCTTTTACGTCGATGACGATCTTGGGCGCTTTTTGAATGCCCTCTGCCTGAAGTGATTTGAGTTCGGCAATACGTCCGAGCATACTCACCGCAGACATGTCCTGATTGATGAACAGAATAGCGCCTTTGCCTTCTTCGTTAATGCGCTGGAACATATTGTCGAGTTTCTGGTCGGCATTGTTCGTGAGCGTCCCTAAAATGTCGTTGTTTACCTGAGAGGAATTGATGCGGGTAAGCACGGCTTCCTCAGTGGACCAACTTCCTTTGGTTAGCGCAAGGTGAACCTGTTTGTTCGTAATCTGCTGATAGGCGCGCAGTCTGAACGGCCCGAAACGCGTCTGCAATTCAAAGTCTTCTTTCTTGACGATGAGACTGTCGTGTTGCATGCGGTAAGCCACGAGATCCTCAATAGAAACAATCTTGAGGTCGAATTTTTTGGCTACCTCGAGCAATTGCGGCAATCGCGCCATGGTTCCGTCCGGGTTCATGATTTCGCAGATTACGCCGGCCGGTGTAAAGCCCGCCAGACGCGCAAAATCTATAGCCGCTTCGGTGTGCCCCGTACGCCTTAACACGCCGCCTTGTTTGGCAATGAGCGGAAAAATATGTCCGGGCCGCGCCAAATGGTACGGTTTGGTGTCTTGGTCAATGAGCGCGTGAATCGTTTTGGCTCTGTCATCGGCCGAGATCCCCGTGGTAACGCCGTTTCCTTTCAAATCGACAGATACGGTAAACGCGGTTTCGAGATGATCGGTATTGTTGGTCACCATCGCACGCAAATCGAGTTCTTTGCAACGGCTTTCGGTAAGTGGCGCACAAATGAGCCCGCGCCCGTGCATGGCCATGAAGTTGATCATTTCGGGAGTGACTTTTTCGGCAGCGGCTAAAAAATCACCTTCGTTTTCGCGGTCTTCGTCATCCACCACGATAATGACTTTGCCCTGGCGGATGTCTTCGATGGCTTCGGCGATGGTATTCAGATAAGTGGACATTATGGAGCAGTAACTTTTTTGGGAAATATTCGTCGGAAAAATTGTTGAATCGGTTCCAGTACGTTTTCCAGACTAAACAGTCCGATGTCGTTTGTAGCGCGATACGTGAGCAGCACGGCAAACGGCGTTAAAATAAACGAGGACAACCACGCCCCTGCAAAAGGAGGAAGGCTGTCACTTTGGGCCATTTTCTTGCCAAAGGTATTGATAAAATGGAAGGCGATGAAAATAAGTACTGCAAAAACAATCGGCAACCCCAGACCACCTTTGCGAATGATGGCTCCAAGAGGCGCGCCGATAAAAAACATGAGCAGACAAGCGTATGCAATCACGAATTTATCGTAGAGCGCAAGTTCGTGACTGTTAATGTTTTTGATGCGTTCCTGCATTTCAAAGCGAGAACCCTCAATTGAAAAGGCCGTACTTTCTACGTTGCCCAGCGCAATTTTTAAAACCGATTGCTGATCCTTTGGTGCTAAGTCCGAGAGCAAATCCTTAGGGAGCGGCAGTTGTAGGTTTGGCTCGTTAGCTTGCTGGATTCTTAATTTCAACGGAAGTGAGTCTACGACCGGACGCACGTTTAACCTTGGCGCCAATGCCGGCGTGGGCAAAACAACGGGGGCAGGGGGCGGGGCGGGCGTACGCGAAAAAGACGTAATTCCAGTGCGTTGGTAGATATTATCGGCAAACGAGGTTCGGTTCTCTGTATAGCTGGTGCGAAGCGAATCGAGTGTATAAACCAGTTCGCCCGCGTTGAGCATCGACGTTGTCGCAACAATCTGGTCATCGCCCATCGAAGCCTGCGAAAGTCCGGTCAGGTCCATATTAATCGTGTAGCGCTTAAACGCACTCTTGGCAAACGGAAGTTTTTGACGGTCTTCGTATTTTTTGGGCGTAATATCTTCGTAGTAAAAACCGTCGTTGAGAATCAGTTGCAACGTATTCGAACCCTCGGAAGATACAATCTCACCGGTTTTGGCGCGTATCACAGTGGTAGCCGTACGGTTGGTTTTCGATTTTTTGTGAATCGTAACACCTGTGAGGTTTTTTCCGTCTTCGCCCGATTTTTTATCGACCTTAATCGTGTAATCGCCCACTTCGCTGAACTGACCTTCGGCTATGGCCATGGCGGGTTGTCGCTGGGCAATATCGGTTCTAAAGGTGATGAATTTATACTCGGCGTAGGGAATCACGTTGTTTGCAAAGAAGAACGAGGCAACACTGAGCAGCAAAATAAACGCGACGAGCGAATGCATGGCCCGGCGCAGCGAGATTCCGGACGATTTCATCGCGGCAAACTCGTAATTCTCAGAAAGACTTCCGAATGTCATAATCGAGGCGAGCAGCACCGATAATGGCAAAACGAGCGGAATAATGCGCGGCATCGCAAACATCAGAAACTTCAGAATAAGTCCCAGGTCAAGGTCTTTGCCGGCGAGTTCGGCAATAAACATCCAGACAGTTTGCAGAATAAAAATGAAAAACAGGATCACAAATACCGAGGCAAATGTAGCCGCAAAAGAGGTAAGAATGTATCTGTCAAGGATTTTCACCTCTGGGTTCAGAGTTTATTGATGTAATAATTCGGGTATTTCGAAGCCGTAAAAGTAAACTGATTTTTGGAAATCGGCTGGTTGGTTTTAAAAGAATTAACAGTGAGCGTAGTCTTGGTGCCGTTCTTCCCGATTTCGATTAGGTTGTAGATGTTCTTGGTCTGATCGTCGATGCCCAAAAGCACTTCTTTGCGCTGGTCTTTAGAGCTGATTGGCGTGAGTTTGATGTACTGGATTTTGCGTCCGCGCACATTTTGCAAAATGTCCCACTTGTATTTGTAGCCCGAATTAAAGAACGTAAGCATTTTCGATGGCGTGATGGCGCTGTCGTCTTTTTCGTCGTGCGGGGCTATTGTGATTTCTTCGTCTTCGGGAACAATGGTGTAGGTGTTTTTTCCATCGAAAATTTTAGTGACGCCCATAAACTGGAGGTTGTATTTATCGCCCTGAAGCACCACACTTCCTTTACTTTCCTGATTGATGTTTTCTTTTGCGTTGTGAAGTGCGTATTTAAACTCTATGCTGATATTGTCGTAAGACCGAACTTTTGCCGTAACGGCGTCCAATAATTCTTTTGCGCGTTTGTCCTGAGCTTCCCCTGCAAACGGAACGATGAGGAAAAGCATCACGGAAATCCAATTTTTCATGTTAATCTTGATTTTGTTCATTGTTAAAGAAGTGGTCGAGCGCGGCCAGGTCCGGAATATTGACGCTTCGGGCTTTACTGCCTTCAAACGCACCTACGATTCCCGCGGCTTCAAGCTGGTCGATGAGTCGTCCGGCCCGATTGTAACCCAATTTGAGTTTGCGTTGCAAAAGCGAGGCCGAACCTTGTTGGGCAGTCACAATAATTTCTGCGGCTTCCCTAAAAAGCGCATCTCTTTCAGAAATGTCGATATCAAGATTAGTGCCACTCTCGCCTTCGCCTACAAACTCCGGGAGCAGGTACGCCTGAGGGTAGGCCTTTTGCGCACCGATGAATTCCGTAATCTTTTCAACCTCTGGCGTATCTACAAACGCGCATTGTACGCGAATCACGTCGTTGCCGTTCGAATAAAGCAAATCGCCCCGTCCGATAAGTTGGTCCGCACCTTGGGCGTCGAGAATCGTACGCGAGTCAATTTTCGACGTCACGCGAAACGCAATCCTCGCCGGAAAGTTCGCTTTTATAATCCCCGTAATCACGTTCACAGAGGGCCGCTGGGTGGCGATAATCAGGTGAATTCCTATCGCGCGCGCCAACTGGGCCAGACGTGCAATCGGCGTTTCCACTTCTTTGCCGGCCGTCATGATTAAGTCGGCAAATTCATCTACGACAAGTACGATATAAGGCAAAAACCGGTGGCCGAGTTCGGGGTTGAGTTTGCGGTTCCGGAATTTTTCGTTGTATTCTTTAATATTTCGCACCATCGCATCTTTGAGCAGCGAGTAACGTTGGTCCATTTCGATGCAAAGCGAATTCAGTGTGTTAATTACTTTGGTGTTGTCTGTAATAATCGCGTCTTCAACATCGGGCAGTTTGGCCAGATAGTGGCGCTCGATTTTATTAAACAGCGTGAGTTCTACCTTTTTCGGATCGACGAGAACAAACTTTACCTCGGCCGGGTGTTTTTTGTACAACAGCGAGGTGAGTACGGCGTTCAGCCCGACCGATTTTCCCTGGCCGGTAGCTCCTGCCATAAGAAGGTGCGGCATTTTAGCCAAATCTACGACAAACGTTTCGTTGGAAATTGTCTTTCCGAGCGCAATCGGCAGTTCCATTTCTGCTTCCTGGAATCGGGCCGATGCAATCACACTTTTCATCGAAACCATCGTCGGCGTTTTGTTCGGGACTTCGATACCGATGGTTCCTTTTCCCGGAATCGGTGCGATGATGCGAATGCCCAGGGCCGATAGTGAAAGCGCAATATCGTCTTCGAGGCTTTTGATCTTCGAGATGCGGATGCCGGCTTCGGGCACGATTTCGTACAGCGTCACGGACGGACCCACGGTTGCTTTAATCTGCGCAATGTCGATTTTGTAGTTCCGCAGCGTTTCTACAATGCGGTTTTTGTTTTCTTCGAGTTCTTCCTGATTGATCGTAATGCCGCCGCCCGAATATTCGCGAAGCAGTTCAATCGTCGGGAATTTGTAGTTCGATAAATCCAGCGTCGGGTCAAACAGGCCAAAATCAGCGACGAGTTTCTCGGCAAGATTTTCTACAACGAGGTCTTCTTCGGGCGCTTTTTCGATCACAAACGCCTCGTCCGCCGT
>CAZTGF010000046.1:9042-16132 GCA_964612955.1 uncultured Flavobacterium sp.
TTCCTGTTGGCGTTTTTCTAAGAACAGTTTCGCTGCCTCGGGCGTCATGCGCAATTTGTAGAACAAGTAAATGACAACCGAAAACACAAGCAGCAGAATCGTACCCGTAGAACCTATGAAATCCTGAAAAAACAAATTCATCTCATACCCCACAACACCGCCTAATTCGGGCACCGAGGTCGCAAAAAATCCAAACGTCATCGACAAGACCAAAACCGCGTAAATGTCCCAGAACCAAATGTTCTTTAACCGTCGCAGCGGAATGTCGAGCAGTAAGAATGCACCCGTAATTCCCAAAACCTTCGGAAACAGAAACGAAGCGGCACCGAATCCGCGGTATATGAATAAATCGGCCAGCCATGCCCCGGTTTTTCCGAGCCAGTTTCCAACGATCTCATCGCGCTCCGAAAATCGCGAAAGTGCAGATTGATCGGCGGTTCCGTGCACGAAAAACGAAATGAAAGAAACCAGAAGCGCTACGGCAAAAAGCATCAGAAGCACGCCAAAGGTCCATCTGGCGCGTTTGGGTTTGCGCGTATTTTCCGGATTTTTACCCGGTTTAGACTGCTTGTTGGTTTTGGCCATAAATGCTAATACGATTTAAAATATTTTAGGAACATAAATAATGGCGCCGATAATCACAGCGGTAAACGCGGCGAAGCAAACAGCTCCCGCAGCAATGTCCTTGATAAATCCAATTTTAGGTTCGAATTGCGGATGCACGAAATCGCACAGTTTTTCGACAGCCGTGTTCAGCCCTTCAACGCTGAGGACCAACCCAATGGCGAGCACCTGGAACATCCATTCCTGAGCCGATATATCGAAGAAGAGGCCCGCGCCCGTCATGAGTAATCCTATGCCGAATTGCGTCATAATGCTGTGCTCTGTCGACAGTAATTTCCACGCGCCCAACAACGCAAATTTAAAGCTCTTGAGCCGCCCGGTCACATAAGTCCGATCCCGTTCAAATTCCATCCCAAACGTTATAGTGCCGCGAGTGCAGCATCGTAATCGGGTTCGTTCGCAATTTCTGGCACAAGTTCGCAGTGCGAAACGCGACCGTTTTCATCGACCACAACAACCGCTCTGGCGTGCAGGCCTTCGAGTTTGCCATCGGACAACATCACGCCGTAATCCCGGCCGAATGCCCCGGTTTTAAAGTCGGACAGGCAATGAACATTATTTAAGCCTTCACTTGCGCAAAAACGCTGCTGGGCAAACGGCAAATCGCGCGAAATGCAAAGCACTACGGTATTGTCCAGGGAAGCGGCTGTTTCGTTAAATTTCCGAACCGATGCGGCACAGGTTGGCGTGTCCACACTCGGGAAAATGTTCAGAACGATTTTCTTTCCTGCGTAATCCGCAAGTCCAGACTGTGAAAGGTCAGCCGCGGTAAGGTTAAAGCCCGGCGCCTGTTGTCCGGCTTGTGGTAATTCTCCTGTAGTATTGACGGGATTTCCGCCCAATTTTACTTGTGCCATATTGTTGTATTTGGGAATCAAAAGTATGAAAAAATCGGCACCCACAGGGCAAAAAAAAGGCGCCCCATTCGGAACGCCTGTGTAAATCCGGTCTTGTGCCGGTTATTTGTCTATCGCACCCATGACGCGCTTCATAAAAGCGTTGAGTGCTTCCTTTTTATCGGAACCCGAATCGATGAGTTTCTGAACTTCCAGCGCACCGTACATATTGGAAATCAGTTCGCCAATAACGTCTATTTCCTCGTCCTTAAGCGATGGAACTTCGGTTAACGCCTCGAGCACTTCGATAGCCTCGGTGATATAATCGGCATCGTTTTCCTCGATAAACTGCGTCAGATGTTTAATTACCGGAAGTTTCATTACAGGGCGGCAGTTTCGGTTACAAGTTCTGCGAGCACATCGGTTTTGTTGGTTTGGGTTTCGGACTTCAGGCTTCCGTTTACAAATGATGCAAACGTAGGCAGGTTCGAAACATTGGCCAACTTGCGCGACTCGGGAGAAGCTTCTGCATCGACAATCACGAAGGTCATGTCTGGATTTTCAGCGGCCATTTTTTTGAATTTTGGCTTCATAATCCGGCAGTTGCCACACCAGGAGGCGGAATACTGCACGAGTACTTTCGGGTTTGCGCTTACGATTTCGGACAAATTGTCCTCTGCTAATTCAATCAGCATGATTAGTTGCTTAAATAATTAGCTACACCTTCGCGGGTGGCGCTCATCGCCTCACGGCCTTCTTCCCAGTTCGCCGGACAAACTTCGCCTTTCACCTGAACGTGTGTATAAGCGTCAATAAGGCGCAGGTATTCGTGAACGTTTCTTCCGAGTGGCATATCGTTCACGCTCTCGTGGAATACTTTTCCGGTTTCGTCGATAAGATACGTTGCGCGGTAAGTCACGTTAGAACCTTCGAGAAGAACGGTGTCTGTTTCTTCGTTATAAGTAGTGGACTGAATGTCGAGAATGCCGAGCGTGTTGGCAAGGTTGCGGTTTGTATCTGCAAGAATCGGGTAAGTTACGCCCTCGATGCCGCCGTTGCTTTTTGGCGTATTAAGCCATGCAAAGTGTACCTCGTTAGTGTCGCAGGAAGCGCCGATCACCACAGTGTTTCTTTTTTCAAATTCAGAAAGTGCATCCTGAAACGCGTGAAGTTCCGTTGGACAAACGAAAGTGAAATCTTTCGGATACCAGAACAAAAGTACTTTTTTGTTGTTGTTCACCGCCTCGTCAAGAACGTTCAGGCGAAGGTTGTCGCCCATTTCAGAGATTGCGTCTACGGTAATGTTTGGGAATTGTTTGCCTACAAATGCCATAAGTATAAATGTTTTTAAAGTTTAATTTTTAACCATTGCAAAAATACAAACTTTAGCCGCTTAATTATAGAGAAACTATTTTGTTTTTTTATTCGGCAATAGGTTTTGGTTATCGCAGGAACTTTCCGTTCAGTTGCCGGATTTTAATTCGGAAAGCCGCGAATAACAGCGTCGTAAACGGGCTCAGCAGGTTAAAAAACGCGTAGGGCAAATAGCTGAACGTAGATACGCCGAGCACACCGGCCTGATAAGCGCCACACGTATTCCACGGAATTAAGGGCGAGGTCACGGTTCCTGCATCTTCGAGCGTTCGACTCAGGTTTTCCGGCGCCAGTCCTTTATCCCGATAAGCCTGTGCAAACATTTTCCCCGGTACAAGAATCGCAAGGTATTGGTCCGATGCCGTAATGTTAATCGCCAGACAGCTCGCAACGGTACTTGCAAAAAGCCCGAAAATACTCGTAAAAGTGTGCAGCAGCGCCTTTGTGATCCGATCGAGTGCTCCGATGGCCTGCATTGCACCTCCAAAGGCCATCGCGCATAAAATCAACCAAATCGTTCCCATCATGCCGGACATGCCACCGGTTTTGAACAAATCGGCAAAAGCAGCGGTTTGGGTAGGTACCTCAAAACCCACGGTAATAGCGTTCATCACGCCTTTATAGGCCGATAGGAAAGTCAGTTCGTTTTCGCCACCGACGCTCGCTACGAGTTCAGGTTGCATACCCAGCGCAAACAAAGCGGCGAGGACCGTCCCGACAAACAACGCAATCAGCGGTTCGGTTTTGCGCACAATGAGCAGTATTACCGCAGCCGGAATAAGAAACAACCAGGGCGAAATCACAAATGCGGAATCCAGTGCCCGCAACGAATCATCGGGAGAACCGGCCGTGCCCGCATCCTGAAAAATCCCGAGCATAATAAAAATGATCAAAGTTACGGTCATCGTGGGCACCGTTGTATAAAGCAAATAGCGGACGTGCGTGAACAGCGTGGTTCCGGCCATGGCAGGAGCAAGGTTTGTCGTGTCCGATAACGGAGAGAGTTTATCGCCGAAATAAGCGCCCGATACCACAGCGCCGGCACACATTCCCACCGGAATCCCGAGTGTGGATCCGATGCCGATAAGTGCCACGCCAACCGTAGCGGAGGTTGTCCACGAACTCCCCGTAGCCAGTGCAATAACCGCGCATATAAGTACTGTCGCCGGCAGGTATACCGATGGATGCAACAATTGCAAACCGTAGTAAATCATCGTCGGGATTACGCCGCTGAGCAACCAGCTTCCGGCCAGTGCGCCTACCATAAGCAGAATAAGAATGGCGCCCGAGGTCGATTTAATGTTGTCCGCGATATGTGTCATCACCGATGCGAACCTCACGTTGTTGAACATGCCAATTACCGCTGCGATCGCCGCGCCTACGAGCAGGATAAACTGGTTAGATCCGGAAACGGCCTCGTCCCCGTAAATAAATACGTTCAGCGCGAGCAACGCTACAAGAAAAATCAGTGGAATAAAGGCGGAAAACAAACTTATCTGAACTGCTGGAGTCGCGTCGGACGTTTCGGGTTTCGTCATTGGAAAGAATTATGGGCCGCAATATACAAAATCGAACGTTTCGCCATTTTCGGCAAATAAAAAAGCCGCCACCCGAAGGAAACGGCTTACTGTCGTAAACATTGTAATTAAAGGACGCCGGTTTCCTTAAGGCATTCCTTCATCATGGCATAGGTGCGTTCGATGTCGTTGTCCAGACCTACGGAGAATCGGATCAGACCTTCGCTAAGCCCCATCTGCGATTGTTCATCGAGCGGGATTTCGGACGAGGTACTGGTTCCGGGCGCGCTGAACAGCGTTTTGTAAAATCCGAGACTTACAGCAAGGTAACCCAGGTTTTTCTGTTGCATAAGTTCCATCGTGGCATTGGCTTTTTCAAGCGATCCCGCGTCAACGGTCATCATACCTCCGTATCCGTATTCGGGGTTAATCATCGTTTTATACAAGGCGTGGCTCGGATGGCTTTCGAGTCCCGGATAAACGGTCTTGAGTCCGTCTTGTTCAAAACGCCCGGCCAGATATAGCGCATTGCGGCTGTGTTGCTTCATGCGGATGTGAAGCGTGCGCAGGTTTTTGAGTACCGATGCGGCGCGCAGACTGTCCATTGTGGGGCCTAACAGCATTGCGGCACCGTTGTTTACGTCTTTCATGCTGTGAACAAAGTCGCGGGAGGCGCAGGTAACCCCGGCTACTGTATCGCTGGAACCGTTGATGTATTTCGTAAGCGAGTGAATCACGATATCGGCCCCGAGTGCGGCAGGAGAAACCGAAAGCGGCGAGAACGTATTATCGACAACGAGCGTAAGGTTGTGCTTTTTTGCAATCTTGCTCAGCGCGGCTATGTCTGCAATTTCGAGCAGCGGATTACTAACCGTTTCGCAGTAAAGCACTTTGGTTTGAGGCGTTATGGCGGCGCGAACGGCTTCGGCTTTAGTGATATCGACAAAAGCCGTTTGTATGTTAAATTTAGGCGCGAAGTTTTTCAAAAACGCGTAAGTACCTCCGTAAATCGTCCGGCTTGCAACGATATGATCCCCGGCACCGCACAATTGCAGCAGCGTAGAGGTAATGGCCCCCATTCCCGATGCAGCCACACAAGCGGATTCCGTACCTTCCATGGCCGCGAGTGCCTGATCGAGGTAAAGGTTGCTCGGCGAGGAATGACGCGAGTAGAGGTAACATCCTTCGGCGTTTCCTTCGAAGGTGTCGCTCATGGATTTGGCCGATAAAAAAGTGTAAGTCGATGAATCTGAAATGGACGGGTTCACGCCTCCGAATTCCCCGAAATACTGTAAGTCCTGAATGGCGTCTGCCGGCGATTTTGTCATGTGATAAAAATTTTGAATCGAATGAATGCAAATCACCTAAAATGCAAAATATTTTTCAACACAAAATTGAATTATCGGAATATTTTAAGGCATTTGCGAATTAACGGCGTTAGTTTTTCGGTTCGATGGAGCGCTCTGCGTATATTAGCCGAAATTTCATCCGGATGAAACCAGACGCCACAGACCGCAAGCTGATTGCGCTTTTACAACAGGATTCGCGCAAAACGACAAAGGCACTTTCGCTTGAACTGCAACTTTCGGTAACTGCCGTACACGAACGCATTAAAAAACTCGAACGGGAAGGAATTATCCGTAAATATGTGGCGCTTGTGGATCCGGGGCGCATCGGACGCAGCTTCGTCGTATTTTGTCATATCAAATTGCTGCAGCATTCGCGCGATTTTCTTACGCGGTTCGAAAGAGAGGTGGCGCGGCTTCCCGAAGTGCTCGAATGCCATCACGTCAGCGGAGATTACGACTACATATTAAAAGTATGTCTGGCCGATATGGACGCCTACCGCGAATTCCTCGTGACCAAACTCACCGCATTGCAGCACATCGGCTCCACGCATTCCACATTTGTAATCGCGCCCGTAAAAAACACCACGGCCTTTGAAATCTAACGCATTTCTTTAGCGCTAAAAACGGCGCCCAAGCAAAATATTTGTGTAATTTTGAACGCAAATTTAATTCGTAAACCAACTATCATGAGTTCATTTGACGTTGCCATCATCGGCTCGGGTCCCGGCGGTTATGTAGCTGCGATTCGCTGTGCCCAACTGGGATTTTCCACTGCAATCATCGAAAAATATCCCACCATGGGCGGCACCTGTCTTAACGTGGGCTGCATTCCGTCAAAAGCGCTGCTCGATTCGTCTCACCACGTTCACGACGCTCAAAAGCATTTTGCAGATCACGGCATTAGTACGGGAGAAGTTACTTTCGACTTCGAAAAAATGATCGCGCGCAAGGCCAAAGTCGTCGACCAGAACGTTGCCGGCATCAAATACCTCATGGACAAAAATAAAATTACGGTATTCGAAGGCGTAGGTTCGTTCCAGGACGCCACTCATATCAAAATCTCAAAAGGCGACGGTTCAGATGAAGTCATCGAAGCCAAGCACACGATTATCGCCACAGGATCAAAACCCTCGACGCTTCCGTTTATTAAAATCGACAAAGAGCGCATCATTACATCGACCGAAGCACTGAAACTCAAAGAAGTTCCAAAGCACCTGATTATCATCGGAGGCGGCGTGATCGGGCTTGAACTCGGGCAGGTGTATCTGCGTTTGGGCGCACAGGTTTCGGTTGTGGAATTCATGGACCGCATCATTCCAACCATGGACGCGGCCCTGTCAAAAGAACTCACCAAAGTGCTTAAGAAGCAGGGCATGAAATTCTACACTTC
>CAZTGF010000047.1:0-15500 GCA_964612955.1 uncultured Flavobacterium sp.
TTCCGCACAAAAAAGTAAAAGAACCTCTATTCAAAAGACTGCATCAGCACGAGTTTTTTGTAAACCCCGTCCTGAGCGATAAGTTCCTCGTGCGTGCCCTGTTCGGCAATGCGGCCTTTTTGCATCACGACGATTCTGTCCGCCTTCTGAATCGTAGACAACCGGTGTGCAATGACCACCGAGGTGCGGTGTTGCATCATGTTTTCGAGCGCCACCTGAACCAGACGTTCGCTTTCGGTATCAAGGGCCGATGTGGCTTCGTCCAGAATCATGATTGGCGGGTTTTTAAGAACCGCTCTTGCAATCGAGAGCCGCTGTTTTTGTCCGCCCGAAAGTTTTCCGCCCGAATCGCCAATATTTGTGTGAATGCCATCGGGCAATTCCTGAACAAACTCCAGAGCGTTGGCCACGCGCAGGGCCTCAATGATTTCCTCGTCTGTAGCTTCGGGTTTTCCGAGCGCTACGTTGTTCCGGACTGTATCGTTAAACAAAATACTGTCCTGAGTAACCAATCCCATCAGACGGCGCAGCGAACTCAGTTCTATGTCGCGGATATCGGTTCCGTCAATAGCGATGCGCCCCGAGTTCACGTCGTAAAAACGCGTGAGCAAATTCGCAATCGTACTTTTGCCACTGCCCGATTTACCTACGAGGGCCACCGTTTCTCCTTTGTTTACGCGAAGCGAAAAATCGGTAAGCACGGGTTCATCCCCATAGCCGAAATTGACATTTTCGAGCGCGATTTCAGCATTAAAACCAGATTTAACTACTGCCTTTTGCTTGCTCGTAATCGGGTTTTCGTGTTCCAAAAGTTCAAGCACGCGTTCGGCCGATGCATTTCCGCGCTTAATGCCATAGCTCGCTTTTGAGATCGCTTTAGCCGGCGTCAGAATATTATAAGCGAGCATAATGTAACCCAAAAAGAACGTCGCCTCCATTTCCTGCTCAACAAACACGAGATAACCGCCAAACACGAGCAATATGCCAATGACGAGAATTCCGAGAAATTCACTCATGGGCGAGGCCAGATTCTGCCGGTTTATCACCACGTTTGAATAATCGAAAAACCGCTGGCTCGTTTGTTCAAAATCTTTGCGGAACTTGGGTTCGGCCGTGAACGATTTAATAATGCGCAATCCGCCTAATGTTTCCTCGAGAATCGACATGATTTTGCCTTGCTCCTGCTGCACAATCGCAGAGTTTCGCTTTAACGACTTTCCTATTTTGGAAATAATAAGGCCCGAAACAGGAATGAACACAAACACGAAAAGCGTGAGCATCGGACTTAAAAAAATCATTGAAATGAGCGCAAATAAAATCGTCAAGGGTTCGCGCACAATAAGTTCGAGGATCGACAGGTAAGAGTTGCTGATTTCGTTTACATCGGCAATCGTTCTCGAAATCACATCGCCCTTAGTGGTTCTGGCGTAATAGCCAAGCGGCAACGAAGTAATTTTGCGGTACAACGACTCCCGCATATCGCGCAAAATGCCGTTTCGCATATAGGTCGAAAAATACATCGCCCAGTAATTGAACAGGTTTTTGAGCAGAAAAATGCCCACGATAATCGCAATCATGTACATGAGCACGGTGAATGGCCCGTGAGCGTCCATTTGGCGCGTGAGGTAATAATTCAGAAAATCCTGCCCGTAATCGGTTATGCTCGAATACGAATCGTAATCCGGACGCGCGTAAATTTCCTGTTTGTCGTCAAAAATAATCTTGAGCATCGGAATCATCGCAATGAACGAGATGGTGCTGAACAACGCGTACAGGATATTGAAGAAAACATTCAGCAGCGCATACTTTTTATAAGGCAGCGCAAAAGGCAATATTTTTTTAAAAACGCTCATCAACCAATGTTAAGGTCGCTGACAATGCGACGTATTTTTTCTGCGAGCTGCAGTCGCGCCTCGGGCAAATCATCCGCACTTTCCACGGCTGCATTTACGCTCACGTAAAATTTAATTTTGGGTTCGGTTCCGCTCGGGCGCATCGCAATTTTTGATCCGTCCTCGGTGTAGTAAATCAACACGTCAGATTTGGGCACGTCCAGCGGTAAAACTTCGTTGTTGATCAGGTCTTTCGCCACCGATGACAGATAATCTTCCACAACCACGACGCGCTCTGCTGCAATTTCGGCAATCGGCTGCAGGCGTTGGTCCACCATCATTTGTTTGATCTGGGCCGCGCCTTCAATGCCTTTTTTAGTCAGCGAAAGCAGGAACTCCTGATAAAATCCGTAATCCACGTAAAGCTGTTCAAGCTCGCGGTACACCGAACTTCCGCGCGCTTTGGCCTGAGCCGCAATTTCGCACATGAGTAAACTCGACCCTATGGAATCCTTATCGCGAACCGCATCGCCCACCATAAATCCAAAACTCTCTTCGCCCCCGCCAATAAACTCGAGTTCGGGAAAATCCTTGATCATTTTGGCAATCCACTTAAACCCGGTAAGGCCAATTTTGCACTCCACGCCGTAAGCCGTCGCGAGTTCCATCATCATCGGTGTGGAAACAATCGTGGTACCTATGAACTGTTTGCCGTTCAATTTGCCTTTTTTGCGCCATTGTTCAAGCAGAAAATGCGTCATCAGAACCATTGTCTGGTTGCCGTTGAGCAGCACCATTTTTCCGTCGTTGTCGCGCACGGCCACGCCCAGCCTGTCTGCATCGGGATCGGTTCCAATCACAATGTCGGCCCCTACGCGTTCGGCGAGTGCCATGGCCATCGTTAAGGCTTCCGGTTCTTCGGGGTTCGGGGAAACAACGGTGGGGAAATTGCCGTCCGGCGTGGCTTGTTCTTCAACCAAATGCACTTGCGAAAAACCAGCCTGCTCAAATGTCTGCGGCATAATTTTTATCGAAGTTCCGTGCAGGGACGTAAACACAATATTCAGCGCGGCCCGGTCCTTTTGGGGCGTTCCGCAACCCGCATTGTCAATAGTAGAGCGAACAAATGCCTCATCGATTTCCTGACCTATAAGTTCAATATTCTCAGGTTTGGCGTTGAACTTCACTTCGTCATACGTAAGGGAGTCAATTACCTCGATGATTTCCCTGTCCTGAGGCGGCACAATCTGGCCACCATCCTGCCAGTACACCTTGTAACCGTTATATTCCGGCGGATTGTGAGACGCCGTAAGCACGACCCCGCAATGGCAGTTCAAATGGCGAACCGCAAACGAAAGTTCGGGCGTAGGCCGCATGTCGCTGAACAAAAACACCTTAATGTCGTTCGCAGAAAAAACATCGGCTACAATCCGGGCCAGCGTATCGCTGTTGTGGCGGCAGTCGTAAGCAATGGCCACGCGAACCTGCTCATTCGGAAAGCAGCGGTGCAGGTAGTTTGCAATGCCCTGGGTGTTTTTCCCAAGCGTGTACCGGTTAATTCGGTTAGTGCCAATTCCCATAATGCCGCGCATGCCACCCGTTCCAAACTCGAGGTTCTTGTAAAAAGATTCCTCCAGTTCTTTTGGATCAGACGTCATGATTTCCTCAATCGCAAGGCGCGTAGCCTCGTCAAAAGTCGGCGTCAACCATTGGTTCACGCGGTCCAGAATAGATTGTTCAATATGCATGATTCGTATTTTTTTGGAGCCGTTTCCTGCTTTGCGCTGCTATCTTTTTTTTAAAAAGGATATCCACTGCAATCAGGGCTATGGCTTCGTTCGGTCATTTATGTCAGGCGTTAATCTTAGCCGAAATTTTATAGCGTTTTTCAGATCCTTTGGCCCGCAGAATGATTTCGCCCAGAAACCCCGCAAGAAACAACTGCGTTCCAATAATCATCGTGGCCAGCGAAATATAAAACCACGGATTGGCCGTTACAAGCACCGTGGGTTCGTTGTTGTACAACCGGTAAAGTTTGTTAAACCCAATAAAACCCGCTGCAAAGAAACCAATTAAAAACATTACAGAACCCAGCGCCCCAAACAAATGCATCGGCTGTTTGCCAAAGCGCGAGAGAAACCAAATCGTAATCAGGTCCAAAAAACCGTTGATAAAGCGGTTCATGCCAAATTTTGTTTCCCCGTACTTTCGCGCCTGGTGCCTCACGACCTTCTCCCCGATTTTAGTAAAGCCCGCGTTTTTAGCCAGCACGGGAATGTATCGGTGCATTTCGCCAGAAACTTCTACGTTTTTTACCACGTTATGCCGGTAGGCTTTAAGCCCGCAGTTGAAATCGTGCAGTTTAACCCCCGAAGTACTTCGCGCGGCCCAGTTGAAAAGTTTGGACGGAAGGTTTTTCATGAGTACGTTGTCGAACCGCTTTTTCTTCCAGCCCGATACCAGATCGTAACCTTCTTGCGTAATCATGCGGTACATATCCGGAATTTCTTCGGGATTGTCCTGTAAATCTGCATCCATCGTTACGACCACATCGCCTTTGGCCGCGGCAAAACCCGCATGCAACGCCTGAGATTTTCCAAAGTTGCGCAAAAAACGCAGTCCGCGCACGTTCGGATTGCGCTGTGCCAGTTCGGAAATCAACGTCCAGGAACCGTCCGTACTGCCATCGTCTATAAACAGAATCTCGTACGAAAAACCGTTTTCGTCCATGACGCGAACCACCCAGTCGTGGAGTTCTGCAAGCGATTCTTCCTCGTTTAAGAGTGGAATGAGTACCGTCAGGTTCATTATTCCTTATACGCCGGGCGGCTTTTAAAAATCAGGGCTAGTAATAAACCAAGCACACTCAAAAAAGCAAGGGTCATAAAGTAACCCGTGATCTGGGTGCCAAGGCCGTAAGTATCCTGTTCCGAAATTCGGTCTGTAGCTTTGTCTATCTCGGCAGCCGGGGCGTTCATTTTCTCCATGAAAGCCACCGTATTCTCGATCTGTATGTCCTTAATCGCATCGCTGGCTTCGGGGTCTACAAATCCGAACAACAAAATCATGAACGCGGTAGAAATCGCTGCTGAAATTGCGGCAGATATAAAATAAACGGTAAACGCCTCTTTAAACGTAATTTGCCCGTTCATTTGCTTTTTGGTATTGTATATCGTCAGGCAATAAACGACCAGACTCACTGCGATCAGTAAAAGTCCAATCCACCAACTGCCAAACAAACTCAGGTCAGTTCCGTACATCAGCGCGGTAACCAACACCGAAAACACACCTAAGCCCACCCCGTAAGCGACACCGTTTTTCTTAATAATTTCGTTCATAAAATCCCAGTTTTTTAGGCTAACAAATATAAACATCCTGCCCATAGCGCGCCTAAAAAAATCGGCCAAAAAAAATTATTTGCACTATGGATATCAGATCACATAATTTGTTGTACATTTGCAGACCAAAAATTAACAGTAAAAACAAAAACTGTTGGCGTCATCATACCTCTTTTGACAGAAGAGCCTCGGATGTAGCGGCAGTACATTTTAAAAAGACAACCCATGAAAAAAGGCATTCACCCGGAAAATTACAGACTTGTCGCTTTTAAAGACATGTCCAATGACGAAGTTTTCATCACTAAATCTACAGCCGATACCAAAGAGACCATCGTTCACGAAGGTGTAGAATATCCTGTAGTAAAAATGGAAATCTCCAGAACGTCTCACCCTTTTTATACTGGTAAGTCTAAACTCATCGATACGGCAGGTCGTATTGACAAGTTCAAAACAAAATACGCGAAACACGCAAAATAATAAGTTATCAGTGTTCAAATTACGAAGAGCCTTCCGTTGGAGGGCTTTTTTGTTTCCCCCAAACGAATATTCTTTTTAATTTGGCCGATGCAAAAACCCAGCTATGAACTATATTCTTTTTGATTCCGACGTCCGAACCGCCCTTCTGCCATTTACGTTCACACGTCCTGTGGCCGACATCCGCGTAGGCATACTTACGATCCGCGAAAAATGGGAGAAATTCCTCGGTTATACGACGACTACCGTAACCGAAGATTACCTGAGTGAAAAATGGCCGATGGTAGAACTCGAGCAAAACGTGATGATCAACGCTTCGTTTTGTCCGAATCCGGAACTCGTTGCGCTGATTCAGAACCTTGAACCGCGACAAGCCGTTTGGTACAAAGACGAAATCGTAGCGTTTTTTACGACAGACGATCAGGAAGAAGTCAATCTGGACGAATACGAAATGCTGACCTGCGAAAGCGACTGTTTGCAAATTGCCAAACCCTGGGACATTTTCGCGAAAAACGATGCTGCGATTCGCGCCGATTTTGAACTGTTATGCGCAGACCGCACCTCTGAACCGCTGCCAAAATCCGTGAACGCGGTTGCGCCCGAAAATATTTTCATAGAACCGGGAGCCAAACTCGAATACGCGACACTTAACGCTTCCACCGGCCCTATCTACATTGGCGCCAATGCCGAAATCATGGAAGGCAGCCTCATCCGCGGACCGTTTGCGCTTTGCGAAGGCGCTCAGGTTAAAATGGGCGCAAAAATTTACGGAGCCACGACCATCGGGCCGCATTCGCGCGTGGGAGGCGAGGTCAACAATTCGGTAATGTTCGCTTATTCAAACAAAGGACACGACGGCTTTCTCGGCAATTCGGTACTCGGAGAATGGTGCAACCTCGGTGCCGATACAAACAACTCCAACCTTAAAAACAATTACGAAGAAGTAAAACTCTGGAGCTATGAAACCGGCGGATTTGCAAAAACCGGACTCCAGTTTTGCGGCCTCATGATGGGCGACCACAGCAAATGCGGCATCAACACGATGTTTAATACCGGTACTGTCGTTGGCGTAAGCGCTAATATTTTCGGAGCCGGGTTTCCGCGCAATTTCGTCCCGAGTTTTTCCTGGGGAGGCGCCTCGGGCTTTACCACTTACATGACCAAAAAAGCGTTTGAAACGGCAAAAATCGTGATGTCCCGCCGCAACGTCGATTTTGACGCGCGCGAGGCCGGCATTCTCGAAACCGTTTTTGAACTCACAAAAGAGTATCGCGGTTAGCGGTCGATGCGGACAAATTTACCGCGTTGGTTAAAGATCAGTTCCAGGCCATTGTCCAGTTTCACCTCGGTGCGACCGGATTTTCGCTCGAGTCCTCTTACCTTCTGACCGGCATAATTAGATTTCAGATACGACGCGATTTCGGGCGCAATTAAACTCTCGGGAACCGCGGCCATTCCTTTGGCTTCGATGTCCGTCCATTGGCCATTCGTGCCAAAATCCACCTCGAAACCGTCCAGATGCACTTCGTATTCAACGCCGTTCCATTCCTGGTCCTTTTCATAATGCCCGATGCCGACGTCGGCGAAATGAGTTGCGAGGAAAGCGCGGATGCCCGAAGGCAAATCGTTGGTCACCGCGGCGTGGTTCTGGGCACTCAAAGCCGAAGACACGCAAAACGCCGCAAGAAAAAACAGTTTTTTCATGATCGTAAAATTTAGCTGAACCTAAAGATAGTACAATTCAGCTAGTTGCGTTGCGCATGACCGAAAATCATTTGGTTTTATACACGCGCTTCAGGTGCAGCATATTTAACGGATTAATGCCCAGACCGTGCACGTTTTGTCGCGTGAAACGGGCGGCTTTGTCGTAAAAAAGCACTACGACGGGCGCTTCTGCCATCGCAAGACTGTCCATAAGACGGTAATGCGCGGCCCGCTTTTGAGCATCGGTTTCAAGAAAAGCGCGTTCGTAAAGCGCATCGAAAGTGTCGCTTTTAAAATGGGTGTAGTTTGGGCCGTTAGGGGTAAAATTCGGACTATAAAACAGCGAGAGGTAATTTTCGGCGTCCGGATAATCGGCGATCCAACTCGCGCGGAAAAAACCTACTTTGCCGCTGACCATGGCCGTGCGCAACGCAGAGGGCGGCCCCATGTCAATTGCGACAGAAATTCCAACCTTTTGCCATTCGCGCTGCAAATATTCAGCGATATCCACGTAAGCGGGGTTCATGCTCAGCGTAATTTGAGCAGCCCTGCCCGTTTCTGACTCATATTCAGATACCAGTTCGCGTGCCTTTCTAACATCGTACGCATAATATTCGGTTCGCGCGCTGCCGGGCAAACCTTCGGGAATAAGGCCGCCGGACCCTGCAATTCCCATATTGTTGCGCAGGTAAAGCACGAGTTTTTCGCGGTCGAAGCCGTGATTGAGCGCCTGGCGGATGCGTTTGTCCTTTGCGGCGTCGCTCGGGCCGTCGAGCCTGAAACCGAGGTATTCCGTATTCAGATACGGCCCCGTAAGCATTTTAACCGACGAAGCATATTTGGACTGAAGCGTGCCTTTTTGTGTCAGAATTTCGTCCTTATACGACGGATCCAACCCCGAGATGAAATCGTTTTTTCCCTGAACGAATTCTAGAAAACCGCTTTGTTTGTCCGGCAAAAACGATATAGCGACCGCTTCGAGGTAAGGCAGTTGTTTTCCGTTTTCGTCTTTTTCGTAATAACCGGGATTTTTGCGCAATACGAGTTTTACGTTTTCCTCCCAAAGTTTAAACGCAAACGGGCCGGTTCCAATAGGCTTTTTGTGAAAATCACCGGCCTCTACCCCTTCGCGCGGCACCACCGAAGCGTACTTCATCGCAAGCAATCCCAAAAACGGCGGAAACGGCTTTTTTAGCGACACCTCAAACACGGAATCGTTAGCGGCCCGGTAACTTGCTACGTTTTGCAAAATCCAGCGCCCGGGCGAAGCCACAGCCTCATCGAGCAACCGGTCGAAACTGTACGCAACGTCGGCGGCGGTTACGGCTCTCGTGGAATCAGGGCCGAACGCGCGGCTTTTGTGAAAATAAACGCCTTTGCGCATTTGAAACCTGTATTCGAGTCCATCTGCCGAAATTTGCCAGGAAGCGGCCAGATCCGGCTGTACATTGAGGCTGTCGTCGAGTTGCACCAGCCCGTTAAAAATTTGGTTACACGCCCAGATGTTGGATTGTATGCGCGAAAATGCCGGATCAAGCGAGGTAATGTTTGCGCTTTCGTTGTAGCGAAAAACAAGGTGGTCAAATGCGCCGTTGTCCGAAGGCCCGCCACAACCTGCGAGCACGAGTGCGCAAAGACATGTAAAATAACGAATTAGTGATTTTTCCAAACCGATTTTTGTGTGTAAATTTGCGGGCTTCGTTAGCGGGGTAAATATACTTAAAATCACGGGTCGCGTTAGGGATTGCAGCGGAAATCCTTTTTAAAGATTGGAGCGAAAAGCCCGGGCCGCAGGTAACGCCCAAATCATGGAACAGAAAAAAGTCGCATTTTATACACTGGGTTGCAAACTCAATTTTGCCGAAACTTCGACGATTGCGCGCAATTTTGCAGGTGAAGGTTTTGAACGCGTGGATTTTGAAGACCGGGCCGATATTTACGTGATTAACACCTGCTCGGTGACCGAAAACGCCGACAAGCAATTCAAGCAGATTGTACGAAAAGCGCTAAAACAGAACGAAAAAGCATTTGTGGCGGCCGTGGGTTGCTATGCGCAGTTAAAGCCCGAAGAACTCGCGGCGGTGGACGGCGTGGATCTGGTTTTAGGGGCGACAGAAAAGTTCAAAATTACCGATTACCTCAACGATTTAACAAAAAACGATTTTGGCCAGGTTCATTCGTGCGAGATTGCCGAGGCCGATTTTTACGTCGGGAGTTATGCCCTGGGAGACCGCACCCGCGCCTTTTTAAAGGTTCAGGACGGTTGCGATTACAAGTGTACCTATTGTACGATTCCGCTTGCGCGCGGCATTTCCCGGTCCGATACGATGGAGAATGTGCTTAAAAACGCGGCTGAAATTGCGGCTCAGAACATCAGGGAAATTGTGCTTACGGGCGTAAATGTAGGCGATTACGGCAAAGGCGAATTTGGCAATAAAAAACACGAACACACTTTTTTTGAACTCGTTCAGGCGCTGGACAACGTGCCGGGCATTGACCGTTTGCGCATTTCTTCGATTGAACCGAATTTGTTGCGAAACGAAACGATCACCTTTGTGGCGCAGAGCCGTTGTTTTGTTCCGCACTTTCATATTCCGCTGCAATCCGGCAGCAACGACATTTTAAAGAAAATGAAGCGCCGTTATTTGCGCGAACTTTACGCCGAACGCGTGTCTCACATTAAATCGCTTATGCCCGATGCGTGCATTGGCGTAGATGTAATTGTGGGATTCCCGGGCGAAACGGACGAACATTTTTTAGAAACGTACCGCTTTTTGTCTGATCTGGACATTTCGTACCTGCACGTGTTTACGTATTCTGAGCGCGATAATACCGAGGCGGTGCTTATGGAAGGCGCGGTGGCGGCCAATGTGCGGGCAAAACGCTCAAAGATGTTGAGAGGGTTGTCCGTTAAAAAACGCCGCGCATTTTACGAAAGCCAGTTAGGCAAGCAACGCACGGTGTTGTTTGAGCACGAAAACAAAGAAGGGTATATGTACGGATTCACCGAGAATTACGTAAAAATCAAAGCACCGTACAACCCCGAACTCGTCAATACGCTGCAACCTGTAACGCTTTCTTCGATTGACGAAGACGGAACAGTACGCGCGCTGATTACCGAAGCCGTTGCGGGTTAAACTGCTGTTTTTTTGGCCTGAACTCTTTGCTGAAGTTCGTTGAATTTTTCGAGGAATCGCTCCAAATCTTCGGTGGCTATGCTGTCTTTTGACACTACAATCTCTTTAGTTCCCGACTTGAATTTGTAATCGCCTGCGAATACGCCTACGTCCGTGAGTTCGTCGTATTTGAATTCGCGCTTTGGAAACCACGCAATGGCGCGGATGCTATCGGCCGTAAACTCGAGCATTTTGTAGCGGCTTTGCCAAAAAGAGGTTGCAATGGAAAACAGCCCAAACGGTACAAAGAACGCCAAAAACCGCCCTTCTGACCAAAGCATGGAACTAAGTCCTATAAGCGCATAGGCCGTTCCCAGAATCCATTGGCGCACCAAAATGCTTTTGTGATAACCAATTCTCATAGCCTCAAATTAATCGATACGCTCAATTTTTGCCCCGAGCGCGCGCAGGCGTTCATCTATGCGTTCGTATCCGCGGTCTATTTGTTCGATGTTCTGAATGTAACTTGTGCCTTTTGCCGATAATGCCGCGATAAGCAGCGACACTCCTGCCCGGATATCAGGCGAAGACATTACGGTGGCTTTTAGCTGGGATTTAAAATCGTGCCCAATGACCACCGCCCGGTGCGGATCGCAGAGAATGATCTTAGCGCCCATGTCGATGAGTTTATCTACAAAGAACAACCGGGATTCAAACATTTTCTGATGGATGAGCACGTCCCCGTTTGCCTGAATCGCCGTGACGAGAATGATGCTGAGCAAATCCGGCGTGAATCCGGGCCAGGGCGCATCAGAAACCGTGAGTATGGAACCGTCGATATCGGTGCGCACTTCGTAGGATTCCTGTTGCGGAATAAAAATGTCGTTGCCGCGCTTTTCGAGCTGAATGCCGAGTTTGCGGAATGTATTCGGAATAACGCCCAGGTTTTCCCAACTCACGTCTTTGATCGTGATTTCACTTCGCGTCATTGCGGCGAGTCCGATCCATGACCCTATTTCGATCATGTCCGGCAACATGCGGTGTTCGCAACCGCCAAGCGTTTCTACGCCTTCGATCGTAAGCAGGTTCGATCCAATGCCAGATATTTTTGCGCCCATGCGGTTCAGCATTTTGCAAAGCTGTTGCAGATAAGGTTCGCAGGCCGCGTTGTAAATCGTTGTGGTTCCTTTGGCCAAAACAGCCGCCATGACAATGTTCGCCGTTCCGGTGACCGAGGCTTCATCGAGCAGCATTTCGGTACCGCTAAGGCCGTGGTCTGCCTCTACGCCGTAGAAAGAATCTTCTTTGTTGTAGCGGAACGTAGCCCCGAGGTTGATGAACCCCTCGAAATGCGTATCGAGTCTGCGGCGTCCGATTTTATCGCCTCCGGGTTTTGGAATATAGCCTTTGCCGAATCTGGCCAGCATGGGCCCTACAATCATGATAGAACCGCGCAATGAGGCGCCTTCCTTGCGAAATGCTTCGGTGCGCACGTAGTCTGTATTGACCTCATCGGCCACAAAACTGTAAACGCCGGCCGCTTCCCTGTTCACTTTTACGCCGAGGTTGCCCAAAAGCGCAATGAGCTTGTTGACATCGATAATGTCCGGAATATTGGAAATCGTGACTTTTTCTTTAGTGAGCAAAACCGCACACAAAATTTGCAATGCTTCGTTTTTGGCGCCTTGAGGAGTGATTTCTCCTTTGAGACGCGCTCCTCCTTCGATTTTGAAAACAGCCATGGACAGTTCGGGTTAGTTTTTTCGGTTTGAGTTTTTGTTGTACGTGCCTTTGTTTTTATGCGGCTTGGTCTTGAGCGGCGCCGTTTGTGGCATTTTGTTCGAAATCTTTTTGTTCGTGCGCATGATTTCGGTGAGTCCGAGCAGCGATTCAGAACTTTCCATAAGGTTAAGCTGCCCGTCCGAGAGTTCGTACAAATGCTCGAAAATCACTTCGTCGGTCACGGTGTCCTTGTTCCAGCTCAGATAGGATTTTTTCATGTGGTTTGCAATCACGCGGATAAGGGCGTCCCTCATTTCTCCGTGTTCCCATTTAAGGGCCACATCGATCATGAATTTAATGTTGTTTCCGTAAAACCGGTACTTGGGGAAATTCTGCGGGTAACGAAGCGGCCCGGGTTTGAGCTGCAATACCTCCCGGGACGGAATCGGAAACGGTGAATCTACGTCGAGTTTAAAGTCCGACATAATAAACAACTGGTCCCACAATTTGTGCTGAAAATCCGGCACGTCTCTAAGGTGCGGGTTCAAACTTCCCATGACCTGAATAATGTAGCGGGCGGCCTTGTTGCGTTCTTCGCGGTCTTCGATGGCCGTGGCCTGGTCGATCAGTTTTTGCAGGTGGCGGCCGTATTCCGGAATGATCAGCGGGGCGCGCTCAGCGTTGTATTCAAGGTAATGCACGACGTCCCGCGCGTTTTCTTTCTCGTATTTCATCTGATTAGCAAGTTAAAGCGACACAATGCCTTCGATATGAGACACGGCCACGTATTTTTCGATGATGCTGTCTGCGTCCTTCATTACCACATTGATAGAAACGCTCGTGTATTTTCCGGTCTTGGATTGAACGGTGTCTATCACAGCGCCCATGCCGTCGAAATACCGCTGAATTTCTGCAATTTTTCCGGCCTCAGTAGGAACGATGAATTTGTATAAGTATTCCGCCGGCCAATGCGGGGTGGTAGTAATCAGTTCTTCGCGCAGTCTTATGTAAAACGCTTTGGTTTTGTCATCCATCGGGGTCAAAAATAAACACAAAGATACACATTGCAACGTTAAATTTTGTCCGATTAACACAATTATACAGGCGCGTTCCGATGAACTTTAAGGATTTGAACGAGGTGGAATTTAAAACTTTCTTTAATTTTGCACCTTTGGAAAAATAATGCAAAAGCAAATCGTTGTTCTTATTGGCGGCCCGGGATCAGGAAAGACTACATTGATCGAAGCGCTGCTGCGCAAAGGATTCTGCTGTTATCCCGAAATTTCGCGCGAAGTTACACTCGAAGCCAAGAAAAACGGCATTGAGCAACTGTTTCTCGAAAAGCCGCTGTTGTTTAGTGAACTACTGCTCGAAGGGCGCAAAAAACAATTCCGTAACGCACTTGAGGAATCTTGCCCGGTGGTATTCATCGACCGCGGCATTCCCGATGTTTTGGCATATATGCATTATATCGGAGACAGTTATCCGGCATTTTTCGACGAAGCCTGCCGCGAACACCGCTACCACAAAATATTTCTGCTTCCGCCCTGGGAAGACATTTACGAGAGCGATAACGAGCGTTACGAAAATTTTGAACAAGCCAAACTCATTCACGAACATCTCGTGGAAACTTATACGCATCACGGTTACGAACTGATTCCCGTGCCTAAGGATACGGTAGAAAACCGGCTCGAATTCATCCTGTCGCATCTGGGCATCGGGTCCGAAAATCCCGTCCGACTTTAAGATTTCAAACATAAAATCCGCACGTTTAACAGGCGCTGATTACCTTTATTAGCTTTCATGACCCAGGACCCTTCCATACCGGAGCAAGCACTGGCCCTACTGCGCCAATACTGGAAGCACGAACAGTTTCGCGCGCCTCAGGCCGACGTGATTTCCGCTGTGCTAAACGGCACGGACACGCTCGCCCTATTGCCTACGGGTGGCGGAAAATCGGTTTGCTTTCAGATTCCGGCACTGATGAAACCCGGAATTTGCGTTGTGATTTCGCCTTTAATCGCTTTGATGAAAGACCAGGTGCGCAATCTGGAACAAAAAGGGCTTAAAGCAATTTCACTTGCCGGCCCGATGTCCGAAGAGCGCATTTCAGAATTGCTGGACAACACCGCTTTCGGGCCGTATAAATTCTTGTACCTGTCTCCCGAACGCCTGCAGGTTTCGTGGATTCTGGAACGATTGCGCAAACTTCCCGTAAACCTGATTGCGGTAGACGAAGCGCATTGTATTTCGCAATGGGGACACGATTTCCGACCTGCTTACCTACAGATTTCCGCGCTTAAATCACATTTTCCCGAAATTCCTTTTCTTGCCTTAACAGCCTCTGCGACCCCGCGCGTACAACAGGATATAATAACGCACCTCGGGCTTAAAAATCACGCCGTTTTTACGGGATCGTTTTCGCGCGATAACCTGGGCTATATCGTGATGCAGACTCAGGACAAGCATTACAGCTGCGTTCAGATTTTAAAGAAACACCGAGGCAGCGCCATCATTTACGCCCGAACGCGTAAAGCCACACTCAACATTTCGGACCGGTTAACACGCGAAGGACTCACGGCGACGCATTATCACGGCGGTATGTCATCGGACCAAAAGCAAAAGAACATGAATCGGTGGCTCACGGACGACGTTCAGGTCATCGTAGCCACAAACGCATTTGGAATGGGCATCGACAAGCCCGATGTGCGCACGGTGATTCACGTGCAACTGCCCGAAAACCTCGAGAATTACTATCAGGAATCCGGAAGGGCCGGCAGAGATGGCGCACGTGCGTATGGTGTACTTTTACTCGCGCCGGATGATGTCGATCGGGCCAAATCGCAATTTTTAAACGCATTGCCCACCAAAGCGCTGCTCAAAACCGTTTATGTAAAACTCTGCAACTATTTTCAGATTGCGTACGGGGAGGGATTTATGAGTGAACATTCTCTGGATTTTAACCGGTTTTGCGAACAATACCAATTGCCCGTGGCTGCTGCGTTTAATGCGATGCAGTTTTTAGACCGGCAGGGCGTCATTTCGCTGTCTCAGGAATTCACGAAAAAATTAGCGGTTCAGTTTTTATGGCCGTCTAAAGAAGTCGTGCGTTACGGCAGTCTTTACCCAAAAGCCCAGGGCGCGCTCAACGCTATTTTGCGCACTTATCCGGGCATTTACGAGCATACCGTGGCGCTGAATCTGGCCGTTATTTCGAACAAATCAGGGCAGAGCGAATCTGAGGTAACCGAATGGCTCAACGACTGGCACGCAAAGGAAATGATCGCACTGTCGGCCAAAACAAACGACACGAC
>CAZTGF010000048.1:0-15085 GCA_964612955.1 uncultured Flavobacterium sp.
ATGAAATCCCGGTTCAAAGAGAGTTTAAAGCGCATTTTTCATTAAAACGATAACCCCATGAATCTAAAAAAGAGCTATCTAATTGCACTATTATTTATATCCCAATTTTCGTTTTCGCAAGAAGGAATTGCCGTTTATTCAGACTATTTAACAGATAATTATTACCTGATTCACCCTTCTATGGCTGGGGCGGCAAACTGCGCCAAAGTTCGGATGACCGCCCGCAACCAGTGGTTTGGCCAGGAGAATGCGCCCGCTTTGCAAACCATCAGCGTAAACGGAAGCGTTGGGGAGCGCTCCGGAATGGGACTTATCGTTTTTAATGACCGAAACGGATACCACAAACAGACCGGGGTAAAATTGACTTACGCCCACCACATTATGTTTTCGCGCGATGCAGTTGATTTGAACCAGCTTTCCTTCGGGATTAGCGGCGGTCTGATTCAGAGCACAGTCGACGAAACGGATTTTCTGGGCCCGGGTGAATTCGATCCCGGAGTTGACGGAACCATTGTGCAAAAAGATTCGTACTTCAACGTCGACATCGGTGCCTCGTACAACTACCTCGACTTTTACGCACATTTTACGGTGAAAAACGCGCTTGAAACGCGTCGGGAACTGTACAGCGAAATTGAAACCGACAACCTGCGCAAACTGCTTTTGAGCGTCGGATATATTTTTGGCGATCCGGACAGGCTCATGTGGGAACCCTCTGTATTGTTCCAGTCGGTAACCGAAACAAAGGAAAAAACGATCGACGTTAACCTTAAAGTTCACAAGGAGCTTGAGTTCGGAAGACTCTGGGGCGGGCTTTCTTACCGTACAAGTCTCGATGGAGCCGAATATGTTGTAGGTTCCGGTTTAAAAGAGCAGCGTTTGCAAATGGTTTCGCCTCTGGTAGGAGTTAACTACAAGCAATTCATGTTTGCATACACGTATTCTCACATGATGGGAGATGTCAACTTTGCCAACGGCGGTTACCACCAAATCACACTCGGAATAAATCTTTTCTGTAAGCGAGAGAAATACCATTGTGTTTGCCCCGCAGTAAACTAAAAACAAATGTCCCGATGTATGTCGGGATTTTTTTATTGTGATATGATTATAAAAACTGTAAACGGGCATCATCCGAGTATTCCGCCGGATTGTTTTATTGCCGATAATGCGACTATTGTAGGTCAGGTGTCTTTTGGCGCGAACTGCAGTGTGTGGTTTAACGCCGTAGTTCGGGGCGATGTGCATTTCATTGAAATTGGCGACTGCGTCAACATTCAGGACGGAGCCGTGATTCACTGCACGTATCAGAAACACGCCACGCGAATCGGGAATAATGTATCGATCGGGCATAATGCAATCGTTCACGGCTGTACATTACATGACAACGTGCTTATTGGCATGGGCGCTATCGTCATGGACGGATGCATCGTTCACAGCAATTCCATAATCGCGGCTGGGGCGGTACTGACACAGGGTACAGAAGTGCCCTCAGGAACTATTTATGCCGGTGTGCCTGCTAAAAAGGTTAAGGACATCGCCGCCTCGGAGTTCGCTGGAGAAATCGAACGAATTGCGGCAAATTATCAGATGTACGCGTCTTGGTTTAAGGAGTAGCTAAAAGTCCGATTCTTCCACTATATAGCGATGTTGCAGAATGCGGTTTAACACGGCTGCATCGGTGTTGGTCAAAAAGCGCAACCGCGGCGATTCCGTGTTTGAAAAGCCAACCTGTTCGAGAATTTTACGCGTTTGTCTCGCAACAGCACGCCCCGAGTCGATAATTCGGACCGATGGAGGAAGAATGCGGCGAATCTGCGGAATCAGGTAAGGGTAGTGACTGCAACCCAGCACGAGAATGTCGATATTCGCATCGATCATCGGATTCAGGTACTGCTGAAGCAATGCGGTCATTTCGTCCGATTCCATTCGTCCGCTTTCAATGAGTTTTACGAGGCCGGTGCCCATTTGTTCGACGATTTTCGTCCCGTGATAGCTTTTGACGGCTTTACTGAATAATTCGCTGCTAATGGTTCCCTTGGTAGCCAAAACGCCGATGATGTTGTTTTGCGATTCCGATGCAGCGGGTTTGATCGCCGGTTCGATGCCTATGAAGGGCACGTCATAACTTTCCCGAAGTTCGCGAATGGCGTTGGTAGTCGCAGTATTGCACGCCACTACGATAATCTTTGCGCCGAGTTTGAGCAGGTATTCGGTGTTTTTAAAACTCAGTTCGAGGATTTCCTGCTTGCTTTTTTGTCCGTAGGGCGCATTTTTGCTATCGGCCAGATAAATCGTATTCTCAGACGGGAGCAAGGCGTGAATTTCGTTCCAAATGGATGTGCCGCCGATACCTGAGTCGAATATGCCGATAGGATTGTTGTTGTACATACGCAAATATAAAAAAACTGCCCTTTTTGGGGGCAGTCTTTATTCAGGGATCGGTTCAGATTAGAATCCGAGGTCTTTTTTAACGTCGTCAGTGAGGTTTGGTCCGTCAGCCACAAGAAGGTCCGCGCCATTCAGAATGTACTGGTAACCTTTTGCCTTACCTACTTTTTGGATCGAAGCTTTGATTTTGTCCATAATCGGCTTAATCAAATCCGCTTCTTTCTTTTGCAATTCTTTTTGAGCGTTGTCGCGGTAATCTACAATGCGTTTTTGCATGTCCTGAACCTCTCTTGAACGCTCTTCGTTAAGCTGGTCTGAGACGTTCGCAGCTTCCTGCTCGTATTTCCGAATTTTAGTCTGGTATTCCTCAACCATTACTTTGTATTCGTTGTCGTATGTCGTGCTAAGTTTTTCAAGCTGTTTTTGTGCGTCGAGCATTGCGGGCATTTTCTGCATTAATTCGGCAACATCTACGTGGGCAACTTTTGCTTGTGCACTGGCCGCCTGTGAAGCGCCAAAGAACATTACTGCGGCGATAAGCAAAGTTTTCAATTGTTTCATCATGTGTAATATTAATTAGTGTTTAATTTGTTCCGGTTTGTGTGGAATCCTGCGAGGTGGGGTTGCGTTTTTCTTCCCGCGCTTTTCTTGCGGCTTCACGTGCTTCCAATGCTTGTTGTCTGCGTTCTTCGGCTGCTTGCTGGCGTTCCTGTAACTTGCGTTCACGGTCTGCGGCAGCGGCGGCTCTGCGTTCTTCGGCGGCAGTTTTTGCGGCATCGGGTTCTGCAGGCGTTTCTGAACCGGCATCGGGCTCAGCAACAGTCGTGCCGCTTTTTGCTGCTTCGCGTTCTGCCCGGGCCGCGGCGCGTTTGTCTTCTGCGGCTTTGCGTCGGTCTGCTGCGGCCTGAGCGCGTTCTGCAGCAAGAGTTTCGCGTTGTTTACGCCTTTCCTCGAGTACGCGCTGACGTTCGGCAAGGCCCGGATTTTCATCGATCATATCCTCTTTTGCTTCCTGTGCCATCTCTTCCTTGAGTTGTTTTTTGCTCATTTGTTCGCGTCGGGAAGCACGGGTTAAAGCGCGGATTACAAGGTCCGAAATATCGAACCGCTTTGCTGCGAACAGCATCGTCATGTCCGATGATTTGTCGAAAATAAAGTCGTATTTGCGGGATTCGGCAATGTCCTGAGCCGCATTGAACACCTGATCCTGGATGGGCTTTACGAGTACCGATTTTTGCGTAATCAGATCGCCTGTCGGACCAAAGCGTTTTTGCTGGTAATCCACGAGTTCTTTCTCTTGAAATGCAATTTCCTCTTCGCGCTCTTCGATTAATTCTTTTGTGAGCAATACGCGTTCGGTATTCAAAGCTTGTTTTAGACGGTCAATTTCGCCTCGTTTGGCTTCGATTTCCTGTTGCCACCGAAGGGCTTTCTGGTCGAGTTCGTTTTTTGCCTGAGCGTAATCGGGTACATTTTGCAGGATGTACTCCATGTCGATGTAGCCGATTTTAATGTTGCGACCTTGCGCTTGTGCGTCCCATGTAAACGAGAGCAATGGAATCAGCAGTAAAAAAAGTTTCCTCATAACTTGTGTTTTTACAAATCGGCGTCTGCGTTTAAAACTGCTGACCGATGATAAAATGCGTCTCCCAGCCATTTTTGGTCAATTGGCCCGGCACCGGATCGAACCCGTGACCGAAATCGATACCCAACAATCCAAAGGCAGGCATGAAAACGCGAAGCCCGAAGCCCGCAGAACGCTGCAATACAAACGGATTATATTGTTTAAAATTGTCATACGACGCGCCCGCTTCCAAAAACGTCAGCACGTAAATAGACGCTTGTTGTGCCATCGTAACCGGGTAGCGCAATTCAAGCGAAAACTTATTGTAAATCGTACCGCCGTCCTGAGACGAAAGCGACTGGTTCGGGTAGCCTCTGAGCTGAATAACCTCCCGGCCGTCCAGAGCAAAGTTCGCCAAACCGTCTCCGCCAAGGAAGAATCGCTCAAAAGGCACAAGACCACGGTCCTGATTATAAGCGCCCAAGTAGCCGAATTCGCCCATAGTACGAAGCACTAATTTACCATAAATTTTGGTATACCAATCTGCTTTGAATTTTATTTTATAATATTCGAGCCAACTGAATTTTTCCTGATCCACTTTGGCCTGATCTACGGCCGCATCCTGGTAGTTGTCTACTTTTTGCCCCTGATCGTTAATGTAATCGCCCGTAGAAATCCACTCGCCGTTTACAAACTCACCCGGCCCCTGATAACGTCTTTTGTATTCCTCGAGGTTGCCCAGATTTGCGTAATCGATGCCGTTCCAGAGCGAATACGGCGGCGCGAACTTGGCCGAAATGCTAAACTCTGAACCGTAAACCGGGAAAATCGGGCTTACTCCTTTATTGTTGCGCGTAATGCCAACCGTGTACGCAAGGTTGCGCGAGGCACCGTTCCCGAACGTAAACAAACCGGTGTTGTAGTTGTTCAAATCGTAATACTGGAAACTCAGCGACTGGCTCAGGTAAAAATCGTCATCGGGCACGGTCAAACGCTTGGTCAAACCTACAGAGACCGATGTAATATTAAACGAACGGTCGCGATCTACATCGGCGCGATTCGACCGGAACGAGGTCAGATATTGCTTGCTGTGCGATATGGAAGCACTGAATCGGATTGGTTTGCGCCCTCCAAACCACGGTTCTGAAAACGACGCGCTATAGGTCTGAAAGTAGGAACTTCCCTGCAAACGGAGCGATACCTGCTGGCCATCGCCCATAGGAAGCGGGTCGTAAGCATCCTTATTAAAAATGTTGCGCATAGAGAAGTTATTAAACGAAAGTCCGAGCGTTCCAATGAAACCGCCGCCTCCGTAACCGCCCTGAAGTTCAATCTGGCTCGAGCCTTTCTCCACGAGGTTCCATTCCACATCCACGGTTCCTGTAGCAGGATCTACGTTGCGCAGTTCGGGGCGAATGGCTTCGGGATCGAAAAAGCCCAGAGATCCGATTTCGCGCACACTTCGGACAATAGCCTCTTTGCTGTATTTCTGGCCCGGCTTGGTGCGCAGTTCGCGGTAAATGACCTCGTCATTGGTTTTGTCGTTGCCCTGAACTACGATGTTGTTAAAGTAAGCGATCGGTCCTTCGATAATGCGGATTTCAAAATCAATCGTATCGTTTGCCGTGCGCACTTCGACCGGATTCACCGTAGAAAACAGATAACCGTTGTTCTGATAAAGGTTCGCAATGTCCTCCGCATCCGGTTTTGAATTGTCCTGAATGCGTTTTTCGAGCAGTACGCCGTTGTAAACATCGCCTTTTTTAATGCCTAACATTCGCTGCAGCGTTTGGTCTGAATACACAGAGTTGCCCAGGAATTTTATGTCGCCAAAATAATATTTGCGCCCTTCTTCGACGCGGATGTTAATCGTGAGGTCTTTTTTATTCGCGCTAAACACGACGGTGTCCGAAATGATACGCGCGTCCCGGTGGCCTTTTTCCTTGTACTTGTTTACGACAGAGGTAAGGTCTTCCTTGTACTTTTCGGGGATGAACTTAGAGGCTTTCCAGAACCGGAAGAAATTGCGCTGTTTTGTGTTTTTCATCGTTTTCCGAAGCCGTGCATCGCTGAAGAGTTCGTTTCCTTCGAAATTGATTTCGCGGATTTTAATCTTTTTGCCCCGGTCGATGCCGATGCGCATGTCTACCGTATGGTTTCCGGTGGTGTCCGGAATCGTGCGGATGTTGACTTTAGTGTTGTAAAAGCCGTCCTTTCGGTATTTGTTTTCGATGTAGTTTTTGGTCGTGGTAACAAGGTTTTCGTTAACGACTTTGCCTTTGTTAAGCCCGTTGTCCTTGATTAACTGCTCGATTTTTCCTTTTTTGATGCCCGTAATCTGAACGTCGTTGAGTTTCGGAAGTTCGATGATGTTCAGTTCAAGGTAAATGCTGTCACCCGCAATGCGCGTCACGTAAAAATCGATGTCGCTGAAGAGTTGCAACTTTCCGAGTTTCTTGATTGCGTTGCTGATTTGCTCTCCCGGAACCGTGATCTCCTGACCTTTTTGGAGCCCGGCGAACGTTACGACCGTTTGCTCGTTGAACGTGATTTTTCCGGTCACGTCCACGTCCGCCAGAATGTATTTTCGGCCTTCGTTAAAAGGAATCCGATCCTGAGCAGTAATCGGGAAAATCGTTGCGAAAAATAAAAGGGTGAATGCGCGCCTTAAGTTGATTTGTAACACTAAGAAAATTTGTTTAATTGTTCGCTGGTCTTTCCAAAACGCCGCTCTCTCTGCTGGTAACTTATGATGGCCCGATAAAAGTCTTCCTCTGAGAAATCAGGCCAAAGAACGTCTGTAAAATACAACTCGGCATAAGCGATTTGCCAAAGCAGAAAATTGCTGATCCGGTGCTCTCCGCTGGTCCGGATTAGCAAGTCTACATCGGGCAAATGAGGCGTGTAAAGATGCTGATTAATAATCGATTCGTCAATATCGGTTTCTGAAATTATATTATTTTTAACTTTAACGGCAAGCTGTTTCACGGCCGATGTAATTTCCTCCCGGGCCCCGTAACTCAAGGCCAGCGTCAAAGTCATGCGCGTGTTGTTCCGGGTTTTTTCGATGGCTTCATTCAACTGTCGCTGCACGCGTTTTGGCAGCATGTCCAGGTTGCCGATGCAGTTGAGCTTAATGTCATTTTCGTGCAGGGTTTGGAACTCGGTTTTGAGTGAATGCACGAGCAATTTCATCAGCGTTTCTACTTCGAATTTCGGGCGTTTCCAGTTTTCGGTCGAAAAGGCGTAAAGCGTTAAATTCTTAATGCCGAGCCGGGCCGATGTTTCTACCGTTCTGCGGACCGCGGCCGCGCCATTTTCATGTCCGAACACGCGCAGCATTCCCTGGTTTTTTGCCCAGCGGCCATTGCCGTCCATAATTACAGCGACATGTTCCGGAAGTCTTTCGGTATTTACTTGCTCTTTAAGGTTCATTATTCTGCGCAATAGCAGGGTTTGTTTCCAAAGGTATACGTAAGCGTAATTCCCGTAAACACGTACCAGTCTTTATTGTTAATATTTCCAAAGCGCATCGCCTCCAGATGATCTGCATCGGGATGGCTGCCGTCCAGATTGTCTGTAAACGTCCATCGTGCGCCGGCTTCCACGCCCAGAACCCAATGGTCCGTAACGTTGGCTTTGAGGCCGAGTACCATCGGGATCGCCAGGCTGCTTTTTCGCGAACCTACATTGGTTTGCCCGTTTTCAAAATACATTTCATCGAACATAAAACCGCTGATTCCCGAATAGACATAAGGCGTTAATTTTCGCTTTCCATCGTGCAGATTAAAATCGAAAAAATTAAATTCAAGGCCCAAAGATAATTCTTTTAGATCGTTCTTAAAGCTGTAACCGCGCAGATTTCGGGCTTGGGCGTCCGCATCGGAATCGTTAGCCGACAATTTGGATTGGGTGTAGGAGATTCGCCAGGAATGACGCGGACTCCGGTTCCATTTGTAAAGCAGACCGAAAGCCGGCTCGTTGGGCGAAATGTAATTCGTGGCGCCAACATCTCCAATGAAGTTGCTTCCGCCGGCGAAAATTCCCACTTCGTGAATTTGTGCCTGGATAGGTTCCAGCCAAAAAAAGCAAAAAAACAATAATGCAAAAATCCTGTTCATCAATGGAAAATAGCGTGCAAATATAACAATTAACGCGAGTTAAGGGTTAAGAAGCGCTTTTTTGTGCGCATGAGGCGCGGGTGAATGATTAGCGTACGGCATTCCAAACGTTCGGATTCGGGCAAATAGTATGCGGGCCCGCGAAAACTTAATTGCGTTGATCTTCGCCCCAAAGCAGTTTTTTTCTGAGCGTTCTCAAAAAAGTGTCTTCGGGCATTTCCACAAGGTTGATCTTGAACGGCGTTTTGGTAACCGTAAGTACCGATTCATTTCGGATCGATGAAATACGCGAATCGAGCGCCACGAGGTATTGGCTTTCACGTCCCGAAACGCGCAGCCTGACTTCGGTATCGTCCGGAATCACAAGTGGACGCGCGGTTAAATTGTGGGGCGCAATCGGAGTAATGACAAGGCTTTTTACGTCTGGCGTCAGAATCGGGCCGCCGCAACTGAGCGAGTAGCCTGTTGAACCCGTGGGCGTAGAAATAATGAGTCCATCGGCCCAATACGAATTCAGATATTCTCCGTTAAGCCAGGTTTCTATCGTAATCATCGAAGTAGTGTCCTTGCGGCTCACGGTGATCTCGTTAAGTGCGAAGTTAATTTCTTCAATCTCCGCGTGTGTAGGCGAAACGTCGAGACTCAACAGCGAGCGCCTTGAGATTTGGTATTTCCGGTCCATCACGTATTGGAGAAAGCCGTCGATGTCGTTTTTTTGAACGGCGGCCAGAAATCCTAACCGGCCCGCGTTAATTCCGAGAATAGGAATGCCGGAATTGCGGACCATTGTTGCGGCCCTGAGAATGGTTCCGTCCCCGCCGATGCTGATCAGAATGTCGAAACCCGCACCCTGCAAATCGCGGTGGGAATTGAACGTTTGGTACTGTTTTTCAAGAATCGCTTTTTCGTATAATATTTTCAGAAAATCCTCGGCCACGTACAAATCCACGGCGCGGCTATTGAAAAATTCGAAAATGTCCTTAATAATAGGTCCGGTCGAATTTTGGTAGAATTGTCCATAAATGGCTACTTTCATAGTGGATCGGTTATATATTAAGGTATTTATCCAGATAATCGGACCGCTCCCGCAGGCTGTTCAGGTAAGCGTCTTCCTGGTGTTCCGAGACAATTTGGTAATCGTACCGGCGAAACGTCTGCAAGATTTCGTTCATGCCGCCCAGTGCCGTTTTTATAGTAATCTGAATATGGTCTGCCGTAGCTTTTGAGATATAAAGTCCGAGTAGTTTTCCGTTGCTTCCTTCGACAATTTGCGCGACCTGGCTCATAGAAAAGTCTTTGGTTCCTTTTTCTACTACTATAATTCCGCCCGGTTCGCGAAGGAAAGGCGTTTCGTTGAACAACTTCAGAATGTCGGTGAGTTCGCAATAGCCCAGATAGCGGTTCTGTTCGTCGAGAATCGCGAGCAGGTTGCAATCGTATTTGGCAAAAAGCTCGAGTAAATCTATGCCTAAATGGTCGTTTCGCGCAAACAAACCTTCGAGAACGTAGCGGAAATCGCCCACGGTTTTCTCTGCGTCAAACGTATCTGCATCATCGGCCGAAAGACTGCCCAGATAAACGCCCTCGTCCACCACGGGGAAATGGCTGAAAACTTCATCGGCAAAAAAATCCTGAACTTCCGCAATGCTGTCCTGCGTTTGAAAAGGAGGGATGTCGTTGCGGATATAGATAGAAATTTCGCTCATTTTTGGGCTGTGTTACGTGTGCAAATTAATCATTATTTGGCAGCCTCCGCTTTAAAAGTTTGTATTTTTGTAAGTCTTAACACCTTTTCGAAAATGACTAAACTCAGCGTAAACATCAATAAAATAGCCACTCTGCGTAATGCGCGCGGTGGAAATATGCCGGATCTGCTTCAGTGCGCGCGTGACATACAGCGTTTTGGGGCCGATGGCATCACGATTCACCCGCGGCCGGACGAACGCCACATCCGCTATCAGGATGCCCGTGACCTCAGGGCCGTCGTTACCAGCGAGTTTAACATTGAGGGCAACCCTGAAACGAAATTCATCGACCTTGTGCTCGAAGTAAAGCCAGAGCAGGTAACACTCGTTCCGGATGCGATTGACGCGCTGACTTCAAATGCCGGTTGGGATGCGATTTCACACGGCAGTTTTCTTTCGGAGGTGATTTCGGAGTTTAAACGCAATGGGATTCGCACTTCTATATTCATCGACCCGATTTCGGCCCAGATCGAAGCTGCCGCTAAAACCGGATCGGACCGCATTGAACTTTATACAGAATCTTATGCAGTGGAATACGCGGGCGGTAACAGACAAGGCGTTGAGATTTTTGCCGAAGCTGCGAGAGTGGCTCACGAACATGGGCTGGGCGTGAATGCCGGTCACGATTTAAATCTGGAGAACATTCGCCATTTTGCGCAATCGGTGCCGCATCTGGAGGAGGTTTCCATCGGTCATGCACTGATTAGCGAATCGCTTTATCTCGGGCTGGAGAATGTAGTTCAAATGTACCTTCAACGCTTAAAAAAATAATATGGCCGATCAGATACTTTATTCGCGCATTGAGGGCGAAGGCGAGGACATTATCATCATCCACGGTTTTCTGGGCATGTCCGACAATTGGAAGTCGATAGGTAAAGCACTTGCCGGTTCGGGATACCGCGTTCATATGCTCGATGTCCGGAACCACGGACGCAGTTTTCACTCCGATGATTTCACTTACGAAGCCATGGTGGCCGATGTTGTTAATTACATGGACCATCACGAGCTTTCTGAAGCTTATGTTCTCGGGCATTCGATGGGCGGAAAAATAGCGATGTTGCTGGCGTGTCAACATCCTGACCGCATTCGCAAACTGATTGTGGCCGATATCGCACCGAAGCCTTACCGCGCGCACCACGCCGAAATTCTGGATGCGCTTCAAACCGTAGATTTCGAATCCATGACGGGCCGGGACGAAATTCGCGAGCATATGATGTCAAAGCTTGCCGATGCCGGTGTTGTGGAATTCCTGCTCAAAAGCCTGCATTGGGAAACCAGCGACAAACTCGCATTCAGGTTCAATGTGCCTGTACTTGCTGCCTCGAATGAAGCCATCGGGCAAGAGCTTCCTAAGGATTGTTCGTTCGACCGGCCGACGCTGTTTTTGAAAGGCGCAAATTCGGATTATATTAAGGACAAGGATCAGGAACGCATAAAAACGCAATTTCCAAAGTCGGTGCTCGTCTCGCTTAAAGATGCCGGCCATTGGTTGCACGCCGAACAGCCCGAAGCGTTCACCGAAAGTACAAAAGCGTTTTTAGAGAAGTAATTGCTATTTTAGCGTTTTAGTCAAAAAGTTCTTTATGTTTCTCCTCAGGTTTCTGGTATCGGCCGTTCTCGTATTTGCCGTTGCGAATTTTTTGCCGGGCGTACATGTCGATGGATTCGGTACTGCATTAATCGTAGCGCTCGTGCTGGGTTTGCTCAATGTTTTTTTCCGGCCGATAATGGTTTTGCTTACGCTTCCGGTGACGCTGCTTACGTTCGGACTTTTTATTCTCGTGATTAACGGTCTGGTGATCGTAATTTGCGATTTTATCGTTGGTGGCTTTGAAGTTCGGGGGTTTTTTACAGCCGTTTTGTTTAGCCTGATTCTTTCTTTTTTTCAGTGGCTTGTGTTTATGGCAGCCAAACGCTGATTTGTCCGTCGATTAAGCTTTTATAACTTGTCGGGAATCTAAAAAATGTCTAATTTTGCCAGCCAATTTTAGACGTATAATAATGGATATCACAAGAAATAATGTCGATGCGCTGAATGCCGTTGTCAAAATATCGTTAAGCAAGGAAGATTACGCTCCGTCGGTAGAAAAGGTGCTTACCGACTACCGCAAGAATGCGAACGTTCCAGGTTTCCGCAAAGGCGCGGTTCCTATGAGCCTCATCAAAAAGCAGTACGGAAAAGCGGTTCTTCTGGAAGAACTAAACAAAATTTTGCAGGAAAACCTGAACAAATACCTTCAGGAAGAAAAGCTTGACATTCTTGGAAATCCATTGCCGAAAGAGAAAGAAGATCTGGATCTGGACGCGGAATCATTTGAATTTGAATTTGAACTCGGACTTGCGCCCCAGTTCGATGTAAACCTCGATAACGTAAAAGGAATTACGCGGTACAATGTTGTAGCCGACGATAAAATGATCGACGAGCAAATCCTTCGCCTGCGCAAGCAATACGGCAAAATGATACAGAAGGATGAAGTCGCTGCGGGCGACGATATTTCGGGAACTTTTATTAACGAAGCGAATAACATCAACGCTCCGGCTAAGTTCACTACAGATGTTTTTGCCGATAAAAAGCAGGCAGAAAAATTCATCGGTAAAAAAGCAGGTGATATTGTAACGCTGAACACAAAGGGGCTGTTCGATGACGACCACAAACTCATGGACTATCTGAAAGTGGGTCACGATGTGGTTCATGGCCTTGACATCGACGTGGATTTTAAAATAGAAGAAGTAACCTCTACAGAACCGGCCGAACTAGACGACGCTTTCTTTAAGAAATTGTTCGGAGAGGAAAACGGCGGAACGATTGAAGATCTTAAATCGCGCATTAAGCAGGACGCAGAAGGACAATTTGCCCAACAAGCAGAACAGAAGTTTCTGAACGATGTCACCGAGTCGCTGTTGAGCGAAACCAAGTTTGACCTGCCATCGGAATTTTTGACCAAATGGCTTCAGACAGCCGGTGAGAAAACGCTTTCTGCCGAAGAAGCTGCTCAGGAATTCGGGCGCTCTGAAAACGGATTGCGCTACCAGCTCATCGAAGGAAAAATCATGTCCACTTACGGCATCGAACTTAAATTCGACGACGTAAAAGCGCACACCGAAGCACTGATCCGCTCTCAAATGGCCCAGTTCGGACAAATGGAGCCAAGCCAGGAAGACATCGACGGCATTGTAGCGCGCGTGCTTTCTAATCAGGAAGAGGTCCGACGCATTTCAGAGCAGGTAATGAACCAGAAAATGCTTGAATTGTTCAAGGAAAAAGTAGGTGCGGAAATTAAGGAAGTTTCTTACGAAGACTTCGTTAAAGCCAGTTACGGCGAATAATATTGAGAATTATTTGTGTTATATTTGAGACGCCAGAGCTTCACGGTTCATGGCGTTCTCGTTTTTAAAAATTAACCATTCAAATATGAACTACGGCAAAGAATTCCGCAAATACGCGACGAAACACCACGGCGTTAACGCGCTTTATTTTGATAAAATCACCTCGGCACTTACGCCTACAGCCATGACTCCCTACATTATCGAAGAACGACAGCTCAACGTATCCCAGTTGGACGTGTTTTCGCGTTTGATGATGGATCGGATCATTTTTCTGGGAACCGGCGTAGACGACCAGATTGCCAACGTCATTCAGGCGCAATTGCTGTTTTTAGCGAGCGTGGATTCGGCTAAGGACGTACAGATTTATATCAACTCTCCGGGCGGCAGCGTGTATGCGGGTCTCGGGATTTACGATACGATGCAGTACATTCAGCCCGATGTCGCTACGATTTGTACCGGAATGGCTGCTTCGATGGGCGCGGTACTTTTGTGTGCCGGAGCTAAAGGAAAACGTTCTGCATTGCCGCATTCGCGCGTGATGATTCACCAACCCTCGGGAGGCGCTCAGGGCGTGGCAAGCGACATGGAAATCAACCTTCGCGAAATGCTGAAATTAAAAGAAGAATTGTATAAAATTATTTCCGATCATTCGGGCCAATCCTACGAACGCGTTCACAAAGACAGCGAGCGCGACTATTGGATGAAGGCCGAAGAGGCCCAGGAATACGGCATGATCGACGAAGTTTTAAGGAGAAGCTAAATATGGCAAAAGAAGTATTGGATTGTTCGTTCTGCGGCCGTAAAAAGCCCGAAACCAGCCTGCTCATTGCGGGAATCAGTGCCCACATTTGTGACAAGTGCATCGAACAGGCGCATGGAATCGTGCTCGAGGAGTTAAAAGCAAACGGAAATGCCAAACTCGCAGCCGACCTTGTGCTGCGCAAACCCAAAGAAATACGCGCGTTTCTGGACCAGTATGTCATCGGGCAGGACCAGACGAAAAAAGTAATGTCCGTGGCGGTTTACAACCACTACAAACGCCTCATGCAACAGCAATCCGGCGATGATGTAGAAATCGAGAAAAGTAACATTCTGATGGTTGGTCAAACCGGAACAGGAAAAACGCTTGTGGCCAAAACCATTGCAAAGATGCTCGATGTGCCGCTCGCGATTGTCGATGCGACTGTGCTTACAGAAGCCGGTTACGTGGGCGAAGACGTCGAAAGCATTCTGACGAGATTGCTACAGGCGGCCGATTACGACGTTTCAAAGGCCGAACGCGGCATCGTGTTTATCGACGAGATTGACAAAATTGCGCGGAAGAGCGATAATCCCTCAATAACGAGAGACGTTTCGGGCGAAGGAGTACAGCAGGCGTTGCTTAAACTGCTCGAAGGTACGGTCGTGAATGTTCCGCCCAAAGGGGGAAGAAAGCATCCGGATCAAAAGTTTGTCGAAATTAACACTCAGAACATTCTGTTTATCGCAGGGGGCGCTTTTGACGGCATAGACCGCATTATCTCGAAGCGTTTGAACCGTCAGGCGGTGGGTTACACCTCGGTCCGCAATGCCGAAAGTGTAGATAAAGACAACCTGTTGCAGTACATTATACCAAAAGACGTTCGCGATTTTGGACTTATTCCGGAGATCATTGGCCGATTACCGGTACTCACGCACATGGATCCGCTTGACCGGGCCACGTTGCGCGCCATTTTAACTGAGCCCAAAAACGCGCTGATAAAGCAGTACAAAAAGTTGTTCGCGATGGACGATGTCACGCTTGAAGTCGCAGACGAAGCACTTGATTTTGTCGTGGATAAGGCGCTTGAATATAAGTTAGGCGCGCGCGGACTGCGGTCATTGTGCGAGGCCATACTCACAGACGCCATGTACGAAATGCCCGGCACGGATGAGAAATTGCTCCGCATTGACGAAGAATACGC
>CAZTGF010000049.1:0-5185 GCA_964612955.1 uncultured Flavobacterium sp.
GTAAATCCTGTAGACGACGCGATTTTTCAGGGCATGTGGCTCAATAAAAACTCTTCTCAGGTTGTGGCCGGTTACGGCATAAGCAACAACCTTGCACTTGGGCTGCTCGATTTCAACAATCCGTTTGAGGTTTTCGTTCCCAAGCCGGGAAAAGGCGCGATTGACCATCCCGAAGACGGTTTCACCAAAGCAGTTTTGCAACCTGTAGGCATTTTTGCAATAAGCGAAGAACTGGACGCGAAGTACGTTTTTTCGGACCTTTCCTTTGCCCAACACCTGCTTGGTTATGCGCCCGAAAAAGTATCGGCCATCGAGATCAGGAAAAAGCCGGGCGCGAATGAATCGAAAATCGTATCGGAAATTCAAAAAATTCTGCCCGATGTACGGGTTCGCAACCGCGCGCAATTGAACGAGTCGCTTTACCGCATGCTCAACACAGAGAACATCGCCGTGTACCTGATTTTCACGCTGGTGTTGATTGTGGCTTTGTTCAATCTGGTCGGGGCGCTGATTATGATGATTATCGAAAAACGCCAGAACCTGAAAACGATGCTCGCGCTCGGAGCCGATCTGGACGTAATGCGCCGGATTTTCAGACTTCAGGGAACGCTGTTGAGTTTTGTCGGCGGACTAATCGGCATCGCCATCGGAATTGTAATCGTCGTGATTCAACAACAATTTCAGATCGTGATGATTACGCCTACACTCCCGTATCCCGTAATTTTTAGCATCTGGAATGCCCTGCTGGTATTCGCTACGATTTTAGTGCTTGGATTTCTGGCCTCGGTTCTCGCAAGTTCGCGCGTCAATGCAAAACTATTAACCGACGATTAAGCGAATTCGTAACCAGCGAAAGCCTCGCGGATCTGGTCGAACATTTCGTGAAGTTCCGCTGCTGTATTTAGCGTAACGAGCTGATGACGGTACGGCTTAAAGTTGCGTACGCCGCGGAAATAATTCGTGTAGTGGCGACGCGTTTCTACCACGCCAACCCACTCGCCTTTCCATTCAATCGCCCATTTCAGGTGATTCTGAGCCGCCGTAATTCTGTCCTCCATCGTAGGGAGCGGAAGTTTTTCTCCCGTGGCAAAATAGTGTTTAATTTCGTTGAAAATCCATGGATATCCTATAGCCGCCCGGCCGATCATGATACCGTCCACACCATAGCGGTTCTTGTACTCGAGCGCTTTTTCGACCGAGTCGATGTCGCCATTCCCGAAAATCGGCATGTTGATCCGCGGGTTGTTCTTTACGCGGGCAATCGGAGCCCAGTCTGCTTCGCCTTTGTAAAGCTGTGCGCGCGTGCGTCCGTGAATCGATAACGCCGCCACGCCAATGTCCTGAAGTCTTTCGGCAACTTCGTCTATGTTGATCGAAGCCTCGTCCCAACCCAGCCGCGTTTTTACCGTAACGGGTAAGTTCGTGCTTTTGATAACCGCCTGCGTAAGCCGGACCATGAGATCTACGTCTTTGAGAACGGCCGCTCCTGCGCCTTTGCAGACGACTTTTTTGACGGGACAGCCAAAGTTGATGTCGATCAAATCCGGGTTTACAGCCTCGACGATTCGGGCCGATAACGCCATCGCCTCTTCATCGCCCCCGAAAATCTGAATGCCGACGGGCCGCTCGTAGTCGAAAATGTCGAGTTTTTTGCGGCTTTTAATCGCGTCGCGAATCAGTCCTTCCGAAGAGATGAACTCGCTGTACATCAGATCGGCTCCGTGTTCCTTGCACAAACGGCGAAACGGCGGATCGCTGACGTCTTCCATCGGTGCGAGCAGTAACGGAAATTCCGGGAGTTCTATGTTTCCAATGCGAATCATGGCGCAAAAGTACGATTTTCGTCCCTATTGGCCGACGGTTTTAAAGCGCGGATTTGCGGTGGTCCTGAAAATACAGCGGCTTGCGACTCATCGGATTAAAAACCAGGGCCGCCAAAACATCGTAAGGCTCGAACCGGACAGTAGGCGTAACGCGCAGTTTTGCCCGAAAGTGATCTTTAACCTGTTGTAAAAATTCAGGGCTTTCGTCGCGGCTCGCAATGCGAATGTCAATCTCGTCCGTTCCGATGGCGCTCGTGTGAATTTCGATTAAATGCAGGTCGATGGTCTCAAATCCGTTCAGAATGTCGGTCATTGCCGGCGGATAAAGCGTGGTTCCTTTGTACTTGATCATTTGCTGTTTTCGGCCCAGTACCGGCCCCACACGCAACGTATTTCGGCCACACGAACAAGAGTCGCGGTGTAACTGCACAATATCTCCGGTTTTGAAGCGTATCAGCGGCATGGCTTCTACACCGAGCGTGGTTACGACAAGTTCGCCGGCTTGGTTTTCGGCCGTTGGATTTCCGTTATCGTCAAGCGTTTCGGCGATAATCAGGTCAGGTTGCAGGTGGCCGCCTCTTCTGCCGGAGCATTCGGTAAACGCCGTGCTCATTTCGGTGGAAGCATACGTGGAAAACAAGCCAATCGGCCATTTTTCGGTAATTTTTTGGGCGAGAATGTTCGGATTCAGGTTTTCGTCCCGGAGACTTTCGCCTATGCAAATCGCACCGGCCACACCTGAATTTTTATAGTCGATGCCGTTGTTTTCGGCGTACTCTATGAGTTTGAGCAAAAACGACGGAACCGAAATCAGGTAACGCGGTTTGTATTTCAAAATCGAATCCCATTGCAATTCGGGAATGCCGGCGCCCACGCGGACAATGCCGGCCCCGAGTTTGCGCAATCCCAGAAAATAAGCAAGTCCGGCCATAAAACGCCTGTCCATCGTGGTCATGAGCTGCACGACATCGCCTTTTTGAACACCGGCCGTAACAAACGACTGCATTTCGTTATAAGCAAGCCGATCCAGATCCGCGTCTGTAAGCCCGAAAGTTACCGGATCGCCCAGTGTTCCCGATGTCGTCGCGTAGTCTATGATGTTCGTTGCAGGGACGCAGCAAAAGTCGTCGTTGTGTTGCTGCAAATCGCTTTTTGACGTGGTGGGTAATTTTCGCAGGTCTTCGATCGTCCGGATTTGGTCAGGATCGATTCCGTTTTCCGCAAACAATTTCCGGTAATAGGCCGAATGTTGGAAAGCGTAGCGCATCGCTTGCCGAAGACCGGCTTGTTGTACGCGCGAAATGTCCGCAGGGCTTTGAAATGAAATATCGTTCGTCATTTGAGTTTGCGTTTGGTTTTGCGCAGGTATTTGTCCAGATTTTTCTTCTCGGGCAGGGTTGTGACTTCCTTGGTTAACGCCTTTTCAAAATAAAGTCGGGCCAATTCGTAATCGCGTTTGCCGTAAAAATACAATCCCAGTTTGTAGGGCACGCTCCATAAATCCGGATTTAGCGCTTCGTACTTTTGGGCGAAATCGTTCGGCATGGGTTCGCCGTTCAAATACGATTGCATGTTTCGGTCCTCGATCCGGTAATTTTCGTAATCGGCAAAGGCTTGCGTTTTTATAAAATCGTCGGCGGGAATCGCTTTTTTGAGGTCCGATAAAATTCGCGGCGATGGCGTTCCAGAGAATATGCTGTCCAGATTGTAATACGAAAACGCCCCGAGTTGGTACGGATTGGACGAAACCCATACTTCGCGCGTTTGCGGTTTAAACACAATGCCGTGGTGTGCGAGCAACTGATTCAGCGCTTTCTCGTTCCCGAATCCCAGCGGCGGCCCTCCTTTTACGGGCGAAGTGTCACGCAAAATCGCTACGGCCTCAACTTCGGAAAGCGGTTGTTGTTCCAAATGTTCAGACAGTTTTTCGAACCGGTATTGGGAGTGACTGTGTTCGATATGCTTTCGGTTTGCGCGATCGTTGCGCAAGGCCTCACTTTGGTAGTGATTTGTGCAAATGAGCGCATCGCCCTGAACGTCGTAAACGCCAAAAACGCCCGGCCCAACTTCGATTAATACCGCTTTTCGGTCCACGGCGCTGCCAATCATCAGCGTTTCGGATACAAAAACTTCGCGCCTTTTGGCTATGGCGATCGCTTCTTTTATATTCCCGGCGTACTGTACAATCTCGCGCGCCAGAATAGAAATCGGGGTTTTCGCAACAAGCGGCAGTTTCGACTTTGCGGCGTTAATCGTAACACTAAGCCCTTCTTGGTTCATGCCCGACACCACGCCCATCATTCCGGGCCAGCTTACGCTCAGAAAAGCGTGACCTTTGTCCGGCTTTACGAGCCAGACCATTTTGTCTTCCGCGAAATCATCGCCCGCGTAAAAATCGAAATTCCGGCCTATGAGAAGATTTCCGTCCGAACTTGCATCTCCCCAAACCGCGAACGAAGAACAGCCCACAAGAGCCAAATCCTGCATTGCATGTCCGATGTCGTGAGCCGCGTGCAAATACAACGCACGCAGGTAAGGCGGCGCAATAAAGTCGTAATCCGGGGCGCTGAAACGAGAGAGCCCGTAGATTTCCGTTTTGTATTCTTCAGGTACGTGGCAGTAAAGTTTCCGGTTGTAAAAACTAAGGATTTTCCGAAGCCATTTCTGCCGGGATTCAGAGGGTACGAGTTCTTTTACTTTGTCAAAAAACACCGCTTCCTGTTTCTGCATCAGCGAATCCGAAAGTGCGCCGGCGTGTAATCCGCGCAATGACGCATCGCCCTGAACGTACATTTCCCAAAGCCCGAATGCATTTTTAACGAGAAAACCGTCGGTCGAAGCAAAAGCAGTATCAGATAAGCGCGTGACCTGCGGCAAATCCCCATCGGGAACAATCTGCGGCTTGTGATTTACCGAACGCGAAACGCCGCACGAAACGAAAATCAGAAACAATATCGGCCATAAATAATTTTTCACGACTGCCGGATTTTGTTTACAAGATATTCCTTGCCCAGAATCTCAGCACACGCCAACACCGCTCCTATCGTAACGCCGAGAACGCCGTGCATGCTTACACTTTGGCCCGTCAGGTACAGATTTTCGAGCCGCGTTTTAGACGGAATCATCGTTTTCATCGGATAAGCCGAATCCTTGACATAACCGTACATATTGCCGCGGTGCGCCCCGATATAATCGCGATAGCTCAGCGGCGTGGACGTGTGAACGGAAAGAATGCAGTCGCGGATACCCGGAAATTTCTGTTCGATGAATTTTAAAAATACCTCTGTTTTACGCGCTTTGAACTCCTCGTAAGATTCGCCCCGGTCGTTCTTTTTTGCCGTGGTGTTAAACGTGTGTTCCCA
>CAZTGF010000049.1:5285-14705 GCA_964612955.1 uncultured Flavobacterium sp.
TCGTATCGGCCCTGATGCTGAAGGTTGTAAAGCGGAAAACTGTCGCAGATTTCGCGGACTTTGTTGCAATACGTCTGTATGTTCTGCTTCTCATCGGGAAAATGTACCGCCAACTGATTCACGAAATGCTCATAACCCTGTGCATGCGGATACGCGACCTCATCATCGCCGAATGAAACGATGTCGAAGCCGTCACGGTCCATTCGTTTGAGCTTCAAATCGTCCATGATGCCCAAATACGCAAAATAGCGGTGAAGATTTTCGCCTTTGTCGAGCCCGCCTATATAGTGGATTCCGGTGTCAAAAATCGTTTTGTCGCGCACAAAAGTCTGCAGATTTCCGCCGAACTGGTTGTTCTTTTCGAGCACGCACACGCTGTACCCTTCCTTCGCGAGGATTAAGGCAGAAACCAAACCGCCGAGGCCGCTGCCAATTACCACTACATCGTACTTTTGTTTCATGCCTTGAGTAACACCGCCGTACGCTTGTCAAATTGAGATTTACAAACGTAGCCGTTCGCTGCAAAATACGCGATTAATTCTGAGCCGCGCACCACGATCGTGTCGGGCAGATTTACATCAATGGTTTTCGGATCGATATCGGCACTTACAAGTAATATATCATAAGGCCCCGACGGCGTTTGCACATAGCGCAGGTTCCGCTTTTTGGCGATATAGTTCGATGTCGCAATTTCCGCGGCTTCGGGGCGCATTTGTACCGATTCGATCGCAATTCCCGGGTGCATCAGTGCGAGTAACATATCGAGTTGTCCGTAGTCGTCGCTGAGGTGTAACACGCGCGCACTGTCTGCAATTTGGCGTCCGATCCAGTGGTAACGATTCAGGTTTTGGTCGATATCGGCCCGAACGTCTTTCACGATATCGCGCTCCTTGTAATCGAAACTTTCGAGCAGCAGCGCTTTAAAATACGACGCTGGTTCTAACTCCAATCGCATTTTGGCGTAATGAGCACGCATCATGCGGTTGATGTTTTTGGTTTTTGAAGCGTAATCTGACCCGTATTGGTTGCTGTCCGATGGGATTCTCGGCAGTATCTGAACCGTCATCCGGCCCGGATTCAGGATAAAATCCCGTTTGGGCGCCACTTCGGACAAACCGTGAATGACCACGGGAACAATGTCGAGCGAAAACTGCTGCGCAAGAAAAAACGCACCTTTTTTGAACCGTCTGATGCTGTTGTCCGGCGATCTGGTTCCTTCGGGAAAAATCACGAGCGAATAACCCTGATCGATTTTCTTTCTGAGTTCGTCAACGCCGCCCTCGATTCCCTGAGATGCGGGGTAAAATCCGGCCAGCCGCACGCCCAGTCCGATTACGGGAGAACGATATACCCAGTCGCTTACCATAAACACGGTTTTCGTACTCAAACTGCCCAGCGCGAGAATATCGAGAAACGAACTGTGGTTTGCAACGATAATCGCAGGTTTGTCAAAGCGTTCCCCAAGCGGATTCAACACGATGCGTTTTACACGCGGATAGGTCCAGAACACCGATAGCATATAGGACGACATCAAGCGGTGAAAAATGCGCAATTTCCTCGCGTGCGATATTGGAAACAATTTAAAAACGACCCAGGCCACGAGCGAGAGCAGAACGCCGCCCGCTCCGTAATACGCAAACGAAAGCACAGAGTGAATCGTGCGCCAAAACCTCAATGGCGATTTTCCGTTTTTAGTCCGGTTCGAGATAAAAAACCGAAAAACCCGCGGATAAAGCACAAACGTAATCAACACCGCTACCGAAACGCCGATGAGCGCCACAGTCGAGATGGACCGCAACGCCGGATGTTTGGCAAATACAAGCGCCCCTATCCCGAGAATCGTAGTGAGTACGGCCAGTAAAATGGAAGCGCGATACACAGGCATTTGATTTTTGCCCGTCGTATGTTCCTTTTGCAGCGCACTCGTCATAAATATGCTGAAATCCACACCGTGCCCAAATACAAGCGTGCATACGATGGAACTGAAAATATTAAGTTCAATATCAAACCACGCCATAAGTCCGGCCGTGACCATAGCGGTAAGTGCAATCGGAATGCTGCTTAAAAGCACGAGTTCAAACCGCCGGAAAAACACGAACAGCACGAGTAAAACGGCGCCAAACGACAAATTTACGAGCGTAGAAAAATCGTGTTGCAACCGCGCAAGAAAGCGTTCGTTCATCTGCTGCCGGTCGATGGCGAGCCAGAATTCACTGCCAGAGAGCCCCGAAAGTACGGCCAAACGGTGTTCGGGTTTAACCTTGACGATGGATAAAACCGTCGTTAAATCGGCCCGATGGCTCACAAACTGATCAAACTGCAAGGCCTCGAAAGACCGCCATTTTTCAATTCCGGGAACGACAAATTCTGCATCCAAATGCGCAAAAAACGGTTCGTAAGCACGAGCGTTCATGCCGGCAGGTACGCCTTCGGATACAAAAAGTTGCTTTATTCCGGCTTTTCGTTCCTCGGTCCAGAATGCATTCCATCGGTTCAATCGCGCAGACTGTAAAGAATCTGAGACCGCGAACGGGCCGAGTGAAGTAACATTCTCGATCAGACCGCCAGACTGTAATGTTTGCAAACGCGCAGAAACAGCTTCGTGGCTCAAAAACGCATCGGACTGACTTTTCCCATGCGCCGCTACGTAAATCGATTTCAATCCGGATTGACTGCCTTCGAGCGCGGCCCGGGCTTGTTGCAAATTCTCAGGAACGTAATTAAGCTGGCCGATATCGCCGTTAAAACTTACGCGGTGAAAACTGAATGCACAAACGCCAACAAGCGCTATTGTGGTCCAGACGAGAAACTTGTTTTTTTCGAACGCAATGCGCGATAATTTGTCAATCACGTGAGCGCGTTCAGCGGAATGTCCGTCCGGTTGGTAGAGTTGCGGAATCAGTAAAAGCGAGAAAAAGGCCGATGCCATCACGATCGAAGCCGCGAAAATGCCGAGGTCCTGCAACGCCTCGGATTTGACGAAAACCAGACACAAAAACGCAATCGCCGTCGTGGCCGAACTCATGAATAGCGGACGCGTAATGTCTCGGTACAAATTTTTAAGCGAACCGCTCTGTTTGTAATGTGTGAGGATGTGGAGCGAATAATCTATCGTAATGCCAATCAGAATCGCGCCGATGCCGAGTGAAATCGCCGAAATTTTTCCTTTGAGCAAATATAGCAGCGCCAGTGAAAAAACAAGTCCGAAAACCGTTGGCAGAAAAATAAGCAACGGAATAAACCAGCGCCTGTAAAAAAGCGCGAGAATGACCATGAGCAGCGTCATCGCGACGCCCGTACTGAGTTGAATGTCGCGCTTAATTTGTGAGGCGTTGGCCACCGCAACAAGTGACGCTCCGAAAATACGGGCTTCCACCTTTGGAAACTTCTCGTGAAACGATTGTTGAATCTCGTAAAGTTCGCTCGCGAGTTCGCTGTTTTTGTCCGTTTCGCTCGCGGGTTCTCGTGGCGTTAAAAACAGTGCAACTTCACGGCCGTTAGAGCGCGTCAGGTAGCCGTTTTCTATTCTAAATCCGGAGTTGTCGCCGGGCTGTAATTGTTTAAGAGCGCCAAATGTTAGCCCCATCGGATCGCGCCGAATGTAATCCGAAATCACAATTCCCGAAGGGGAAAGCATCGCGCGTAAATTCGCTCCTACGATTCCCGAAATGCTGTCGCGGTTCAGCTGGTTTTCTATTCGGTCATAATCGGCATCGGACAGAAAAAAAGGCAGATTCTCGTACACAAAATCCACGGTTTGCTGCATTCGCGCATCGTCCACGCGGCCCTGAATGTTTTTGAGATACGGTGCGCAACGCCGCTCGATTTCGGATTCAAGATAGGCTGCGGCATCGGCCAATAATTCGGGAGTCTCGCCCTTTGCTGACAAAACAACCGAAATGTTATCGGCAAAATTTAACTGACTTAAAATCTGGGTGCTGCGCCTTTCCTCCTCTGACGCGGGAATCAGCTTGCTAACGTCTTCCTCAAAACCGAGCCTGAGCGAAAGCCACCCGAACAGCAACAGGTAAACGACCGCTGCTGCCAGCGCCCATCGGACATTGAGACGAATCCATCGGTCCGCATTAAAGAAAAAAGTCTGCATCATTTCCGGGTTCTGAACTGGCCGAGGATCGCATAAGCTAAAATGCCCGAAACCGTCGCCATCACGGTCGCTAAAGTAAGACTTCCCACGAAATACTGGGCAATGTGGCGTCCTACATCAGAAATAGAAAGCCCGTCCGAAAACGCAATCGACAGCGGTTCCCCGAAAAATATTCCACCTGTAAGCAACGAACCGTAAATGATAAAAGGGATGAATGGCGGCAAACTCACGTTGGAAAACACAAACGCAATGCTTTTATTGAGCCGGAAAATCACAGCCAAAAAAATCACGAGAGCCGTGTGAAAGCCCCAGAATGGCGACAATCCAATAAAAACGCCAAGCGCCACGGAAGTTGCTTTTTTGGCACGACTGTCCGAGGTTGCGAACAAATCCTGAGTCAGAAATTTTTTAAGTCCCTTTTTTTTAAACCGCCAGAACAGCAATCGCGGCAGGTAAAATAACAGCGCAAGTGCTACGAGGACCGTATTTAAAATGCTGATTCTCGTAAAGTCGCGGAACGGCCGAAAATGCGAAACGCGCTCCTCGGGGTCGTAAAGCACGCCTACGGGAACATTTTTTACGGGAATGCCTTTCCAGGCGGCGCGCACGATGATTTCAATTTCGAATTCGAACTTCGTCGTAAAATAGCGTCCCGGAAGCGATTTGAGCGGATACAGCCGGTAACCCGATTGCGTATCGCTAAGCGTTATGCCGGTTTCTACCCAAAACCAGAAATTTGAAAACCGGTTACCGAAACTGCTTTTTTTGGGTACGGTTTCGCCTTTCATGTCGCGGCTTCCTATGAGCAATGCAGGGCCGTTTTGCGCAATTTCGTCGAGGAATACGGCCAAGTCTTCGGCAAAATGTTGTCCGTCCGAATCAATCGTAATGGCGTAATCGTATCCGAGTTGGGTGGCGTGCGAAATTCCGGTTTGCAGTGCTTTTCCTTTTCCGCGATTCTGAGGATGCGCAAGTACGGCAATGCCCGGGTAACGGCTCAGAATTTCCGATGTGCCGTCCGTGGCGCCGTCGTTTACAACGATCAGATTCTGAGTATACGCTAACACGCTATCGACAACGCGGGCAACGGTTTTAGCGTTGTTATAGGTCGGCATGATGACGCAGGCATTGAGCTGCTCAAACCGACGTTGCAATAATGGCATTACTTAAACGCGTTTTTTTCTTCTTTAGAAAAACTGTCCGAACGCAGAATAAACTGTCGGATATATTCTTTAATCGGACCGCTTTTTTCGTATCCGGCCAGGATTGCGGCTTTGTCTTCGTCTTTGTTCTTGCGGTAATTTACGATGCGCGGCACGTTTTCCTGAACGCTGAGGCGCACCATGCGGATTTCGATATTGTCCGGATCTTTGCTAACTGCACCGTCAATTAAATCCGCGCCGGCTTTCATATGGCTGATCTTCTCGCCGACTTTGCCCGAAAATTTGCTCAACAACGTTTCTGCGGCCCCGCGGTAAGCCTGAATCACGGCATCGTCTGAACCTACGCGATTCACGATTTCGTGGAATTCATGCGCATTTTTTTCGTTTGCGGACGCGGCCGGATATAGTTTCCGAACCTCAGCGATATCGGACCCGATAAAGGTCAGAAGAAAAAGAGTAAGCCAGATTTTCATATCATACTGTTTTAAAATTTCCCGATAACTTCAGCGCGAGGGTATCGTTGAAATAAGTTGTGTTTTTCACCTTAAAACCCGATTCTGTCGGCGCGATATCGAGGTCCAACCGCAGCACAGGTGTTTTTTCCGGGTTAATCAACGCCATGAATTTCACATTCGAAAGCGATTGCAATTGCACGTTTTTTTGCCCGATGCGCTCTGTGAGTTCCTTGATGATTTGCACCATACAAACGCCCGGCATTACGGGATTTCCGGGAAAATGTCCGCCGAAAACTGCGTGTTCCGGGTTCACTTCCACCGTGACGGCGTGCGCATTGCCATCGGACGTAACTTCGAGAACTTTATAAAAATTATTCAGCATCCTTAACGGTTAAATCAAATTGATACGACAAACCGATCTGAAATACGGTGTTCGCGTTAAAATCCTCGAACAAATACCAACCTTCGAGCTCATGGTATTGTCCGGATTCGATCACATCTACGAACCCTTGTTTTACGCGCGCTTCCACGCTGAGCCCTTTTGCCACATTAAAAAACAATCCGAATGACACACCTACGTCAAGGTCAGAATTTAGCGGAACATTGCTCGAGGTGTTAAAATCCAGAACCGGTCCTACCTGAATGCCAAACCTGTCCATGAACGTAAATTTATTAATCAGGCTTAACGATACGTAGTGCAAATCTACGTGATCACTAACCTGTTCTGTTACAGGATATCCATTTTGATTATACCCGATTTCGCGGTGAATGGCGCCCTGCCCGCCTTGTTTGGAGAAACTAATCTCGGGCTGCAAGCTGTAAAAACGGGTGAGCCCGATGTTGCCAAAAGCGCCTGCGTAAAACCCGGCTTTAAAATCCAGGTCAGACTGGGTAAGCGTTGACCAGTTTAGACCACCGCGAACTCCGGGCGAAAACGTGACCTGCGATTGGGCGTAGAACGACAAAAGCAACGCCGTGAATAACATTAATTTTCTCATGGTTGGTTTAAGGTTAAAAGTTCTATCTCAAGTGGAATATTGCTGTGTGAAACAGTTATTTTGTGAGCAAATGTATCATTTTCAGGCACAAACGCGATGCTTACTCGTGGTTTTCTTTGGCTGCCCGAGCCCAAAAGCACCAATTGCCCGTTTTGGTTCAGTTGGGCAAATGAAGTCCCCGAAGTGTCGGACGCGCAGGAAAATACTTTTTCGTTTGGGTTTTGTGTTGAAAAACATCCGGACGAAAACAGCATTCTGAAATCGGAAATCAGCGTTTTTCTTACAACTCGCCGATCCAGATTTTGGGTAATGTAGTTTATTTTTTCGTGTTTCGGCCCGATTTCCATATCCAGCAGCGTATTTCCGAAGTCGGTAGTAAGTACAATCCGATGTGCATCGGCACCGACTTTCCGCGCCGCAAAAATTCCAGTGAGCGAATGAGTCCCGATGTTGATATTCGCGCGATAAACATAATCGCGTCCGGCGTCCGAAAAATACGTATTTGCCACCCGGAATGCCAGATCGCCTACGGCCTTTCCGCTTCCGCAACCGGCAAGCCACAAACTGCTAATGAGCAAAAGCAGAACCGGGAACCGCAACATTAAGGCGTTTGTTTTTAAAGATGATTTTCGTGTAATCGGTCGCGGATTCAATCAATCGCACTTCTTTTACCTGGTGGTCTGCAGGATCAAAATAAAGTTCTATTTCCCGAAGGTATTTGCGAAGTTCGGCGTCGCGGGGTTTTAACCGGGCCAGATTTGCATCTTTGGATTTCAGAAACGAAATTTCAAACTCGCGTTCGTTAAACAGTTTGCCGCTTAAACTTCCCACAATAAGGCTGTTCAGTTTGCCGAAAATTTTAGACGCGTTCGCATCCATCGAGCTTTTCTTGCCGGCGTCGTTGATGTAAACCTTGTTGTTTTTGAAAACAATCGAATAATTATAGGGTTTTTCATACTGCCAAACCAGGTTCGACGGCTCGGCAAATACCATTTTTCCCGAAGTTTCAATTTCTTTGTCTAGAAAGTCCAGATGTTTGAGTTGGGTGAAATCCGAAGCGATTGTCCTGATTTTTTCCGAAGCCGCATCCACCGATTTTCGGAACGAGGCGCTTTCCGCATCGGACATTTTCTGAAACTGGGCCGGGGCGCACAGCGGAAGCAGCAAAAACAAGAACAACAAATTACGATTCATAAGCTTCGGTATTAAGCAATTGCGCCAAAGGAACGACGCGGTAATTCAAACGGGGCAAAGTTACCAATATCCGTTCCAAAACCCTAACGCTGCTCCCTCGCGTGTCGTGCATGAGAATAATGCCACCGGGTTTTAACTTGCCGATGATTTTTTTGTAAATGTATTCTTCGTTCCGACTAACGCCGTCATTCGACCGGATATTCCAGCCGATAACCTCATGACCTGTCTTTTCCACAGCCCGCGCAATAGACGGATTTGTAACCCCGTAAGGCGGCCTGATCCAGCGCGGCTTTTTACCGGTTTGCTCAAAAATCAGCGCATCGGTCCTCCGAATTTCCGCGATCACTTTCGGTGTCGGAAAAAAATCGAACCAACGGCTGTGTGAATAGGAATGGTTTCCGATATCGTGACCGGCAGCTACAATGCGCGCAGCCAGGTCCGGATGCTTTTCAAGTTGGTGTCCGATGCAGAAAAACGTAGCCGAAACGCCGTGGGATTCCAATAGCGCGAGAACTTCCGGTGTGTATTCGCTTGGGCCATCGTCGAAACTAAGTGCGACTATTTTTTCGTCGGTCTTACCGCTGCAATGCGACTTCAGATGATACTGACTCGAAATTCTGAAACTTCCCCAAACCGCGAGCAACAGCCAGGACCACATCACAAGCCAGAACCAAACCTGCGGCACTGGAGAAAACAGGTTCAATAACGCGAGAACCAATAACGCGCTTACGGCAAAAAGCGTCGCAAAATTGTGTTTCATGGTTCGGACATTAGCACAAAACTGTGGTCCCGGCCGCGGTATTGGTTGTACAAGAGCACGCGCTTCAATTTTCGTTTAGTTCCAGAAATCACGGCCTGATCCGGAATCGGTGCCCCACTGATCCAATGGGCGGCAAAATAGCAACCTACAGCCGAACTCGTACTGAATTCACCCGTCAAATTTTTGTAACAAAGCGCAAGAGGCGCAGCAATTCCATCGCGAACCGCATCGTAATAACCTTCGAAATCCGCATCCGCGTTATAACCGAGAATCACGGCGTCTATATCCGTTGCATCATAACCATTTTCGTTTAAAAAAGCGGCTGCACGGTCGTGAATTTCGTTGGGTCCGATGGCATTTAACAGTGAAATCGCTTCGATTTTCGCATATGACGTATCCGTTTTCTGAGTCCCGAGCGCAAAAAACGCAGCACCTTCGCTATAAACAGCAGCCTGTGAACCGGCGGGATAAAAACGCATTCCTTGAGCCGATTTTTTGACTTTCCCGGCAATCTGAAACAGCTCGAGCGTATAGTCGTTCATTTCATCGATGCCGCCGGCGAGAATCGTTGCGCCCGGATTTTCATCGAGCATCATCTGGGCGTCGAGCAGGGCCGATTCAAACGAAACCGAACCGTTTACATACGTGAAATTATAGCCTTTACAGCCAAGGTTCAGCGCAATCTGTGCGCCTACGGTATTGTGAGTGGACTGAATGAACGAAGTGGGCGTTAAGAAAGATTCGC
>CAZTGF010000050.1:0-14501 GCA_964612955.1 uncultured Flavobacterium sp.
GAAACGAACGTCCGCATATTTCTATCGTTTGCAACTTTACGCGACCCACGGCTTCGAAGCCCTCGCTGCTCACGTTTCAGGAAGTCACGACGCTGTTTCACGAATTCGGGCACGCGCTTCACGGCATGCTCGCCGATACGGTTTACCCGAGTCTTTCCGGCACAAGCGTTTACTGGGATTTTGTAGAACTGCCCAGCCAGATTATGGAAAACTGGTGTTACGAACCCGAAGCGCTTGCACTGTTTGCGCGCCACTACAAAACGGGAGAAATCATTCCCGCGGACATCGTTGCCAAAATCCGGGAGAGCGCTACGTTTCAACAGGGAATGGCCACGCTGCGCCAACTCGGATTCGGGTTGCTCGATATGGGCTGGCACTCCGAAGATCCGGAACTGATTAACGACGTAAAATCGTTTGAAACCACGGCCATGTCCCGCGCCCAGCTGTACCCGGACGTAGCCGAAAACGCGATGAGCACGGCTTTTTCGCATATTTTTCAGGGCGGTTATGCAGCCGGTTATTACTCCTATAAATGGGCCGAAGTGCTCGATGCGGACGCGTTTGAACATTTTGCCGAACACGGTATTTTTAACCGCGACATCGCATCGAAGTTTAAAGAACATATTTTGTCTAAAGGAGGAACCGAACATCCGATGACGCTTTACAAACGTTTCCGCGGCCAGGAGCCCAAACCCGAGGCATTGCTTAAACGCTCGGGGTTGTTGTAAACGTGCGCGTTAGCGGGCGCAGCGGCATCCTCGCAGAGATATAGCGAAGCACGCGACGGCGGCCAGATGTTGTTTTTGCGACTGTGTTCATCCGCCGGAACGCCCGAATTAAATGTGATACTCAAGGGCAATCCACCAGAAAACGGGTAGCGATTCTGCCCAGAATGCCGTGTAATATTTGGACCGGCAGGGCGTGGCAAACCACAGAAACGCACATACGACAAGGCCAAAGCTGAGGTTGATAAGCGTGAATTCTGGTTGTGAACGGTGTTTAAAAATATCGAGCGACAAAAGCAGGACCATACCCGCCACACCGAGCATTTTGGTTTTTGGGACGCCGATTTGTTGGGGAACGGTGAGCAGGTGAACATCGTCCGTGGCCAGGTCTATGATTTCAAAAATGAGCAACAGCACTACGATGAGCAAAAACCGCTGCCCGCAAACGATGAGTACGTCTGAGGTGAAATTTGCGCCCGCTTCCATAACGGGCAATACCACGGTGACCACGGCCCAGCTGAACGCCACAAAGTAGATTTTGAGGCCGGCCCAATCTCTTGCGGTTCTCCGGTTCGGGAAAAACGGAAGCGCGTATAATGCGGTTATGACAAGAACGCCCACAGCCGCCCAACGCACTGCAGAAGAAAGCTGCCAGAAACAGTAAAATGCTCCAATGGCGCTAGTGGCACTTACGAAAATGAACAGCTTCATGCGTGGAGTAAGCCGGACCCTACCCCCTCTGGCGAGCGCGTCGTATTTAATGAAATTGTAACCCACTACGGTTCCGAAAAACGCGAAAAGCGATACGATTATATCCGGCGGCAGGCTCAGACGAATGCGCGTCACCTGCACGAGGGCCAAAACAGAAACGGCGACGTGAAGGCTGCTTTGCAGGTAAAAATCGAATGCGGTTCTCAGGTTTTTCACAGCTTACAAAGTTACGCAAACCCCGGCCGGGTTTAATGCGTCAGATTTGTTTAAAATCGCAGCGGACGAAGGCTATTTTGATTAAAAAGCCGTATTTTTGCGCGAGCTAAATCACACACAGCGACTCCCTTTTATGAAAACAGATGCATTTGCTTTGAGACACATCGGGCCGCGCGACTCCGAAGTGCAACACATGTTGAAAACCATTGGCGTAGATTCTATTGACCGCCTGATTTACGAAACACTTCCGGATGACATTCGGCTTAAGGAACCCCTGAAGCTGGATCCGGCCATGACAGAATACGAATTCCTGAACCATATGCGCGCTTTGGGCGGCAAAAACCGGATTTTTAAATCGTACATCGGCATGGGGTACCACCCTGCAATTGTGCCCGCGGCGATTCTTCGCAACGTGTTTGAAAACCCGGGATGGTACACGGCTTATACGCCTTATCAGGCCGAGATTGCCCAAGGACGTCTCGAGGCGCTGCTGAACTTTCAGACCACCGTGATTGAACTTACGGGAATGGAAATCGCAAACGCATCTTTGCTCGACGAAGGAACTGCGGCCGCAGAAGCCATGGCCCTTTTGTTCGATGTGCGCGAGCGCGAGCAAAAGAAGAACAACGCTCACAAATTTTTTGTCTCCGATCAGATTTTGCCGCAGACGCTTTCGGTAATACAAACGCGCGCCACTCCGATTGGCGTGGAACTCGTCGTGGGCGAGGCCGAAAATTTTGAACCTTCGGGAGAATTCTTCGGTGCGCTGCTTCAGTATCCGGGCAAACACGGAAAGGTGTCGGACATTGGAAAATTCATTGAAAACGCAAAAGCGGCCGGCATTAAAACTGCGGTGGCTGCCGATATTCTGAGCCTCGTTGTACTTGCATCTCCGGGCGAACTCGGGGCCGATGTTGTCGTGGGAACCACACAGCGTTTTGGAATCCCGATGGGTTACGGCGGACCGCACGCGGGTTATTTCGCAACTAAAGAAGCGTACAAACGCAGCATGCCGGGTCGCATCATAGGTGTTTCCCAAGACGCTGACGGAAACCGCGCACTTCGCATGGCACTCCAAACGAGAGAACAGCACATCAAACGCGAAAAAGCCACTTCGAATATTTGTACAGCTCAGGTACTTCTGGCTGTGATGGCCGGAATGTACGCCGTATATCACGGTCCCAAAGGGCTTAAGAACATTGCCGGGCGCGTGCACGGTTGCGCGGCCACCCTTTCTGAGGCACTCGCAAAAATGGGCATTGTTCAAAAAAACGAGCATTTCTTTGACACGCTCGAAATCACTGCCGATGCCGCTGCCGTAAAAAAACTGGCCGAGGCCAAAGAATACAATTTCTGGTATGCCGACGCCAACACGGTTTGTGTGTCGTTTAACGAAACGAGCAACCTTTGCGAAGTCGTGGAAATCGCGGGTATTTTTGCCCAGGCTATGTCTAAAACTGCGGTTGAAATCGAGTCATTGAGCCAAAACGTTTACCTGCCGGGCCACCTTCAACGCACATCTTCGTTCCTTGAGCACGAAGTGTTTAACAAACACCAATCGGAAACGGCGCTCATGCGTTACATCAAGTCGCTGGAACGCAAAGATCTGGCGCTCAACCATTCTATGATTTCGCTCGGGTCGTGTACGATGAAACTCAACGCCGCTGCTGAAATGTTGCCGCTGAGCATGCCCCAATGGAACAGCATTCACCCGTTTGCTCCTGTTGAACAAGCCGAAGGTTATCGCATTGCATTGTCCAAACTCGAACAGCAACTGAACGTGATTACGGGATTTGCGGCGACGAGTTTACAACCGAACTCGGGCGCTCAGGGCGAATTCGCGGGACTCATGGCGATTCGCGCTTACCATATTTCGCGGGGAGACGACCACCGCAACGTTTGCCTGATTCCGGCATCGGCCCACGGCACAAACCCGGCTTCTGCAGCGATGGCGGGCATGCATATCGTGGTAACTAAAACCATGGAAAACGGAAACATCGACGTGGACGATCTGCGAGCCAAAGCCGAACAACACAAAGACAAACTTTCGTGTCTGATGGTAACCTACCCGTCGACACACGGCGTTTACGAGGCGGCGATTATCGATATTACGCGCATCATTCACGACAACGGCGGACTCGTTTATATGGACGGGGCCAACATGAACGCTCAGGTTGGACTTACGAATCCGGCGACTATCGGGGCCGACGTCTGTCACCTGAACCTGCACAAAACTTTCGCGATTCCTCACGGAGGCGGCGGGCCGGGTGTTGGGCCAATCTGCGTAACAAAAGATCTCGCGCCGTTTTTGCCGTCGAATCCTGTTATTCCAACAGGAGGAGCAGATGCGATGTCCGCGATTTCTGCGGCACCCTACGGATCGGCGCTCGTTTGCCTGATTTCGTACGGTTACATTTCGATGCTCGGGGCCGACGGATTGCGCGAGGCGACCGAACACGCCATTCTAAACGCGAATTACATCAAAGAACGCCTTTCGGGCCATTACCAAACGCTTTACACCGGAGAAATGGGGCGCGCGGCTCACGAAATGATTCTCGAGTGTCGTCCGTTTAAAGAGCGCGGCATCGAAGTGAGCGATATTGCCAAACGCCTTATGGATTACGGTTTCCACGCGCCAACAGTCTCTTTCCCCGTGGCCGGAACGCTTATGATTGAGCCTACCGAAAGTGAAAATCTCGAGGAACTCGACCGTTTTTGCGATGCTATGATTTCAATTCGGGAGGAAATTCGGGAAGCTTCGGCATCGGACAGCAATAACCCGCTTAAAAATGCACCTCATACGTTGGCAATGCTTACGGCCGATGAATGGACGTTGCCGTATTCGCGCCAAAAAGCCGCGTTCCCGCTGGACTATATTGCCGGGAATAAATTCTGGCCGAGTGTGAGACGCGTAGACGATGCATATGGCGACCGGAACCTGATTTGTTCCTGCGCACCCATTGAAGCCTATATGGAAAACTAACAACTGCCCCGGTTCGCTGGGGCTTCTATATGAACGATTTAGTAACAAGAAGCGACCTGGAAAAACTCATGCGCGCGTTTTACACAAAGTTGTTTGGCTATGAACGCATGCGCGAAATCTTCTTCGGAATCGCCAACATGGACCTCGAACAGCATTTGCCGCATATCGTGGATTTCTGGGACCAGAATATTTTCCGCCGGGGTTCGTACAAAAAGAACGTGATGCAGGTACATCTGGACCTTCACGCCCAAACCAGACTGGGACCTACAGAGTTTAACATGTGGCTCGACACGTTTTACTCGGTTGTGGATGAGCATTTTGCCGGTCCGATGGCAGAAACGATCAAGACCAGGGCACTTTCGATTGCCACCGTCATGCAAATTAAGATGCAACCTGACGCAGAAAACAAAGGGAGAATTTATTAACTTGGGTTCACTCAAACTTACCTAATGACAATACGAATCACGGGATCCGGCTCTTATATTCCGCTGCTCAAGCGAACGAATGCGGATTTTGAATTTCACGAATTCTATAACGAAAGCGGTCGCGCTCTGGAATTTCCGCCCACGACAACGATTGGAAAGTTTCAGGACATTACCGGCATACACGAACGCCGTTATGCAGAAGAAAATCTCGAAACATCGGACCTTGCGTTCTTTGCGGCCAAAGCAGCCATTGACGATGCTGGCATAGATCCGGAAACGCTCGACTACATCATCGTGGCGCATAACTTCGGCAATGTAAAAAAAGGCGCAATTCAAAGCGACCTGGTTCCAAACCTCGCGGCGCGCGTAAAACACAAATTGGGCATTGCAAACCCGCGGTGCGTTGCTTACGATTTGCTGTTTGGTTGTCCGGGTTGGATCGAGGGTGTACTGCAAGCCTACGCATTTATTAAATCGGGCATGGCCAGACGCTGTGTGGTGATTGGTTCCGAAACGCTTTCGCGCGTGGTAGACGATCACGACCGGGACGCGATGATTTACGCCGACGGTGCCGGTGCAACCGTGGTAGAAGCGAGCGAAGAAGAAGGACTGATGTCTTACGAACACGCGTCGTTTACGCAACACGAAGCTTTTTGGCTTTATTTCGGGCCGTCTTACAAACCCGAAAAAGACCGCGATGTGCGCTATTTGAAAATGCACGGCCGCAAAATTTACGAGTTCGCGCTAACCCAGGTGCCACAGGCGATGAAAAACTGTCTCGACAAAAGCGGCGTGGACATTTCATCGGTCCGCAAGATTATCATCCACCAGGCAAACGAAAAAATGGACGAGGCCATCACTACGCGTTTTTACAAATTGTACAACCAAACGCCGCCTGAGGATATCATGCCCATGAGCATTCACAAACTCGGAAACAGCAGCGTGGCAACCGTACCAACGCTTTACGATTTGCTCAGCAAACACAAAGTTAAGGGACATGAACTTCAAAAGGGCGATGTGATTATCTTTGCCTCCGTAGGCGCGGGAATGAATGTGAACGCGTTTGTGTACCGATATTAATATGTACGAAAACACTTATCCCGAAAAGCGGTTTCGCCACACGATGGCATTTGTAAAAAAGCACGTCAGTCCAAACGAGAAAATTCTCGATCTGGGCGTACCCAACCCTTTTTCAGAACTGATGAAAAAAGAAGGTTTTTCGGTTCAGAACACCAGGGGCGAAGATTTAGACTGGGATCCGGCAGCCGTGGAAAACACCGGGGCGCAGGTCGTGACCGCGTTCGAAATTTTTGAACATTTGCTGAATCCGTTTACCGTATTGCACAAAACCCGCGCTCCGAAAATACTGATTACGGTTCCGCTGCGTTTGTGGTTTGCCCCCGCGTACCGAAGCAAAACCGACCCATGGGACCGGCATTACCACGAATTTGAAGACTGGCAACTGGACTGGCTGCTCGAAAAAACAGGCTGGAAAATCACCGATCGCGAATACTGGACGCATCCCGTAAAAAAGTTCGGGTTCCGTCCGTTGCTGAGGCGATTTACGCCGCGCTATTACGCCGTTTGTGCCGAACGCATTCGATAAGATGAGGTACGCCGTTATCATTCCCGCACATAACGAAGCTGCGTTTTTGCCGCTGATGCTCGATTCGCTCGCGCGTCAGACTGTGTTGCCAGCTACAGCGATTGTCGTGGACGACCATTCATCGGACCTAACGGCCGAAATCGCAAAAGCCTACGCCGAAAGATTCCGCTGGGTTCGCGCAATTGTGACTACCTCCGAAAGCGTTCATTTGCCCGGAAGCAAGGTAATCCGCGCCTTTCAAAAAGGACTCGATGCGCTGCATGAACCCGTGGATTTAATCGCCAAACTCGACGCCGATCTGATTTTGCCCGAAAATTACTTCGAAACGCTGATTGAGGCGTTTGCTGCCGATTCCAAACTCGGACTCGCGGGAGGCTTTGCTTACATCGAACGAAAAGGCGAATGGGTTCTTGAAAACCTGACCGATAAAGACCATATACGCGGCGCGCTCAAAACTTACCGGCGCGGGTGTTTTGAACAAATCGGAGGGTTGCAACCGGCTATGGGATGGGATACGGTGGACGAACTCTTATGCCGCTATTACGGCTGGAACATCAGAAGTTTCGAAAACCTGCGTGTAAAACATTTGAAACCCACAGGTGCAAACTACAACAAATCGGCCCGGTACAAGCAAGGAGAAGCGTTTTACACTCTGGGTTACGGGCTCTGGATTACGGCGATTGCATCGGCCAAACTTTCGGTCAGAAAACGCAAACCGCTATTGTTTTTCGACTATATCCGCGGATATCTCAAAGCCAGACGCAGCGGCGCCAAAATGCTTGTCACACCAGAACAAGCCCGATTCATAAGACGTTACCGCTGGCAAAAAATGCGCGAAAAACTGTTCTGACTTCTTGAATCCCGGATTGAATCGCGTGTTTGCAAGCGCAATAAATTCGGAAAAGGCCAAACAAATTCCTATTTTAGCGTCAAATTATTCGCATGATAATCTCGCGCTATTTAACGCAGATCGGCCGGTATTCGCTGATGATCAAAGACGTTTTCCGCAAACCGACAAAAGCTTCGGTCATGCGCGGGCTCATTCTCAAGGAAATAGACGACCTCATCATTGGATCGCTAGGCATTGTGGCGTTTATTTCGTTTTTCGTTGGCGGTGTGGTTTCGATTCAAACGGCGCTAAACCTTACTAATCCGCTGATTCCAAAATACCTTATTGGCTTTGCCACGCGGCAATCTGTTGTTCTGGAATTTGCGCCTACGTTTATCTCGATTATCATGGCCGGTAAAGTGGGGTCGTTCATTACCTCGAGCATCGGCACCATGCGTGTGACTGAACAAATTGACGCACTTGAAGTGATGGGCGTAAATGCACTGAATTACCTTGTATTTCCAAAAATTGTAGCGATGCTGCTCTACCCGTTTGTGATTATGCTGAGCATGTTCTTAGGCGTTTTAGGCGGCTGGATGGCGGGCGTTTATGGCGGTCACACGACATCGGACGAATTTATCATGGGAATACAAACCGATTTTATTCCGTTTCACATTGCCTACGCATTGATTAAAACGTTTGTGTTTGCGATTCTGCTGGCCACGATTCCGTCGTTTCACGGCTTTTACATGAGGGGCGGCGCGCTCGAGGTAGGTAAAGCATCAACCACATCGTTCGTTTGGACGAGCGTTGTGATTATTCTGGCCAACTACATTCTAACCCAATTATTGCTGAGCAAATGATCGAAGTAAAAAAACTTGTCAAGTCGTTCGGCGAACACACCGTGCTCAAAGGCATTACGACGACGTTCGAAACGGGAAAAACGAACCTGATCATCGGGCAGAGCGGCTCCGGAAAAACCGTGTTGCTCAAAAGTTTGTTGGGCATTCATCTTCCGGATTCGGGCCAGATTGTGTACGACGGACGCATTTACGAAAACATGGGCGAAGACGAAAAACGCGAATTGCGAACCGAAATAGGCATGGTGTTTCAGGGAAGCGCGCTTTTTGACAGCCTGACCGTGGCGCAAAACGTAGGATTTCCGCTGCGGATGTTTTCGAAAAAATCGAAGTCAGAAATCGCCGATCGCGTAAATGCGGTACTTGCACGCGTAAATCTCGTCAATGCCGATCATAAAAAACCATCCGAAATTTCAGGCGGAATGCAGAAACGAGTGGCCATTGCGCGCGCCATTGTGAACAACCCGAAATACTTGTTCTGCGACGAGCCGAACTCGGGCCTCGACCCAAAAACAGCCACCGTAATCGACAATCTGATTCAGGAGATCACAGCCGAATACAATATCACCACGGTGATTAATACGCACGACATGAATTCCGTAATGGAAATCGGGCAAAAAATTGTGTTGCTCAAAGAAGGCGTGCTCGCGTGGGAAGGCACGAAAAAAGAGATTTTTAAAACCGATAACGAGGCGATCGTCGATTTTGTTTATTCGTCGAATTTGTTCAAAAAAGTGCGCAAAGCCCAGATCCGCGAGGATAAAAACGCTTCCAATCAGGGTTGATTTTCGGTGTTGACGCGCTCGGTAATTTTCTTGATTTCCTGTTCTTTTCCTTTCGGGTAAATCAGCAATACATCGTCCCGATCTACAATGATGTAATCGTTTAGTCCGTCGATGACAATCAGTTTTTTTGCATCGGACCGAATCATGTTATTCGCAGCGTTTTCAAGAATCACGCGCGCATTCACAACGGCGTTATTCGTCGCATCTTTCGGCAATTTTTCGTGTAGCGAGCCCCATGTTCCAAGGTCGTTCCAATCGAACGTAGCCGGCAAAACGTAAACATTTGGCGCGTGTTCCATAATGGCGTAGTCGATTGAAATGTTCGCGGCCGATGCGTAATGTTCGCCTATAAAGGCCGTTTCCCGATCTGTATTGTAGTCCGTTCTACCTTTTTCAAACAAGCTGAACATTTGCGGCTGAAATTCCTTAAACGCACGCAGGACCGAGGCAATACTCCACATGAAAATACCGGCGTTCCAAACGAAATTTCCGCTTTCTAGAAATCCTTTTGCAGTTTCGTAATCCGGCTTTTCGCGAAACTGAACCACGCGTTTGAGCGGATTCGGCGTGTGTTTGTCGAACTCGATATAGCCGTAGCCGGTGTTCGGAAATGTGGGTTGTATGCCTAAAGTCAGCAGCGCGTCGTGTGATTCACAAAACGAAAAACAGCGCGTAACATCGGTTATGAACGCAGTTTCGTCCTCAATCCAGTGATCGCTCGGCGCCACGATCGTAATTGCGTTCGGGTTGCGCTCCGCAATCTTCATAGAGGCGTATAAAATGCACGGGGCCGTGTTTCGCATGGCGGGCTCGAGCAGGATTTGTTCGTCCGATATGCCGGGAAGTTGGTCCAGAACGAGTTTGTGGTAATTTTCGTGCGTGAGAATATAAATGTTTTGGGCCGGGATTAATTTGGACAGCCGTTCAAACGTCTTCTGAATCAGCGTTTGGCCCGAGCCGAGCATGTCGTGAAACTGTTTTGGAAACGCGGCCGTACTCACAGGCCAAAAGCGGGAGCCGACCCCTCCGGCCATTAGAATGGCGTAATAATTTTGGTTCATAGTCATAGGTTGAAACGTGACTTAAAGTTCTTCAATTGCAATCGATTTAGCAAATCGGTTTAGGACGGTTTTAACATTTGTGGGCAAGCCATTCCACCTCGGCATTCGGATGGAATAAATACAATCGGCTGCTCGCTTTTTCAACGCATTCGTACCGCTTGACGCGCAGCGCGCCTTTGACGAAAATTTTGCCGTTTCGCACGCGGAAAAAAGCGCCATACGGCAACTCAAAAAGGTAATTTTTGTCGTCCTGCCTGGCATCGAACGACTGTAACGCGAGCGAAAGCGTTGTATCTGTATCGCTGCTCGCCGCCGGATTCTTAAAGTGGCGTGCCAACAGCGGCAAAAGTTTTTCGGGAAAAATGGCCGGTCGTAAAAACGGAAGCATCAATTGCTGAAAACAATGTTTCCACTCTGCCCCGTGCGGTTTAATGTTTCGGCCGTACTTTTCAAACGCGACCAGATGCGCGATCTCGTGCACGAGCGTCATTAAAAACCGGTATTTGTTCAGGTTGGCGTTTACCGTAATCTCGTGTTTGCCCGAATGCCTGCGGTAATCGCCGTGACGCGTCTGCCTTTCATTCACCACTTTTAAATGTACGCCGTAAGCGACGATGAGTTCAAAAACGGGTGCCACGGCCTCCTCGGGCAGATATTTAGACAACGTTGGATGCATATCAGGGCGTGGAAACCGCCACGGGCAGAATCTTTCCGTTATAAAACCTGTGTCCGTTTAACGCGAAATCGGCAATGTAGCGGCCCATGTCGCCCGCAGAGGTCGGTGCTTCAAAACCGGGGAATGCTTCGGACAACATTTCGGTCTGCACCGCGCCCAACGCCAAAACGTTAAATGCAATCAGTTGTTCTTTGTATTCTTCGGCGAGCAATTCGCTAAGTGTAATCAGGGCGCCTTTACTCGAAGAATACGCTGCCAGGCCGGCGAACTTCGAACTTCCCTGAACGCCTCCCATGCTGCTGATGCTCAACACGTGGCTTCCGGGCTTCAGATAAGGCAGCAACAGACGCGTTAATTCGGCCACGCCAAACACGTTTACGCTATATACGTACTCAAAATCAGCCCGCCTGAGCATTTCGAACGGCCGGTTAATTAAAGCGCCCGCATTGTGAATGATGCCGTCAAACATCGTCCGGTGTTCGTCCAGATAAGTTTCGAGCGCCTCAAAACCGTCCTCCCTCGAAAGATCGGTAGGCAAAAACGTAATGTGCGGATGGTTGAGCAATTCCTCGTTAGGGTGCCGTGAGAGTGCCAGTACGTTGTGTCCGGCATCGGCCAGAATCAGGGCTACTTCTTTCCCTATGCCGCGGCTGGTTCCCGTGAGTACAATGTTTTTCATCGACAAAAATTTGTGACGTAAATATACAGAATCCCGCCCAATGGGCATAAAAAAACCCGGCGCGAACCGGGCTTGTGACAAACGTGATTTTATTTGAGAATGCTTCGCGAAATCACAATTTTCTGAATCTCGCTTGTGCCTTCGTAAATCTGTGTGATTTTAGCGTCGCGCATCAAACGCTCCACGTGGTATTCCTTTACGTAACCGTTTCCACCGTGAACCTGAACGGCTTCAATCGTCGTGTCCATGGCTACCTGAGATGCGTAGAGTTTTGCCATAGCGCCGCTTACGTCGTAATTCTGTCCCTGGTCCTTGTCCCATGCCGCTTTGATGCAAAGGTGACGTGCCGCTTCGATCTGAACCGCCATGTCTGCAAGTTTAAACGCAATGGCCTGATGCTGTGAAATTTCTTTTCCGAACGCCTTGCGCTGTTTTGAGTAAGCGAGTGCAAGTTCGTAAGCACCCGAGGCAATTCCAAGCGCCTGAGAAGCAATCCCGATACGGCCGCCTGCAAGCGTTTTCATCGCGAATGTAAATCCGAAGCCATCTTCGCCAATGCGGTTTTCCTTGGGTACTTTTACATCGGTGAACATAAGCGAGTGCGTGTCTGATCCGCGAATTCCGAGTTTTTGCTCTTTCGCGCCGATCTCAAAGCCGGGCATGCCTTTTTCGAGAATAAGCGCGTTGATGCCTTTGTGTTTTTTATCGATATCGGTCTGTGCGATGACGAGGTAAACGTCGGCCGTACTTCCGTTTGTAATCCAGTTTTTGGTCCCGTTCACCAGATAATGGTCGCCTTTGTCTATCGCTGTCGTTCTTTGCGAAGTAGCGTCGCTCCCCGCCTCGGGCTCGGACAAACAAAAAGCGCCGATGATTTCACCCGAAGCCAGACGCGTCAGGTATTTCTGTTTTTGCTCTTCTGTACCATAAGTCTGCAATCCCCAGCAAACCAGCGAATTGTTTACCGACATGACCACCGATGCGGACGCGTCCACCTTGGAAATTTCCTCCATCGCAAGTACGTAAGAAATCGTATCGAGGCCACTGCCGCCGTATTTTGGGTCCACCATCATTCCCAGAAAACCGAGTTCGCCCATTTTTTTGATTTGCGCGGCCGGAAACTCCTGCTTTTCATCGCGCTCAATCACGCCCGGCAGCAACTCTGTTTGTGCAAAGTCGCGCGCAGCTTTCTGAATCATTAAATGTTCCTCGGTCAGATTAAAATCCATAACAATCGTATCTAAAGTTTGTGGTTTATTTAAAAAACGCCACAAAGATAACCGTTTCAGTCATAATTCGTTATTTTGATTTGTATTTTTGGACGCTATGGAGCCTCAAATTTTCAACCTCATCGGGTTAATGTCCGGAACCTCGCTGGACGGCATCGATCTGGCCCACGTTGAACTGAACCTCACCGGACCAAAATGGTCGTACCGCTTGTTAACGTGCCAAACCGTTCCTTACGACTCTGCCTGGTGCGAACGCCTGAAATCCGCTTCTACGCTCGGGTTTTACGCCTTATCGCAACTGGACCGCGACTACACAGCATATCTGGCATCGGTCATCAAACATTTTATCGCGCAACACGGCATTCAAAACCTCGACGCGGTTTGTTCCCACGGACACACGGTACTGCACGATCCGGCGAACGGACTTACCTATCAGATCGGAAACCTGCCTCAAATTGCCTCGCTTGTACAGCAAAAGGTGGTTTGCGATTTTCGCGTTCAGGACGTGGCCCTCGGCGGACAAGGCGCTCCATTGGTTCCGATCGGCGACCGTTTGCTTTTCCCCGAAAGCGATTACTGCCTGAACCTCGGAGGGTTTTCGAACGTTTCGTTTGAGCGTGAAAATCAACGCGTGGCATTTGACATTTCTCCGGTAAACACGGTGCTTAACCATTACGCCAACCAACTCGGATTGCCGTTTGACAGCGAAGGTCGGTGCGCGCGCACGGGAACGTTGATACCCGAACTTCTCGACGCACTTAACCAGCTTGCGTTCTACAGGCTGCCCTATCCCAAATCGCTCGGTTTTGAATTTGTACGGGATACGGTGCTGCCGCTCATCGACACGTTTAAAGCGAAAATTCCGGACATTTTACACACATTCTGCCATCATATCGCCATACAAACGGCTGCAGCTCTGGGCCCCGGAGGCGGTAAAATCCTTGTCACCGGAGGCGGCGCTTACCACAGTTTTCTAATGGAACTGCTCCAACAATCCATGCCCGAAAAATCGTTCGAAACCGCCAACGCCAAACTCATCGAATACAAAGAAGCGCTCATTTTTGCACTGCTCGGCGCGTTAAAACTCCAGGGCGAAATCAACGTACTTTCCTCAGTCACGGGCGCTTTGCACGACCACAGCTCAGGCGAGATTTACGGTTATTTTTAGGGCGCACCCTGCGGGCCGCGCTTTGCGCTATATCTTTTTTGTCTGCGCCTGCAAAAGGATGCCGCTGCAATCGCTTGCGCAAGAACTGCCGGGCCACGACCGTCTTTTTTAGCCCGCAAAAAATCGTATCTTTGGGCCACTTTTAAAGCCTGCAAACCACATGAAAGAACTGCTCAAAAAATTCGAGACAAAACAACCCGAAATAGTATTCCACTGGAAAGATGCCGAAACCGAAGCCGAAGGCTGGACGGTCATTAACTCGCTCAGAGGGGGCGCGGCCGGCGGCGGTACACGTATGAGAAAAGGCCTTGACGTTAACGAGGTGCTTTCTCTTGCCAAAACAATGGAAGTAAAATTCTCGGTATCAGGTCCTGCAATCGGCGGTGCAAAATCGGGCATTAATTTCGACCCGGCTGACCCGCGCAAAGAAGGCGTTTTACAACGTTGGTTTAAAGCTGTTTCTCCGTTGCTCAAGCATTATTACGGCACCGGTGGCGATTTGAACGTAGACGAAATTCACGAAGTTATCCCAATGACCGAAGAATGCG
>CAZTGF010000051.1:0-5159 GCA_964612955.1 uncultured Flavobacterium sp.
GGAATATTTGGCAAATCAAAGTTGATTACGTACGGCAGTTGTTCAATATCGATACCGCGGGCCGCGATGTCTGTAGCGACGAGCACGCCCACTTCCTTATTCTTAAACGCTTCGAGTACGCGCACACGCGCCGACTGGGATTTGTCGCCGTGAATCGCCTCGGCAGCAACGCCTCTTTTGCGCAGCGCACGAACGACGTTATCGGCCCCGTGTTTGGTTCGGGCAAAAACGAGCAGGTTCGACAGGTTTTCGTTTCTGATCAAATGGTAAAGCAGGTTGCGCTTTTCGGTTTTGTCGACGAAGTAAATTTTCTGCAACACGGTTTCGGCTGTTGAAGAAACCGGTGCAACCTGAACATTCGTGGGATCGGTCAGGAAAAGTTCGGCCAACTCGCGGATTTGCAATGGCATAGTCGCCGAAAACAACAGCGTTTGACGGTTGTCGGGGGTAAGCTTTACAATTTTCTTGACATCGTTAATAAAGCCCATGTCCAGCATCTGATCGGCCTCGTCCAAAACAAGGGTGTGCAAATGGTCGAGATCTATAAAACCCTGTTTGTGCAAATCGAGCAATCGGCCCGGCGTGGCAATCAGAACATCGACACCTTTTTTAAGCTGGTCCGTTTGCGGAATCTGTGAAACGCCGCCAAAAACCGTAAGTTGCCTCACGTTCGTGTATTTGCCATAAGTCTCAAAACTCGCCCCGATTTGCAGCGCAAGTTCTCGCGTGGGAGTTACAATCAGCGCACGGATGACTTTGTGGCGTTTGGAAGTTCCGATGTTTTGGTGCAGGTGGTGTAATATAGGAATGGCGAATGCCGCCGTTTTTCCGGTTCCCGTTTGCGCACAACCCACAAGGTCGCGTCCTTCGAGGACGACGGGAATGGCCTGTTGCTGAATGGGAGTAGGAGCGGTGTAACCTTCTTCGGTTACGGCTTGCAGAATAGACTTTGCAAGGGTAAGGTCTTCAAATTTCATATCGTAAACGCGCCATCTGTGGCACGGGGCGCAAAGATAGTCTTTTTTTTACGGCTGCTGTTCTGGCGATGAAAGGTGAGGCTGCCGCGCTTTGATAAAATCGGTGAGCAGGTACGCAATAAGGCGCCCGAGCACGCGGTTTTGTTCGCCGTTTTCCGTGTGAGCTACGCCTTCGCAAAGGTGGAGGTAGGCGGCGTTCGGGTCGTCGGCCATGAAACTTACGAATTGCCGCAGTTGGGCCGCGTCGAATCCGCCCACGGCATTTCCGGCCGGGTAACTCACCGCGTTCAGGTCAACTTCTACTCCGTAAGCTTCGGAGTTCACGAAACGTCGGCATCGGTCCAGTTGTTTGCGAAAGTCCTTTTTGCCGTAAACCGCCATCGCATCGTAGGTCGCATATTTTACGCGCGATTCAAGTTTGCGTATTCGCTTTAACACGTCTTTGGACACCTGATTCTCGTGCATGCCAAAAATGAAATAATTTTTTAAGAAACCGTCCTGATAAGCGTAATGGAATGCATTTCCGTTATGTCGGCCTTCGAGGATCCTGAAATCCGATTTTGCGTCGAAATTTACCGCATTTACGGGTTTTTCCAGAGCGAGCGCCATGCCTTTAATGTTTCCGTAGGCGTTGTTTTGGCCTCCTCCTATAATAATAGGTATTTTCCCGCAACCCGCAATCGTGAAAATCAGGTGAGCGACTTCCTTGTCAATGCGCTGCACAAGGGCTGAAAGTTCGAGCCGCTGTTGGGTATCCATAAAGTCGAGCGCTGCTGCACGCTCCATTTCCGCGGAGAAATCCATCGGACCGAATAGCAGAATGTCGTCTGCTTTGCAAAATTTATTGTGTTGGATGTTTGCAATTTCTTCGAGGGCAGTTTCCCAGATTGATCCCGCGCCTGTCTTTCCGGAATTGGCGCGTATGCCGATGTCTTCGGGAATGCCGAGCAACACGAAACGAGCAGGACATTCGCGCAGAAACGCTACCAGATCCACGTCTTTTGGCACGGTTAACATTTTTTCGCCAAACCTGACTTCTCCGCTGCGGTACAGACTCATGGTGCCAAGATCGGCGCGGCGTACGGGAACTATTCGCTGCATCAAATCGGATTAAAAACCAAAAATACTATTTTGGTATAAACTTTCGTTAATATGACTCATCGATATTAATTAAAATATAAATTTGTTAAAATTTAACAACCCTAACTTTAACTTATGGAAAATCAGAATAGCAATTCGAAGCTAAAAGCGATTATTGTCATCCTCGCCATTCTATTGGCTGGCAGCCTGATATATATGTTCAAAATGAGTGGTGACGCACAAGACACTCAACTGGTCATGGTAAAAGAAAAAGAGGACGTCATGAAAGACCTCGAAGCGCTAAAAGCTACTTACGACCAGGCTATCGCAGAAAATACTTCCATGAGCGACGAACTCATTGCCGAACGCGAAAAAGTGGTTCGCCTGATGGAAGAACTTCAAAAAGCCAAAAACAGCGTATCGGCGCTTACCAAATACCGCGACCAATACCGCGTACTCGAATCCAAAATGAAAAATCTAATGGCCGAAATTGACGTGCTTAAAAAGGAAAACGCAGGTTTGATCGTGGAACGCGACAGCACGATTCAGGCGTTGGGCGAACAAAAGCGCTTTAACGACACCCTCGTTGTTCAAAACGAAAACCTCGCTAAAACGGTGGAACGCGCTTCTCAACTCACCGTAATGAACTTACGCACTCAGGCTATTAAGGAACGCAACTCCGGAAAACAAATCGTTACCGAACGCGCGCGAAGAGCCGATAAACTGAAAGTATGCTTTACTATTGCCGAAAATAAAGTGGCAAGTTCAGGCGACCGCGTGTACCACGTTCAGGTTATCGATTCCAAAAACAACGTACTGGGGGACAAACAAACGATTTCTATAGGCGATCAAATTCTGACTTACAGTTTTATAACCACCGTCGCTTATGACAATCAGACCGTAGATGTTTGCGAATTTTTAGCCGGAGACGATTTTGAAAAAGGAACGTACTACGTCAATATTTTCGATCGGGGCGAACTCGTATCAAAAACCAGTTTCCAGTTGAAATAAGATTTCCGATTAAAACGCAAAACCGCCTCTTCAAAAAGGCGGTTTTTTTATGCGACGACCGTCCCGTTTACAAGCACGGCATCGATCAGGTTGCTGCCGAACGAATACGGAATCTCGTAAAACGATTCAATTTGTTTTGTAATGATCAGATTCGCCTGTTTGCCCACGGTCACCGATCCGTGAGAATGGCTCAGACCCATTGCATAAGCGCCGTTCAGCGTGGCTGCGTTAAAAGCTTCTTCGGGCGTCATGCGCATTTTAATGCAAGCAGTGGCCACGACTAAATTCATATTCCCGCTCGGCGTGGTTCCGGGATTAAAGTCCGAAGCGAGTGCGAGAGGCAATCCCGCGTTTAGCATCTGACGGGCCGGCGTATACGGAATGCTGATAAAAAACGAACAGGTCGGAAGCGCCACGGGCATTGTATCGGTATTTCGGAGCGATTCGATGTCTTGTTCGGTCACAATTTCGAGGTGATCGACAGAAAGTGCGTTGTGTTTAACTGCCATCTGAATGCCGCCAATGGTTGTAAATTGGTTCACGTGCAATTTAGCCGGCCAACCGTATCTGGCCCCGGCCTCGACAATCTGAGCCGTTTGCTCCACTGAAAAGTAACCCGTTTCGCAAAACGCATCTACGTAATCGCAGAGGTTTTGGGCCGCGATTTCGGGCATCATTTTCTGAATAATTTCGTCTATATACGCCTGAGGATTCGATTTAAATTCGGGCGGAAACGCATGAGCGCCTAAAAAAGTGGCTTTAATCGGAACCGGGAAATTTTGTCTGAGACGCCCAATCACGCGCAGCATTTTGAGTTCCGATGCGGTCGTGAGCCCATAACCCGATTTAATTTCAATCGCGCCCGTACCCAGACGCATAAGTTCGATTAGTCGTTTGGCTGCAGATTCGTACAATTCGTCCTCTGTAAATAAAGCGAGTTTTTGGGCCGAGTTCAGAATGCCGCCCCCGCGGGCTGCAATTTCTTCGTAGGATAATCCGTTGATGCGATCCACGAATTCGCCTTCCCGATTCGATGCATAAACCAAATGCGTATGGCTGTCGCACCAGGATGGAAACACCATCTTACCCGTTGCATCTATGATTTGCGCCGATGTTTCTTCAGGACAGGATGCCATCGGACCGAATCCGGAAATAACACCGTCTTTTACGCTGAGCCAGGCATTTTCGATAGAAGGAAGTTCGGCCATTTCGGCCCCGCTAACTTTTGAAACCCCTTGAGGGCGTATCTGTAAAAGCGATTTGATGTTTTTGATTAAAAGCTGCATAAAACGTACTTTTTTGCGAAAATACGCTCAATAATCAGAACCACCTAATTCGGAGCTAAGGTTGGTAATCGTCCTGCCAATCGACAGATTTTAGCCCGGCGAGTTTGTTGTCTTCCGTCATCGTGACGCGCAATTCTTTGTTTGCAACCGGCTTGGAGTAATGGGCGCGATAGCGGTACAGATTGGTTTTTTCCTTTTTGTTCGGAATGATTTCCACAAGTGTCAGGTCCTTGAACGTACCGTATTTGAGCCGGAACGCGTGACAGGTTTTGGTAAGACGGGCCTCGGTGGTATTGCGCAATACTTCAGGCGTGGCTTCGCTACTTGTAAAAGGCTTAAAACGCGAGGTGTTACAAGTGTTGAGCACGCGTTTTCCAAATTCGTAAGCGCGTTTTTTTTGTACGGGGTCGGCATCTTCAATAGCGATGCGGGCTTTGGTCACGGGTGTTGCAGCCGAACCGGACGTTGACTTTCTCTTGGATTTACACGCAGAAACTACAAGCAGCAAACACAGAAACATCAGAACTTTTTTCATGCTTTCTCAAAATCATAGGTTATCATTTCGCTGTTCAGCGCCATTGCCGCCGTATTTCCGGAAGCGACAGCACGGGCCAGCGAGCGCAGGGGCGTTGCATTATCTCCAACGGCAAATACGCCGGGAATATTACTTTTTTGGTTTTCGTCCACCTCAAAAATGCCGTGGCTGTCAAACGCACAACCTAAGGCCTGAGCAATCTCAGAAGGCTGGGCCACGCCAACGCGAACGTAAAGCGCGTCAAATTCTGCTTCGGAACCATCGGAAAAT
>CAZTGF010000051.1:5259-9011 GCA_964612955.1 uncultured Flavobacterium sp.
TACGGGCAATGAAAAATACGGTCGCCCCAAAGCGATTCAAAGCCGTCGACTTCGGGCAGAATATCGGCAAGACCGGTCGCAAAAACCACTTTTCGGCAACGCAGGTGCAAGCCGGCTTTTGTCGTTACTTCAAACGCTTCGTCCGCACCTCCAACTGCGACTACCGTATCCCGCGCAAATGTGACCGTGTGGTAGGCGAGGGTTTGTTCGCGAAATACCGATGTTATTTCTTCGGGCGGCACACCGTCAAATCCGGGGAGGTTTCGCGCCCGGGGAGCGTAGCGGTTGCAGGGTTCTCCAGCGTCCACCACAAGCACGCTGCGAAGGGAGCGACCCAGCGTCATCGCTGCGGAAAGTCCGGCAAAACTGCCGCCGATAATAACCACGTCGTAAAAAGGAATCTCAGACATTCGGGAAGGATTTATCTTAAAGTTAGCGCGATAATTTAAACCGCCTTAACTTCAGGGCTATTTTAATAAGGTTTTAACGACACAAAAAAACCGGCATCACAGCCGGCTTTTTCTAATCCACTTCTACCGAAGCTTTTTTGTTTTTGATTTCCACCTTTGTCTTTTTGGAATCTACGCTCAATCCGTCCGGGCCTACTTCAATCGACGTTCCGTCAGGAGTTGGAGGCGGTGGCGGAGGTGGTGGCGGGGCAGGGTGATTGTGGTGTTCAACCACTACCGTATCTCTGACCGTTTGCGTATCCTCTGTGGAATTTTCGTTTTTACAGCTTACCGTCATAAACGCGACGGCGGCCAGTACTGGAAAACATTTCTTTATCATACGTTCTGGTTTAAAAATGTTATCCTGAAAATACACAATTTTTTAATACAACGCCGGATATTTTTGGGCGTTTACCTCGGTAAATATCGCATAAACCGTTTCAAAAATGTCCTCGGCCGATGGTTTCGAGAAATAATCGCCATCTGTTCCGTAAGCGGGGCGATGGGCTTTTGCCGAAAGCGTTTTAGGGGCCGAATCCAGAAATTTGTAGCCATTTTGCACTTCGAGCACCTGCTGAAGCAAATAGGCAGAGGCGCCTCCGGGAACGTCTTCGTCCACAACGAGCAATCGGTTTGTTTTGGCGAGACTTTTCACCGTTTCTCCCGTCAAATCGAACGGCAACAGCGATTGGGCGTCGATCACTTCTGCCGATATGCCCACTTGTTCGAGTTCAACGGCGGCCTGCATTACAAGTCGCAGCGTGGAGCCGTAAGACAAAATGGTGAGATCGCTTCCTTCGCGTATGACTTCTGCAATGCCAATCGGCGTTTTAAATTCGGCGAGGTTTATTGGCATTTTTTCCTTGAGGCGATAGCCATTCAGACATTCTACGACGAGTGCAGGTTCATCGGACTCTAAAAGCGTATTGTAGAAACCGGCGGCACGCGTCATGTCGCGGGGTACGAGTACGTGAATGCCTCGGATAGCGTTCAGAATCATTCCCATCGGAGACCCTGAATGCCAAACACCTTCGAGCCGGTGTCCGCGTGTTCTGATGATTACGGGCGCCTTTTGACGGCCTTTGGTGCGGTAGTGTAACGTCGCGAGGTCGTCGCTCATAATCTGGATCGCGTAAAGCAGGTAATCGAGGTATTGAATTTCGGCAATCGGACGCAATCCGCGCATCGCCATGCCAATCCCCTGACCCAGAATCGTAGCTTCGCGAATGCCAGCATCCGCTACCCGCATCTCTCCGTATTTTTCCTGCATGCCTTCGAGCCCCTGGTTCACATCGCCGATTTTTCCGGAATCTTCGCCAAAAATAAGCGCGTTCGGATATTTTTCAAACAATGCGTCGAAGTTATCGCGAAGCACGAGTCTTGCATCGGTTTCGGGCGCATTGGCGTCGTATTCGGGTGCTACGGCTTTTACGGCCACGGCGTTGCGATCAGATTCAGAAAACAGGTGAGAGCTGAAATGCGGTTGTATTGCTTCGGTAAACGCTGTAATCCACGAGCCTAGTTTGGTGCGAAGCGCGTCTTCGGTGCGAACCATGCGCATCACTTTCCGGGCAGCTACGAGAATGTCTTTGCGAATCGGTTCTTTGATGGAGCCCAGATCGGTCGCTATTTTTTCGATAAACACGCGGTTCTCACTTTGAGCGGAAATGTTTTTGAGCATCTGTACCGCTTCGGACTGGTCGGATTTAATCGGATTCAGGTAAGCGTTCCAGGCTTGTTTTTTTGCTTCGAGCACCTCTTTTTTAGCCTCGTCTTCGATCTTTTCGAGCGTTTGCGCATCGGACAAATCATTCGCGAGCAACCATTCGCGCATTTTTGCGATACAGTCAAAGTCCGATTCCCATTGCAGGCGTTCGGGGCTCTTATAGCGCTCGTGAGATCCGGAGGTTGAATGTCCCTGCGGCTGAGTGAGGTCTTTCACGTGAATAAGCACCGGAACGTGATGTTCGCGTGCCACTTGGGCCGCCTGTTGGTAAGTGGAAACGAGTTGGGGATAATCCCAGCCATTAACGGTAAAAATTTCGTAGCCGTTATTGTTTTCGTCCCGCTGGAACCCTTTGAGGATTTCCGAAATATTTTCTTTTGTCGTTTGGTGGCGCGCATGCACCGAAATGCCGTAATTATCGTCCCAAACACTCATCACCATAGGCACCTGAAGTACGCCGGCAGCGTTGATTGTTTCAAAAAACAAACCTTCGGACGTACTTGCGTTTCCTATTGTTCCCCAGGCAATTTCATTTCCGAAAATCGAAAAATTGGTCGCATCGGGAATGTTCTGAACCTTGCGGTATACTTTAGAAGCCTGAGCCAATCCGAGTAATCTGGGCATCTGGCCCGCGGTTGGAGAAATGTCCGCGCTTGAGTTCTTCATCTGCGTAAGGTTTCTCCAGGTTCCGTCTTCGTTCAGCAAATGCGTTGCGAAATGTCCGCCCATTTGTCTTCCGGCAGAGTTTGGTTCATCTTCAAGGCTCGTGTGGCCGTACAATCCGGCAAAGAACTGACGGGGCGTCATTTGGCCAATCGCCATCATGAACGTTTGATCGCGGTAATATCCCGAGCGGAAATCGCCGTTTTTAAACGCTTTTGCCATCGCGAGTTGAGGAACTTCTTTTCCGTCTCCGAAAATTCCGAATTTCGCCTTTCCTGTGAGCACTTCCCGGCGGCCGAGCAAGCTACATTCGCGGCTGATGACGGCAAGTTTATAGTCGTTTTGTACTTCGGTTTTAAAATCTTCGAATGACAATACTGGAGCAGTTTCCGCTTGCATAATATCGGTATTGATTAAAAAACAAATGTAAACAAATTGCCGAAATTATCGGTGCGAATGCAATTATAACAAACATATCTGCAATTAAGTGGGCCGAAATTCATGGTTATATGAAAACTTATGAGCCAAACACGCGAATCATTGCGAATTATGCATCAGAACCATTTTCGCGTGAATAGGTTTACAAGCGTTTTCGGGTCGATAATAACGATAAACCGGATTTTTTCAGCATAAGCGCGTTGGGCGATTTCCCACCCGTTGTTAGAGTAGACCGGGAAATACAGCTCAAAGTAATCGGTGACAAGATTCAAACGCACGCCGCTGTCATAGACAAATTCAGTGTTTCTCAAACGGTTTTTCACAAGTCCCGCATCGGCGTAAATTTCTATCCAGTTCCAAACGCTCGTACTTGCGTTTACTGTGGCCATCCACCGGTTTGCAAATGGGGTGTCGAGTTTGGACTTGAATCCGCCTTCGGACATAATCAACTGCTGGCTTAACAATCCCGTGTCTTC
>CAZTGF010000051.1:9111-11739 GCA_964612955.1 uncultured Flavobacterium sp.
TCGTCAATTACAAAATTCGTCGGGTCGCGGTGAACGACCACGTGGCGCGCGATAAGTTGCTGCTTTTTATTCAATCGGAAATCCTCGTCGCGAAACCGGAACGAAACCATCGGATTCAGCCTGTAGTAGGCCGCATCGGGCGCGTAGTGAAAATAATTTCCGCTCAGCGAATATCGAATCTGGTAAAGGTTTCCATCGCGCAAAAACTGGTTAAACGCCAGACTCGCACTCCCGATGAGCTGGTGTTTTTTAGACGAATATACGGGCGTCACATCGAACGTGAACGGTTTGTCGAGAATCGTTTTGTTGTGCAGTCGCAAGCCCAGAGATACGCCGTCGTAGTGGTTGTATTCAAAATGCGGAACGTACAAAAGCTGATTGTAGTACGGATCTTCCAAATCCTTCATCAGATTGAACTTCAACGGACGGTTGCCGATGCTGAAATCCCTGAGCGACTTCCAGTTGTTTCGAAGGTTGTACTCGGGTACTTCGTTGCGGTAGTTTATCGCGATTTTATCGGCCCCGTTTCTCGGAAACGTCAGCGTGGAATCTGCAGTAACGCCTTCGATCCACTTTTTAAAAACCACGTCTTTGCCGCGAACGCCATACACGGGAATCGGCACCGTGGTTCCCGTTCGGTTTCGAAGTGTTAGCCGTACAGAATCCTGCGTTTTCTTCACTTTTCCGACAAATTTGTAATCGATGAGCTTCCGCGAGTGAATGACCGTTCCAAAAAACCATTCAATATCTGTTTCGGCCCGGCTTTCCAGAATTCGCTCAAAGGCTGCGGCACCGCTCTGTTGCAAAGCGGCAAACGCGTAAAATTCCCGGATCGACTCAGGAACTTTATCCATGCCGAGATAGTTGTCCAGATACGCGAGGCTAAGTCCGGCGCGGTATTTCCCGGCAATCTGAGCGTTGAACTTAATCAGTTCGTCCTTTGGGGCCCCGATGGGTTGGTCCAGGTTTTTGCGCGCCATTAACATATAATAATAGCTGTATTGTTCGTTAAAATCCAGATTGATGACATTGAAGCTTTTGAGCAATTTCCATTTGGATAACGTACCCATCATTTTTGCGCCCGGATAATGCAGGTCGATGTATTGCATCATCGCGTACACTTGCAAACCGTCGTAAACCCAATTGTCGGCACGCGGGTCGAGCCGCATCGAACTCATCAGAAATTGGTGCAGGTACGTTTTTAAAAACCGCAATTCAAACGCAAACGCATCGCTGAACGGGCTGATAAACGCCGGGAGCTGGTTAAGTCCGTAAAACGGGTTTTTTGCGTAATCGGCCTCCGAAACCACAAGCGCCGGATGCGGAAATTCGCCAATATGTTCGGCCGTAAAACTAACGATCCGGTCCACGATCAACGCTTTTTGAATGTCGGTAACTTTGTCGTCTGCAAACCCCAGACGCACCTCGAGATGGTCGTTATTGTAGCTGTGGAAAATCGGTTCACGCGTTATATAAAGCACCGAACGTTCGCGGTTACTTCCCATAAATGTATGCACGCGTTCGGTATCCAGTGTGTTTTTTTGCGTTTGGTCAAGGTCCGATGTCAATTCAAAATGCGCAGGCGCGTGTACAACAAGCGTAATGTTCGAAGTTGCGCCAGCCATATCGTCAATGCCAAGGTTCGAATACCGCACAAAGCGGCCGTCCTCAAAACGGGCAGGGCAGAGGTACCAGTCCTTGAGCGCGTAATCCCCCGAGCCCGAAAACCCGTAACGCGTAAACTTGTCGCTCGGAAGCTTTACGGTATAATCGATGCGCAACGACAATTCGGCGCCGGGCAGTAGCGGTTGCAGCAGCGCCAGCTGTATTAAATCCGGTTGACCCTTGGGGCGCGTCCAAGGCAAGTCAGACCCTTCGGCAGAGAGCTTGTGAATGTTCGTATGTCCGCGTTCAAAACCGTCAGAAAGGTAAAAACTGCGCACAAATTCATCAGAAAACCGCCGCGCCAACGGAGAATCTTTACTTGAATAAGCATTGTTCCAATCGTTGAAAATCAAATGCGTAAGCGGCGTCTGCGACGTATTTCTGTAGGTGATGTCCTGAACGATGTGCAGCGTTTTCCGCGTATCATCGAGCCGCGCGCTGAGGTGGATATCGTGCTGGGCCCGGGCCAATGAAGGCGCGATAAGCAACAATAAAAAGCACGCAAATAATGTGTTCAAACGCATGGGGCGGGGCAATAAGTGGCAAAGTAACAAAACCCCGCTTAAAAATCACCGGTTTGGTTAAAAAACAAAAAGGCGGCCTTGAAGCCACCTTTGTTTATCGCCAAAATCGTTAGCAGGATTTGCCGCAAACCCGTGTATTGAGGGCGCCTACTTTGACTTGAATCGCGGCACAATCCCCCACGGAACTCAAATTTTCGGACAGATAGGCAGTCAATGCATTTCCAATACACTGCGTAGGGCTGTTAAAGTTGCCACAAGACGCTAATTGACTATAACCTGTAGGACACCGGTTGCCGTTAAACACCGCATCCCAGTCAGCGCCGGCGAACGAAACTTCGTTATAGTTCCCTGTCTGCTCGTCCAGAATATGCCCGCCCACAACCACTTCGTTAACTTCGTCCAGATAATAAACGCTGGAAAGCAACACGCGCCCGTTTTT
>CAZTGF010000051.1:11839-14374 GCA_964612955.1 uncultured Flavobacterium sp.
AATCAGAAATTCGGGCTTAGCGTATATTTCTTGTAGAAGTTATCGAGCACCTGAACCACCTCGTCTTCGCTGTCCACCACTTTAAAAAGTTTGAGGTCTTCGGCATTAATCATCGCGTATTTTTCGAGCAACACGGCTTTAATCCAGTCGAGCAGCCCGGACCAGTATTCCGTTCCAACGAGAATAATCGGGAATTTTGCAATTTTCTTGGTCTGAATCAACGTGAGCGCTTCAAACATTTCGTCCAGCGTTCCAAACCCGCCCGGCATTACAACAAACCCTTGGGAATACTTGACAAACATGACTTTTCGCACAAAAAAGTAGTCGAAATTCAGGTTTTTGTCCGGGTCGATAAACGGATTAAAATGCTGTTCAAACGGCAGTTCAATGTTTAATCCCACCGAAATGCCGCCCCCGCGGTGCGCGCCTTTGTTTCCCGCCTCCATAATTCCGGGGCCGCCGCCTGTAATAACGCCGTAACCCGCTTTCGAAATTTTATAGGCTATTTTTTCTGTGAGTTCGTAATAATGGTGCTCCGGTTTGGTTCGCGCCGATCCGAAAATAGACACACATGGCCCTATGCGCCCCATCGTTTCATAGCCGTTTACAAATTCGGCCATGATTTTAAAAATCGCCCAGGAATCGTTGGAACGAATCTCGCTCCAGGTTTTTTGTTTTAATTTATCGCGGATAATGCGGTCTTCTTCGTTTTCAAAATCTTCTATTCGCATAATATCATAAAGTATTTGTAGCTATTTCCGGCTATTCGCTCCACTCTTTTTTGCAAAAAGGAGTTCGCTGCTATCCGGGCTATAAAAGCGGGCTAAGATAGCACAATTTGCGCAAATGTTACTCTGCTGTCGGGGCTGCCTTTGCTTTCTCAGGCGATAGTTCTGCCTTTAAAAAACGGGCCGTATGGCTTTTTTTGGCGCGAGCCACTTCCTCCGGCGTTCCGCTGGCCACGACCTTTCCGCCGCCCTTTCCGCCCTCGGGCCCAATGTCAAGGATGTAATCGGCCATTTTTATCACGTCCATATTATGTTCTATGATCAGCACCGTGTTGCCTTTTTCCACCAGTTTCACAATCACTTCCATAAGCACGCGAATGTCCTCGAAATGCAGGCCCGTTGTAGGCTCATCAAGAATGTAAATGGTGTTGCCCGTATCTTTTTTGCTCAATTCACCCGCGAGTTTAATACGCTGTGCCTCGCCTCCTGAGAGCGTGGTGCTTTGCTGCCCGAGTGTAATATAGCCCAAACCAACCTCCTGAATCGTCTTTACTTTGCGGTAAATTTTGGGCACGTGTTCAAAAAACGCCACCGCTTCGTCCACGGTCATGTTCAGCACATCAGAAATCGATTTGCCCTTATAGCGAATTTCGAGCGTTTCCCGGTTGAACCGCTTGCCCTGACAAGTTTCACATTCAACGTAAACATCGGGCAAAAAGTTCATTTCAATCGTGCGCACGCCGCTTCCTTCGCAGGTCTCGCAACGGCCGCCTTTGACGTTAAAGCTGAATCGTCCGGCTTTGTACCCGCGAATCTGAGCCTCGGGCGCCAATGTAAACAGGTTGCGAATCTCGGTAAAAACGTCCGTATATGTGGCCGGGTTACTTCTGGGACTGCGGCCAATCGGGCTTTGGTCAATGTCTATGACTTTGTCCAGATGTTCAAGTCCTTCGATGCTTTTGTACGGCTGCGGCTTTTTAACGCCGTTGAAAAAATGCGCGTTCAGAATGGGGTAGAGGGTTTCGTTGATCAGCGTAGATTTTCCACTGCCCGAAACTCCGGACACACAAATCAGCGTCCCCAGTGGAAGTGTAATGTCTACATTTTTCAAATTGTTGCCCGTAGCCCCTTTCAAGGTTAAGAAATTTCCGTTTCCGTAGCGCCTTTGCTTGGGCACCGCAATCCCGCGAACGCCGCTCAGATATTCACCTGTTAACGTGGATTGGTTCCTGAGCAGTTGGGGCGGCCCCAGGCTGATGATTTCCCCTCCGTGCACACCGGCTCTGGGTCCGATGTCCACTACAAAATCCGCGCGTTCAATCATGTCTTTGTCATGCTCTACCACAATCACCGAATTGCCAATGTCGCGCAGTTTCTCGAGCGATGCGATCAGTTTTTCGTTGTCGCGCTGGTGAAGGCCAATGCTGGGTTCGTCCAGAATGTAAAGTACGCCCACGAGTTGCGAGCCAATCTGAGTAGCCAGACGAATGCGCTGCGCCTCTCCGCCCGACAGCGATTTGGAACTGCGGTCCAGCGTCAGGTAATCGAGTCCTACGTTGAGCAGAAAATGCAAACGGTCGCGGATTTCCTTAACCACTTCAAGGGCAATTTGTTTTTGTTTGTCGCTGAGCTTGTCGGTCAGATTTTCGAACCAGTCGCTGAGTTCGGAAATGTCCATCGCGCTGAGTTCGGCAATGTTCTTTGCGGCCACCTTAAAAAACAGCGCTTCTTTTTTGAGTCGCGTTCCGCCGCATTCGGGGCACGGAATCTCGTCCATAAAATCTTTCGCCCAGCGCTTGATTCCGGC
>CAZTGF010000052.1:0-6549 GCA_964612955.1 uncultured Flavobacterium sp.
GAAATCATCGACATTCGCACATTCTACACCCTTTTACAAACGCGTGAAGGCGAACAAATTTCGGTGCCCAACAACTTGCTGCTTTCAAAATCGATCAGCATCGTTACGGTTCCGCGCCCTTCTGGTCAGGAATTCACGGATTGAAAAATCTTACAGCGTCGTTATAATTCTGTAATAATGCGTTTGGTGCATATAACGCGTTCGCACCGATTTTTACCCAATTTCGTCTTTGGATTTCTTATAGACTTCTCAGACGATTATGACGCAACAATATCCGCTCCCGTTTAATGCCCGATTGTGCTTTTCGCTGCTCAGCATAGCGCTTTTGCTGGCGTTGTTTTACGTTGGCCGAAACATCTTCGTGCCGATTTTGCTCGCGCTTTTATTTGCAGTGTTGTTACGGCCGGTTTCGGGTTGGATGCGCCGTAAAATGCGGATGCCGCTGGTTTTGTCTGCGATACTCGCCGTGACGCTTATGGTGCTTTGCGTGGCCGGGGTTCTCGTGTTCATTTCGTGGCAAATTACCGATATCGCGAGCGACTGGGGCAAGTTAAAATCGAACATTAACCTCCACATTCAAAATCTTCAGGATTTAATTCAGGACCAGTTTGCACTGAGCAAAGGCGAACAGGAAAAAATGATTTCGGATGCAACCCAAAAGTCGATGGACTCGGCCACAGTAGGAACCACGCTACTTTCGTTTAGCGATATCGTGATGAACATGGTGCTTATTCCCATTTATACGTTCCTGTTTCTGCTTTACCGCACGCATTTCATGATTTTTCTGTGCAAACTCGTCCCGGGCCGCCACCACGTTGCACTCGAAGACATTTTGTGCCGGATTAAAGTTTCGGTGCAGAGCTATATCGTGGGGCTGATTATCGAAACCATAGTCGTATCGGTACTTACGAGTGTCGGATTTATGATCATCGGGCTTGAATATGCGATTCTGCTCGGGATTATTACGGGCCTTTTAAACCTGATTCCGTACATCGGGATTTTGATTGCCGGTGTTTTGGCCGCGCTCGTTTCACTGACGACGAACACGGATTTTTCGATGATTTTGGGCGTAATCGTAATTAACGTTGTAGTACAATTTATCGACAACAATTTACTCGTTCCGATGATTGTGAGTTCAAAAGTCGAGATCAACGCCTTTGTATCGATTGCCGGAATTATTGCCGGAGGTGCACTGGCCGGAATTTCGGGCATGTTCCTCGCGATTCCGATACTCGCGATACTCAAAGTGATTTTTGACCGCATTCCTCCGCTTGAAGCCTGGGGTTATCTGCTCGGAGACGATTTGCCCAAAACCTACCAATGGCGAAAATTACGCGTGCCGCGCTACAGTTACGAAAATGCAGAAACCCTGTCCGATTTGAGCCGGGACAATGCTCCGGGCTTTTTTACCGAAACCACAACTTCAGAAACGCATGAAAACGAACCAGACAACAGATAAAACCGAAATCACTTACGAAGAGCCGTCGGGATTCAGCAAAGCAATGCTGACCGTTACCGACGTGTTCCAGTTCGTGACCAAAGTATTCCGATCTGTGTTTTCGCGCGGATTTGAATGGTCCGAATTTGTAAAACAGTGTTTCCAGATTGGCAATAAATCACTCGCGTTGATCTCGGTAACCGGATTCATCGTCGGGCTTGTGCTCACGATTCAGTCGCGGCCCGTGCTCGTGGATTTCGGCGCGGTTTCGTTGCTTCCCGGAATGGTCGCCGTTTCCATCATACGGGAAATGGGCCCTGTGATTACGGCTCTGATCTGCGCCGGAAAAATCGGTTCCGGAATGGGGGCCGAACTCGGTTCGATGCGTGTTAGCGAACAGATTGACGCGATGGAGGTTTCATCGATAAACCCGTTCAAATACCTCGTTATTCCGCGCGTAGTCGCCGCTACACTAATGCTGCCCGTACTCGTGATTTACGCCGACGCGATTGGTATTCTGGGAAGTTGGCTCGGCGCGAACATCAAAGGATCGGTTTCGCTGACGCTGTTTACCTCTCAAGCATTTGCATCGGTGGATTTTATGGATTTGTTTCCGTCGATGATTAAATCGCTTTTTTTCGGGCTTGTGATCGGACTCGTAGGATGTTACAAAGGATTTAACGCAGGACGCGGCACCGAAAGCGTAGGCATCGCAGCCAATTCTGCCGTAGTTATGGCTTCGCTGCTCGTGATTGTTGTGGATTTAATTGCCGTTCAGGTAACAGACATAATCGGATGAAAAACACAAACGAAAATATCATAGACATTCGCGATTTGCACATCGGTTTTGCGGGCAATCAGATTCTGCGCGGCGTGGACCTGTCGTTGAAAACGGAGGAAAATCTTGTCGTGCTCGGGAAGTCCGGAACCGGCAAATCGGTACTGATTAAATGTATCGTGCGGCTGCTTATGCCCGATTCCGGAACCATAGAAGTGTTGGGACACGATATTACGCAATTGGAGGAAGAAGCGCTTAACGAGGTGCGAAAAAGGGTTGGCTTTCTGTTTCAGAGCGCTGCCTTATACGACTCGATGACCGTACGCGAAAATCTTGAGTTCCCGCTCAAACGCATCCGCAAAGAGCTGAGCCGGAGCGAAATTCGCGATAAAGTAGAACAAGCGCTCGAAAATGTAGGACTGCCGGACGCCATCGACAAAATGCCATCGGAACTTTCGGGCGGCATGCGCAAGCGAATCGGGCTCGCGAGAACCATTATTGTGGATCCCGAGATTATGCTCTACGACGAACCTACTACCGGTCTGGACCCGATTACTTCGCGCGAAATCAGCGAGCTCATAAACGAATTGCAGCACAAACTCAAAATATCGTCCATTATTATTACACATGACATTCCGTGCGCCACAACCGTGGGCGACCGTTTTTTAATGCTCAAGGACGGACAAGTGTATCACCAGGGCGCGCTCTCGGACTTTGAAAACGGTGACGATGCCTTTCTGGCTTCATTTTTTAAAAACTAACGTACAAAACAACAAGCGATGGGTACTAAAAATTCAAATTATAAAGTCAGGCTCGGAATCTTTATCACGGCGGGAATTCTGCTGTTTTTTCTGGCCATTTTCCTGATTGGGCGTCAACAGAATTTGTTCGATCCCGTGTTTACGATAAGCACGACATTTAACGACGTGAGCGGGCTTAAACCGGGTAACAATGTCCGATTTTCGGGCATTAACGTAGGAACGGTAGACCAGGTTCGCATCGTAAACGACTCCACTGTCCGCGTGGACATGAAGCTTAAAAAAGAAGTGCAACAGTTTATCCGCACGGATTCTCAGGCCGGAATCGGGTCCGAAGGTATCATTGGCGACCGGGTGGTACTCATCTCGAGCGGAACGCCCTCATCTGCGGTTGTGAAACCGGGCGCAATGCTGGCATCTACCGAACCCACGAACACCGACGCCATTATTGCAGGGCTCGAAATTACGGCCGAAAACGCAGCCATCGCCACCGACCAGATTACGCAGATTCTGGGCAAAATCAATTCGGGTCAAGGCACGCTCGGACGTTTGATTCAGGATACAGTCATGGCCGAAAACATCGATGCTACGCTGTACAACCTGCGCACAAGCAGCAAAAAACTAGACGAGAACATGGAGGCGGCCAAACACAACTTCCTGCTTCGCGGTTACTTCCGAAAACAGGAACGCGAGAAGGAAAAACAGGCCAAAGAAGAAGAAAAAGCCCGAAAAAAAGCCGAAAGAGAAGCGAAACGAAACAAATAACGATCGAAAAATTTGCAACATGTGCCGGAGATTTTATAACCCTGTTGTGAGATGTTTTGGACAAATTTGTAACTAAACCCACGTATTATGGCTTCAGATACTACAAAAATCATTTTAGCAACAGGCGCAGGACTCGTTATTGGAGGGATCATCAGTTTGTTGTGCGCTCCCAACCGCGGGGAACTGACGCGCTCCCAACTCCGCATTGCAGCCGGGGATTTTGCGTGCAGTTTCCGGCGCAATTACAACAAGGCGATTGACACGATTACCGAAAAACTCGACGAGATCGCCATTCAGGCGTACGAAGAACAACTTCCGGCGGACGGTGATGTGGCTTCGGCGGGAACTTATTTTCAGCAAACCGATAAAACCACTGCGACATGAAAGAGAAAATTACAATGGTCCAGGACCTGATCGAAAAGGCAGAAGGTTACGCCAAAACGACGATTCAACTTTATAAACTGCGCGCCATAGACAAAGGTGCCGATTTGTTCGCAGGCATTGTCTCAACATTGCTCATCGTTATTTTTGGGATATTGATGCTGATTGTGCTCTCGATTGCACTCGGTTTTTACGCCGGGAAACTGCTCGGCGAAACGCACTACGGATTTTTTGCAGTCACGGGTTTATACATTCTGATTATCGCCTGCATCATGCTGTTTAAGAAAGGCATCAAAAATATCTTCGGAAATCTTTTTGTACAACAAATTTTTAAAAAGAAAGACCATGCAAACGCCCATGCCAACCCCAACGGATAACGCCTCGCTCGAACACGCGATTAAAGAACTCGAATTGTTGCAAAACGTTCAGAAAAACGATCTCCGCGTACATTTCGAACAAACAAAGGAAGCGCTGAATCCCGCCAATCTGTTTAAAGATGGTGTTAAGGAGGCGCTTCACAACAGCAGTTTTCAAACTACGGCCGCAAAAAGTTTGTTAAGCCTTGCTTTCGGCTACCTGACCAAAAAACTCATCGTGGGCGAACATCCGGGTGCATTTCGCAAAACCGTGGGCACGCTCGCCCAAACCGGTGCAACGGGATACGCATTTAAAAACAGCGAATTACTTGCTACGAAAGGCGCTCCGTTTTTGTCCCGACTTCTTAAAAAGATTAAAATCGGGAACTGACATCGGGCGAAATCCTGTAAATTGTCAGAAATTAGCCGCGTTTAGGTGATGGGTTCAAAACTGGTGTTGTTGTTCGGGATGTTGATGCTTGTTACTCCCGCTTTGGTTTCGGCTCAATCCGATACGGTTGCCACGACAAAAACCGACTCGGCTTTCATTTACCGAAAAATTGAAGACTATTCAAAAAAACGCGGATTTACGAGGTTTATTCACGGCTTAGTGTTCGAGCCTGTCGACGCTAAGAAAGCGCCCGAACGCCATCGCCCTAATGTAAGAACCTTCTCGCGTTATCACGGAAAAATCATTCGCAACATCAACGTGGTTACCAGAGATCCGTTCCATTATGCCGAACAGGATACGAGCCGCAGTGCACAAAAACGCCTCGCACGCCTCGGAAATGACCTCCACCTTAAAACCAAGCAACTTACGATTAAAAATCTGCTGCTGATTAAGCGCAACAAACCTTTCGATTCGCTTTTGGCAAAAGACTCCGAGCGTTTAATCCGGAGCCAGCGCTATATCCGCACCGTGCAGCTTCGCCCTAAACCAGTGGCAGGCACGCGCGATTCGGTAGATGTTGACATTCACGTTGTAGATTCCTGGAGTTTAATCCCAAAAATTCAGTTTTCGGGCCGCCGTTCAGAATACGAACTCGTGGAGCGGAATTTTCTCGGGCTCGGGCACGAGGTTGATCAGGGTTACCGGAGCGATCTCAGGGACGGAAGTGGCGCATATAGCATACGGTACACGATCCCCAATCTAATGAATACCTACATCCGGACAGTTTTGGAGTATCAGGAAGATTTATTGCACAACTACAGAAAAGGCATTGGTATCGACCGCCCGTTTTTTTCGCCTTATACCCGATGGGCTGCAGGATTTTACCTCGGACAACACTTTGGAAGAGAAGAACGCGAGAACGCCGGGGGAACGCTGAGCCACCAACCGTTTAAGTCAAACATTACCGATGTCTGGGCCGGACACGCGATTCCTATCTGGAGCGGAGGCACCGAAACCGAACGCACCACAAATCTGGTTACATCGGCCCGGTACGAACAGGTGCAATATACCGAAAGGCCCTCTTTTGAATACGATACCGTTTCGTTTTACCGAAGTCAGCGACATTATTTGTTTACGGTGGGCTTATCGGCCCGTCAATTCGTTCAGGACCGTTACCTGTTTAACTACGGCATTGTCGAAGATGTTCCTGTAGGCCTGATTATCGGGTTTACGGCAGGCCTGCACGAGAAAAACCAGCGCGAACGACTTTATCTGGGCGGCCGTCTAAGCCATGGAAATTATTACGAATGGGGATTTTTAGGCGCAAATCTCGAATACGGAACCTACCTCTACAAACAAAATCAGGAACAATCCGCCTGGAGTTTAAACGCGAATTACTTTACTCCGCGGTTCGATGTTGGCCGATGGAAAGTCCGGCAATTCGTCAAAGGCGAAATGTTGCTTGGCTTTAATCGCGTAGCCTCCTGGGGCGATCAGTTGCGCATCGACGGACAAATCGCGATTGACGGTTTAAGCGCCGACTATTTTTACGGAACCAAGCGATGGCTTTTCAGTGCGCAAACCCAAACGTACAGCCCGTGGAGCCTACTTGGCTTCCGGTTAAATCCGTATTTTGAATACAGCGCCGGCATGTTGGGCACGGAGGCCGATGGTTTCTCGGG
>CAZTGF010000052.1:6649-9022 GCA_964612955.1 uncultured Flavobacterium sp.
CGTATTTTGAATACAGCGCCGGCATGTTGGGCACGGAGGCCGATGGTTTCTCGGGAAGCAAATTGTATTCGCGCGTGAGTCTGGGCGTACTGTTGAGCAACGACTTTCTGGTTTTCAGTCATTTTCAACTTTCGGTCTCCTACTTTCCAACGATGCCGAACGGCGCCCAAAACCTGATCAAAACAAACGGTTTTGCTAATGATTCATTCGGACTTATGGACTTCGAATACGGAAAGCCGGAAATTGTTGGGTACCAGTAGGGATATAATCATCGGTCCGAATTATATAAAAAATTCTGACGCGGATTGTTGAAATTTAGGTAACTAAAAATACAACGTTATGAATATCAAAAGAATTTTCGGAACGATACTGACCATTTTAGGTATTGCGGGCCTTATTTATGCCGCAGTGATTTTTATGAACGGTGGAACCGGTGTCAACGATTTTAAAGGTTTGGCCATTTACGGAATTCTCGGACTTATCTTTTTCATTTCGGGAATCAGTCTGGTTCGCGTCACAAAAGATGCAGCTTAGCATTTGTCCTTGGTTTCTTTTCTGCTTCAGGTGGAAATTCTGGCGGGAAAAAAGCTATTTGAAATTTTCGGAAAATTCAGAAAGGAAGGTCAGGTTTGAACCTTCTTTTTTTGTTGCGGAAAATGTAACGCTTCAACCCAGTTTTCGTTTCGAATATGATAATTGCGTCAAAAAATCCGGTTTAGATGAAAAATTGTCAAAAACCCCCTACAAACCATGCAACCCCTAAACGTTTATTTATAACGAAGCTGTTGGTCGTGTGAACGTACTTTGTAACTGTAGCAACCTAAAAATACGACCACCATGAAAACGATATCCTACCTCCTACTGGCGTTTGCAATTTTTACGACGCAACAAAGCCATGCACAATATCAGACGAATGCCGAAGCCACCGAAGAAGTCGAAGCCCTGATGGCCGCTGAAGGACTTTTGGATGTACGCTATTTTTACTATCCGAATCTTGAGGCCTATTACGACAGACAAACCTCAACGTATTTGTACAGCAAAAACGGAAACTGGTACGAAGGCAGTAAACTTCCAAGCGGATTGCGCGGGTACTCTCTTTCCAACGGAAAACGCGTTCCTATCTCAGATTATTCCGGTGAAGAGCCTTTTACCCAACTCGAACAGCACCGCAAAAAATATCCCGCGAATTATTCCGGCAAACGACCGATGAATCCCGAAAACACATCACTTGCCATAAATTAACACAACCTCTAAAATGCGTAAAAGGCGGAATCTTCCGTCTTTTTTTATGTGCCGGGAGTAAAATTTGCAATCGGATTTCAAAGTTGTATTTTTGGAACCTACATTTAAAATATCTATGTTCCGGATCTCAGCAGTTTTCGCCACTTTATGTTGTTCTTTTCTCCTATTTGCCCAATCAGAACCATCGCCTTCGGGCAAAATATACCACCGGATTCAAAAGTTGAATTTTTTGGGAACCGTGCTTTACGTAGCTGCCCACCCGGACGATGAAAACACAAGACTGATTACCTACAGCGCAAATCACCTGAAAGCGCGCACGGGCTATTTGTCACTTACACGCGGCGATGGCGGACAAAACCTGATCGGGCCGCAACTCGGACCAACGCTCGGACTCATTCGTACGCAGGAGTTGTTACGGGCGCGCAGGATCGATGGAGGCGAACAATTTTTCACGCGCGCGAACGACTTCGGTTTTTCGAAAAATCCCGATGAAACATTTGAAATCTGGGGCGAAGACGCGATTCTGGCCGATGTAGTTCAGGTGATCAGACAATTCCGGCCCGATGTCATCATTAACCGTTTTGACGCGCGAACGCCCGGTAGAACACACGGACACCACACGGCCTCGGCGCTTTTGAGTCTGAAAGCGTTTGACCTTGCGGGACAAAAAAAAGCATTTGCAGATCTTGTGCCCGGCCTGGAACCGTTTCAGCCCTCGCGTTTATATATGAACACCTCCTGGTTTTTTTACGGTTCGAAGGAAAAATTTGAACAAGCGGACAAGGCGCGTTTCGACGCCGTGCCGACGGGGATCTATTATCCGTTACTCGGATTTTCCAATCAGGAAATTGCCGCCAAAAGCCGTTCGGCCCATCAATCGCAAGGATTCGGCGCTGCGGGCGAACGCGGAAACGACACCGAATACTTAGAGCTTTTAAAAGGAAAACAGCCTAAAAACGAGTCGGACTGGTTCGAAGGCATCGACACGAGTTGGAACCGCGTCAAAGGCGGAAAAGTTATTGAGGCACAGATTTCTGCCATTCTCGCCTCGTACGATTTTACCGAACCATCCAAAAGTGTTCCTGCCCTGGCGGCGCTTTACACCGATATTTCAAAAATCGAAGACACTTA
>CAZTGF010000052.1:9122-12284 GCA_964612955.1 uncultured Flavobacterium sp.
CTTTCGCTGAACGAACCTTATACCCAACCTTACTGGCTTGAACAACCGCCCACCAACGGACGCTATCAGGTTCGGGATCGCAAACTCATCGGGCAACCGGACGTTCAGCGCAGACTCACGGCCGATTTTGACATAGAAATCGCGGGCGTTTCGTTCCGGTTAAGTCGCCCGTTGCTCCACAAGTACACCGATCCGGTTCGGGGCGAAGTGTACGAAGCCTTCGATGTGGTTCCTGCGTTAAGCCTCGACATTCAGCAACCCGTAGTTGTGTTCACATCAAATCAGGCGCGCAAGGTCGGCGTTGTCGTGAAATCTCAGAAAGCGAAAACCGGTCAACTCCAACTCGAAGTACCTGCAGGCTGGCGCGTGGTTCCGTCTATGCTTCCGTTTACGGTTGAAGCGGGCCAATCCACGCAATTTGACTTTGAAATATTTCCGCCCCAAAAAGCTGCACAAGGCGTTATGAAAGCCGTGGCAACCAGCGATGGCTCCACATTTTCGCAAAAGCGCACCGAAATCGCGTTTGAACACATCGGAAAACAGCAACACCTGGAGCCGGCACAAGCAAAAATTGTGAGGGCCGATATCAGGACCGGGAATGAAAAAATCGCTTATGTCATGGGGGCCGGAGACGATATTCCGGCTGCGTTGCGCGAACTCGGTTACGACATTACGATTTTAAAAACCGCTGAAATTACACCGGAGCGTCTGCAAATGTTTGACGTGTTGATTACCGGCATACGGGCGTACAATACCCAGCCTGAATTATTGGCCAAAAACCAGATGTTGCTCGATTTTGCGGCATCGGGCAAAACCGTGATTGTGCAGTACAATACCACGGCGGACCTTCCAAAAACCGCGTTCACGCCCTACCCGATTCAGATTTCGCGCGACCGGGTGACAAGAGAAGACAGCAAGGTGCGGTTGCTCAGGCCCGAACATCCGTTGCTCGCGTTCCCGAATAGGATTTCCGAAGATGATTTTAAAGGGTGGCCGCAGGAATTCGGACTGTACTTCCCCAGCGAATGGAGTCCCGAGTACACAGCGCTTTTGTCGATGAACGATCCGGGCGAAACCGCCAAACAAGGCAGCATTTTAACCGCATCTTACGGGAAAGGCACTTATATTTACACCGGCCTGAGCTTTTTCAGGGCACTTCCGGCGGGAAATACGGGCGCGTACCGCCTTTTTGCAAACATGATATCGGCCAATCAAACGCCTTAGACTATGGAAAACGAGAAAGTATCGACTTGGAGAAAGAGCTACACCTGGATGTTGCTGGCCAATGTAATCTACATTGTTGTGTTTTATTTTCTGATGCAAATTTTTTCGTAAATGCACGCAATTGACTGGATTATTTTATCGGCCACGCTGTTGTTTATCGTTGTGTATGGCGTTTACAAAACACGCGGCAGCAAAAACGTAGAAGATTATATTCTTGGCAATAACCAAACGCCCTGGTGGACCGTTGGCCTTTCGGTAATGGCGACTCAGGCGAGTGCGATTACTTTCTTGTCCACGCCCGGTCAGGCGTATCACGACGGAATGGGTTTCGCGCAATTCTACTTTGGATTGCCGTTGGCGATGGTCGTGATCAGCATCACGTTCGTCCCGATTTTTGCGCGGCTCAAAGTTTACACGGCTTATGAATATCTCGAACAGCGGTTCGACCTTAAAACGCGTTCGCTCGCGGCCGGAATTTTTCTGATTCAACGCGGTTTGGGAACCGGACTTACGATTTATGCTCCATCGATAATTCTGTCCTCGTTACTCGGATGGAACCTTACATTGCTCAATATCATCATTGGGGTGCTCGTGATTATTTACACGTTTTCGGGCGGCACCAAGGCGGTGAATGTCACACATAAACAGCAAATGTTTGTGATTATGTCCGGTATGTTTGCCACGTTTTTCCTTATCCTGCATTACCTTCCGGGTGACATGACGTTTGGCAATGCGTTACACCTGGCGGGAGCGAACGGAAAAATGAACATCATCGACCTTTCGTATAATCCGGAAACGCGGTACACGCTCTGGAGCGGCATTAGCGGCGGCTTTTTTCTGATGCTCGCCTATTTCGGGACCGATCAGTCTCAGGTGGGCCGATACTTATCCGGGAAATCGGTGCGCGAAAGCCAGATGGGACTTATCATGAACGGTTTTTTAAAGGTGCCGATGCAATTTTTCATCCTGCTCACGGGCGTCATGGTGTTTGTATTTTTCCAGTTCAATCCGGTGCCGTTGAACTTTAACCCAAACAACGAAAAAATCGTTCTCAATTCAGGTTATGCCGAACAATACAAGGTATTACAGGACGAACTCGCGCTGCTTTCCAAAGAGAAAAAAGAATTCAATCTCATCTACATTGAACACCTGAATCAGGGTTACGACAACCCTATTCTGCGCCAGCAAATGGCCGGCCTCTCCTCCCGCGAAAACGACCTGCGCGAACAAGGCCGGAACATTATCGCCCGAGCATCGTCCCAAACCGAGACAAACGACAAAGATTATGTTTTTCTGCATTTTATCCTGAACTACCTGCCTCAGGGACTCATCGGGTTGTTGCTTGCCGTGATTCTTTCCGCGGCCATGTCTTCTACGGCATCGGGGCTTAGTGCGCTCGCTTCAACTACGGCCATCGATATTTACAAGCGCAATGTCTCTGCTGATAAATCTGAAAAGCATTTTGTAAACGCAACCAAATTTTTCACGGCGATGTGGGGCGTGATTGCGATTCTGTTTGCGTGCATAGGGACGTTGTTTGAAAACCTTATTCAGCTTGTAAACATCGTCGGTTCGATTTTTTATCCGACGGTGCTCGGCATTTTTGTACTCGGATTCTACGTGAAATTCGTGAAAGCTCAGGCCACTTTCGTAAGCGCCATTATTACCCAACTTTCGATTTTCTACATTTATTATCTCGAGATTGTCGGCTTCTTGTGGCTGAATTTTATTGGAACAGTCATGGTGGTAGCGCTCGGAGTATTGCTGCAGTATTTTGCGTTCGGCAAACGGCCCGAGGAGTTGAAAGCATAAAAAAAATCCACCCCGGAAAGAGATGGATTTATTGGAAAACAAGAGTCCGGATTATTTACTCCATTCGTTGATGCTGTCCTGATTCATTTTAACGTAATCGTCGTTTTTAGCCGCTTTGGCAGCGTT
>CAZTGF010000052.1:12384-14055 GCA_964612955.1 uncultured Flavobacterium sp.
AACATCGTGAACGTTTCCACGTTGTGGTTCAACACCTGAGGTTTCACCGTTGTACGCAGCGCTACTTTTGCTTCGTCCCATTTTTCAGGTAATCCCCAGTTGTTTGTGTCGGCATAGAAAATTACGTCCCACGAATCCGCTTTGGGCGTTGTAAAAATCGCGTATTTTCCTTTCTTGAGCGTTTTGCCGTCAATTTTGACATCGTCGCTAAACGAAATCGTAGAGTTTCCGTTAGCTCCCGTACGCCACACTTTGCCAAACGGAACCAGATTCCCGTATACGCTGCGGCTTTTGGCCGATGGACGGTTGTATTCGAGGACTACATCGGTAAGACCAACGACTTGCGTTATCGTAGATTGTGGGCTGGATTGAGGCGCCTTTACCTGTGCCGTTGTCATTAGTGTCGTCGCGCAGAACGCGAACGCAAACATCATTTTTTTCATAAGTAATCTGATTTTTTAGTGGTTCAAATTTACGAATATTTTACAAGCGCCAAACCTCAAAAACCACGGGGTATTAACGAATAAGCCCGGAAATGCGCCCGGCGGAGAGTTCGTCGAAATGCGACACCACAATATCGGCCTGGCTTAAATCCTGATGTTTTGTGTTTTTGCTTTCATATCCAACGCAATACAGCCCTGCCGCTTTTGCTGCCGCAATGCCGTTTGTGCTGTCTTCGATGACGATACATTCGTTTTTGCGCACTCCGGACAGTTCCCAGGCACGTACAAAAATCGCGGGATCCGGCTTGGAGCGCACAAATTCCTCTCCGCTTGTGATGTGCGAAAAATACGGATGCAACCCAAAGCGTTCAAAAACTTTCTCAATCGTTTGCCGGGCCGATGAAGACGCGAGTAACAACTGAAAGTTCCGGGCGTGCAAATCCTGAATCAGCGTGCGAACGCCTTCGATCATCTCAATCGCGCCGGCCTTTTCAAAAACCTCGTAAAAAATGCTGCGCTTTCGCGCTACAAGTTGCTGAACATCGGTGCTGATTTCAAACGCCGCGCGGATTTTTTCGTAGACGTTTTTCGTGGAATTTCCTGTGAAAGTCGCGTACATTTCATCGGTAACCGAAATTCCGAGTTCGTCAAAGTGGCGGTAATACGCAAACCTGTGTACGGGTTCGGTGTCCACGATAACGCCGTCCATGTCAAAGATTACGGTATTAACCATTGCTGGTAGGTTTGTTGTTTTTTTCGAGCAGATACCTGATCGCCGTTTCCGCTGCATATAACCCGAAAAGGCCCGGAATATAGCTACTTGTGCCGTAAAACGATTTTTTAAAATTGCTGCCGTCCGTTATCACAAGGCTGTCCGGGTCCTGGATTTCGGTAGAAAATACAGCCTTGACGCCTTTGTGAATGCTGAACTCGCTTTTGAGACGTTTTTTAATGGTTCGCGCCAGATGGCAGTTTTCAGTATTGCTGATGTCCGATACTTTAACTTTAGCGGCAAGCGTTTTTCCGCCAGCGCCCATGCAACTGATTATTTTTACTCTTTTGCGCCGGGCCGATGCGATGATGTTCAGTTTGGGCGTCACACTGTCAATGCAGTCCAACACGCAATCGAAATCCGTTGTAACGATGTCGTAAGCCGCTTCGGGCGACAGAAACTCGGCTACGGTGGTGAGCTGTAGTTCGGGGTTAATGTCCATAAGTCGGGATTCCA
>CAZTGF010000053.1:0-11188 GCA_964612955.1 uncultured Flavobacterium sp.
GTGCAGATTGAGGGCTACATCGGAAAACCGGAATTCGCCAAAAAGAACCGGGGCGAACAGTTTTTCTTTGTCAACGACAGGTTTATCAAAAGCGGCTACCTGCACCACGCCGTCATGGCCGCATATGAAGGGTTGCTCAAAGAAGGATGCCAGCCCGCGTATTTCCTGTATTTATCGCTTCCGCCCGAATCGATTGATATCAACATTCACCCGACAAAAACCGAAATCAAGTTTGACGACGAGCACGCGCTCTACGCCATTTTGCGCGCTTCGGTAAAACACAGCCTCGGCCAATTTCAGGTGATGCCCGTACTCGATTTTGACCGGGACGCCTCGCTCGATACGCCTTACGATATGGCGCGACGCGGTTCGTCTATGCCTTCAATCACCGTGGACAGAAACTTTAACCCGTTCGAGGAAGAATCGGCGCGAAATACCCGCAATGCCTCCGCCGTAAAAGCCTCAGGCCAGGCGTGGGAAAGCCTGTACGCCGATTTGCAAAGCGATGTGGAAACGCTCGAAATGGAAAGCGAACCACTGCCGTCGCTGTTCTCAGAGCCGGATGCGGAACCATCGGCAAGTAAAACCTATCAGATCCACAAAAAATACATCGTTAACCCGATTAAGTCAGGAATGGTCATCGTGGACCAGCAGCGCGCCCACCAACGCGTGTTGTACGAACAATTTCTGGCCAATATGACCTTGCGCAGCGGCTTGAGCCAACAGTTGTTGTTTCCGCTCGAGTTTTACCATTCGGCTCAGGAACTCAGGTTGCTCTCCGAACTGCGGCCCGCGCTTGAAACCACGGGATTTGTATTTTCGGCCATTACCGATGAAAAACTTACGATTGTGGGATTGCCCGTAAAAGTAGCCGAAAGTGAAGCCTCGATTGTGCTTGAGGAATTGCTCGGAGATTTGCAGGATGGCATTCCTTCGCGCTCGTACAGCCAAAATGACGAAATTGCCAAAAGCATGGCGCGCAGCCTCGCCGTAAAAACGGGTACTTACCTGAGCACCGCGGAACAGGAAACCCTGATTAACGGTCTGTTTGCGTGTAAAGAACCCGCGGTTTCCCCATTTGGAAAGCCCACTTTTGTGACAATCAGTGTCGAAGACCTCGATAAAAAATTCGCCCTATGATGCCAATAACACCCACGGTCCGGCAGTTGCTGGCCCTGAATATATTGTTTTACATCGGTTCGCAGCTTCTTCCTCAGGCTTACGAATATCTGGCACTGCACTATATCGAGCACGGAAAGTTCGCAGTGTGGCAGTTGCTTACGCATATGTTCATGCACGCACCGCTGCCTAACCTGATGCACATTTTGTTTAATATGTTTGCGCTTTATTCGTTCGGATCGGCGCTGGAACAGTATTGGGGGCCGGTTAAGTTTCTGTTCTTTTATCTTTCGTGTGGCCTTGGCGCAGCGTTTATGCAAATGGGAATTTACTACTGGGAAGTGCACGAAATTCTCAAAGGAGCCGCGGACCTTGGCCTGTCCGATTACCATATGCGGCAAATTCTGAACGCGCCGTTTACTTCCGGTTCGCTCTCTTACAATTTTGAAATTTTCAAAGACCACGCGCAGCCCATTCTGACCGAATCGGGCCGTATGCCTTATGTGGACAACCGCAATTTTAACGCGATGTTCGAAGCGGCACTTACTTCCCGCGTCACCATGGTGGGCGCTTCCGGAGCCATTTACGGCCTGCTCGTGGCGTTTGCGTTCATGTTCCCGAATCTGGGGCTGATGCTGATTTTTGTGCCCGTTCCGATTAAAGCAAAATATTTCGTACCGGGTCTGCTGGCCGTGGATTTATTTCTGGGTTTCAAAGGCAATTCGATCTTTGGCGGCGGTACGGGAATTGCGCACTTTGCACACATTGGAGGCGCGCTCGTCGGATTTTTAATGATGTGGGTCTGGAGGCGAAACCAGTTTAACGATAACCGCTGGGATTAATATGAGCTCAATCTGGAACGACTTTAAATGGCAATACCGCTCCGGCGATGTGACTTTCCGGCTCGTGGTGTGGAACATTCTGCTCTATGCGGTGCCCGCGATTGTGTTCGGATTGCTGCAATTGTTTGGCATCGGTGTGAACTACCTCAAGTATGTGAGTTTGTCATCGCAGGTTGCGGATCTGCTTTGGAAACCGCATTCGCTGATAAGTTACGCGTTTTTCCATGCCGGATTTTTCCATATTCTGTTCAATATGGTGATGCTCTATTTTTCGGGCCGATTGTTTCTGACGTTTTTCACCACGCGTCAGTTGCTTGGGCTTTACGTGTTGGGCGGTGTGTTTGCGGGATTTCTTTACATGGTTTCCTACGCTGTGTTTCCGATGCTTTCCGGAACTCGAAGCAGCCTTGTCGGGGCTTCGGGCGCGGTGATGGCGGTTTTGTTTGCAACGGTTTCCTACGCACCGATGATGTCCGTGCGGCTGTTCCTGTTCGGAAATGTGAAATTGTGGCATATTGCGGCCGTAGTGCTGCTGCTGGATCTGATCAACCTTACGGTAAGCAATACGGGCGGACATATCGCACACATCGGAGGCGCGGCGTTTGGCGTGTTGTACATCTGGATGCTCAAAAATACCGATATGGATCCGGCAACGCGGTTGGCAGGTTGGATGTATTGGCCGTTTGAAAAGCGAGACAAGCCCGCGTTCAAAAAAGTGCACCGGAATTACAAAGCAAAACCCCAGACGCAGACAGGCCCTGGCCCGCGCGTGGTAACAAAGTCCAGAACGCAGCAGCAAATAGATGAAATACTCGATAAAATCAGCCGTTCCGGTTATGAAAGTCTGAGCGCCGAAGAAAAAGAATTCCTGTTCCGGGCCGGAAAAAACTGAGATGAAGAAACTGTCGTGGTTTAATAAGTTTGTGTTCGCGCTGAACATTTTGCTTACGGTGATGACCGTACTGGCCTACGCATTGCCGTTTTTAGCGCCAAAACTCTTTCCCGTATTTTCGGCTTTTACGCTCGTGTTGCCGCTGTTTCTGATTCTGAACGGTCTGTTTTTCTGCTATTGGGCGATTCTTGTAAAACGGCAGATTATTTTATCAGCACTTGTACTTTTGGTAGGGATTACGTTTATCAACAAATTTTACAAAGTATCGGCCACGGATTTGCCCGAAGCGGAAACCGATTTTACGATTATGAGTTACAACGTGCGGTTGTTTAATCTGTTCGATTGGATTCCGGGGAGGCAGGTCGTACCCGAAATACAGGATTTCATTCACGAGAAAAACCCGGACATCGTATGTTTGCAGGAGTTTTCGGCCTCGGGCGGCATAGATCTTAAAGTGTATCCGCACAAATACGTAATGACCGAAGGCGGCAAAATCAAAACCGGTCAGGCGATTTACTCCAAATTTCCGATCCTGAATCAGGGGAAGCTCGATTTGCCCGCTTCGAATAACAACGTCATTTTTGCCGACCTCAAAGTAGGAAAGGACACGGTGCGCGTCTACAGCATGCACTTGCAATCGGTCAAGATTACGCCCGATGTCAGCGAAATCAGCAACATTCAATCGATCGACCAAAAAAAGCGCGAAGTGATTTTCATGCGGCTCAGCGAGGCTTTTAAACGCCAGCAGCAACAGGCCGAAATTTTAATGAAACACAAACGCGACTGCCGTTACCGCATCATCATTTGCGGGGACATGAACAACAGCGCTTTTTCTTACGTGTACCGAAGCATCAAAGGCAAACTCAAGGACGCTTTTGAAGAAGCCGGAAACGGTTTTGGGCAAACGTATAATTTTAAGTATTACCCGGCGCGCATCGACTATATTTTTGCCGATCCGACGATGCAGGTTAAGCAATTCAACCACTTTCCAGAATTCGAAAATTCGGACCACTTCCCGATTATGGCGCGGCTCCAGATTCGCGATTAAACTTTTTGGCGGCGCAGGTACTCAAGCGCGTGCCGGCCTTCGTTACAAAGCAAATCCAGAATGCTTAGGTTGTTGATAAACCCGTATTTCTGCTCAAAAACCTGAGCGTAGGGCTCCAGTTGGGTCGTGTCTTTTTTGCCGTTTGCCATCGGGCGAAGGTCGGTAACATTTTGTGGCTCGTGAAAATATTCCGCAGTTTTAGACAAAACCGGTGCGGTCTTCAGACATTTGAATACAATGTCGATTGTTTCAAAATTCAGGTCGAGCAGGAATTCGTGCTTTTTTGTGTAAATCGGGGCGATGGCATCTTCGAAATACTCAAAAAAAGGCGAACTGCGGTAAGCGGCTTCGAGCGATTTAAAATGTAACTTTTGCCAGTCGAACGCTTTTTCAATGCGCACGTCTTTGGTTTTCTGGTGCGCTTCTTTGCTGTGCTTTACCGGAATATTTAGCAACTGACGGCCGTTCGGACTGTAAATGTACATGCGGTTGCGCAAGGTTTGCTTCTGAAAATTGTCTTCTACTTCAAAACAGATTTCATCGGCTTGAACCATCGCGGCCATTTGACTGATTGATGGAAAGTACGTTGGATAAACGAGCACTGTCATCATTCAGCGGCGCTTTTGCGTTTCTTGTACCACGCGCTGCCTGCAAAGTAAACAACAAGAGCGATAAGGAAATATTTGAAATACGATACCGGCTGTCCGTCTCCGCCAACAGTTGTAAACACGCGCTCCCAACGGATTTTGTTAAGGCCGGATTTGTGCGGATCCAGGCTAAACCAAATAAACACAGGCTTGCCCACGATATGATCCTCGGGAACATACCCCCAAACGCGGCTGTCTTCCGAATTGTGGCGGTTGTCTCCCATCATCCAGTAATAATTTTGCGCGAACGTGTAGGTCGTAGCTGGTTGATTGTCTATGAAAATCGCATCGCCGCGCACTTCGAGCGAATGGTTTTCGTATTCGGTGATGATGCGCTTGTAGTACGGCAGATTTTGCCGGTTTAGTTCGATGGTTTTCCCGGCCTCAGGAATATAAATCGGGCCCATATTGTCTATATTTCCTTTGCCCGAGGGGAAGGTGTTCGGGATGTCGCGTTTTTCGATGTGGCGTTCCACCGAAGTGATGCCCGTTACCCCGCGAAGGGTTTCGGCCGCATCAAGCGTAAGTGATTGTATGTACAAAATCGCCGGAGATTTCGACACAAATTCGGCCCCGTCGGTCACCTCCAGTTTTTGCAGCCAATAGTTTATGTCCACAGACTTCGTCGGATCGAATGTCACCAAATGCCCGAACTGCAATCTCGTGCGGTCGTGCAATTGCAAATCGGAACCGTTGATTTTAACCACACCGTCCACAATCGACAGCGTATCGCCCGGAACACCTACGCAGCGTTTGACGTAATTTGATTTCTTGTCGATGGGTTTGTCCGCGCGCCGCTCAGATCTTACGAAAAACTGGAACACTGTATCCACGGGCCAGTTAAACACGACAATGTCATTGCGCTCAACAGTTTCGAAGCCGGGCAGACGAAACGAAGGCAATTGCGGCCATTTCGAGTACGACTTTACATCCAACACCGGAATGGTGTCGTGAACCATCGGAAAAGCAACGGGCGTTTTTGGCGTACGCGCGCCGTAATGCACTTTACTCGCAAACAGGAAATCGCCTACGAGCAGCGTTTTTTCAAGCGATGCGGTCGGGATCGTGAACGGCTGAATCAAATACGTATGTACAATCGTGGCAACAATCACCGCAAACAATATCGATGACACGGTGTCGCCGGATTTTGACTTGGGCTGCAGGGCGCGGTCCGGAATATGATTCAGCGGCTGGGTGTAGTTTACGTAAATCAAATAAAACCCAAGCGTTACCACGGCCAGAACCGTATCGGAAAGTTTGTTCTTACCAAAGGCGCGCAGGGTTTCTACCCAAACTACCGGAAACATAATCAGATTCACGACGGGTACAAACAATAATGCCACCCACCAAACCGGTCGGTTAATAATGCGCATGAGCACTACGGCGTTATAAATCGGAACAGCGGCTTCCCAACGTCTGCGACCCGCGGCTTCGTAGAATTTCCACGTTCCGGCAAAGTGAATGATTTGAACAATCAGGAAGAAAACAAGCCACTCGGTAATAGTCATAATCTGTCAGTTTTGGTGAATGAGTAGGTGCACGGGCTTAATCGTTACAGCCCAAGCACGTCTTTCATTGTGTAAATTCCTTTTTTGCGGGCCATGAATTCGGCAGCAATAACGGCACCCAGGGCAAACCCTTCGCGGCTGTGCGCGGTATGAGTCATCTCGATTCGGTCTGTATTTGAATCGTACCTTACCGTATGCGTGCCCGGAACGTCGTCCTTTCTAAAGGCGCGAACGGCAAGCGTTTTCGGGTCCGATGGTTCAAGGCTCCAGCGTTCAAAATCCGTCTCGGCGATGAGGTCGTTAGCCAGCGTAATAGCCGTTCCACTTGGAGCGTCGCGTTTTTGCGTATGGTGAATTTCCTCGATAGAAGGCTCGTATTCGTTGAATTTCGACATCAATCGGGCCAGTTGCCGGTTCATTTCGAAAAACAGGTTTACGCCAAGACTAAAGTTTGAGGCGTACAAAAATCCCGCGTCTTTTTCGCGACAATCGCCAACGATGGCATCGTACGCATCGAGCCAGCCTGTAGTGCCACAAACTGCGGGAACGCCGTAAGCAAAACAGGTTTTAAGGTTTTCAGGAGCGGCTTCGGGAATGCTGAACTCAATGGCAACATCGGCGGTTTCAAGCCCGTCGTTTCCGGAGTCGGCATCTTTGCGAAGCACAATTTCATGGCCGCGCCCTATCGCTGTTTGTTCGATGATCTTCCCCATTTTGCCGTAGCCCAAGAGTGCAATTTTCATCAGAATCTGTAATTAAGCGTGAGCCCCACGTGGGGTTTGGATTGAGGATCGGTTTGGTAAATGTCCGGTTGCAGCGTAAGGTCTTCGCTAACGTTAAACTGTTTCAGGTGCGCATCGATATTTGCGTCAACAATGTTAAGCAGGTAAAAGCCGATTGTAAACAACATCGAATATTCGCGGTTCTTTTTAAAAAGTCGCTGGGCCGAAATCAATCGCGCATCGTCCAGATACTGGAATTCATCGTCCTGATACCCGGCCAAACGCCGTTTGTACGCGTCGCGGTATTGTTTGTATTTGGTGTTGTTGTCCGAATAAAAATATAAACTCGTGCCGATGGCCGCATAAACCAAAGGCACTTTCCAGTAGCGTTTGTTGTACACTTGTCCAAGTCCGGGCACAACGGCCGAATAAAACGCAGCCTTTGAAGGACGCAGCGGATCAAGGTCGGGCGAAAGGGCAATCACGGCTGTGGAATCGGACGAAATATCCACGGGCTGTTGCGCCCGCAAAGGAAGCACCGCCAAAAGCAATACAAACGCTATGGCAGCTTTCAGATTCACGAAAGTAATTTTACGATGCGGTTAAAATCCTCTTCTGAATGAAACGGAATCGAGATTTTGCCTTTTCCGTTAGCCGCAAGTTTAATGTCCACCTTTGTGCCGAAGAAACCTGCAATCTGCTTTTTGTCGCTCTCGCTGACTTCGAAGTTCGATGTTTTGGCTTTGGCCGGTTTTGGCTTCAGGCTTTCCTGATAATTTTTAACGAGCGCCTCGGTTTCGCGTACCGAAAGGTTCTGGCTGACGATTTTCTGATAAATATCGGTCTGAACGTCGAGATCCTCGATATTGATGATTGCGCGTCCGTGGCCCATCGAAATAAAACCATCGCGAATCCCGGTTTGAATGATCGGGTCCAGTTTGAGCAACCGCAGATAGTTGGCAATTGTAGAGCGTTTTTTACCTACGCGCTCGCTCATTTGTTCCTGCGTAAGTTGAATTTCGTCCATGAGGCGCTGGTACGAAAGCGCAATTTCTATAGGGTCCAGATCGTGGCGCTGAATGTTTTCGACAAGCGCCATCGTCAGCGATTCGTTGTCGTTGGCAATGCGCACAAAGGCCGGAATCGTTTTAATTCCCGCTTTTTTAGAGGCGCGCAAACGGCGTTCCCCGGAAATCAGCTGGTATTTGTTGAAATCTGTTTTTCGGACAGTAATCGGTTGAATTACGCCGAGTTCGCGGATCGAAGTCGCCAGTTCTTCGAGGGATTCCTCGTTGAAATTGCTGCGCGGCTGGAACGGGTTAATCTCAATGGCATCAAGTTCGAGTTCAATGATGTTTCCTACGACTTTGTCGGCGTTTTTGTCGTCTACCGATTGAATGTTGTTCTCCGGATCTTTTAACAGTGCAGACAATCCTCTGCCCAAAGCCTGTTTTTTTACTACCTGTGCCATTTATATGCTGTTTTTTCTGATGATTTCCTGAGCCAGGTGCAGATAATTGGTTGCGCCTTTGCTCGTTGCATCGTAATTGATGATGCTTTCTCCAAAACTCGGGGCCTCACTCAGCTTCACATTGCGCTGAATGATCGTCTCGAAAACCATATCGTTGAAATGCTTCTGAACTTCCTCGACCACCTGGTTAGACAAACGCAAACGGGAATCGTACATTGTAAGCAAAAGCCCCTCGATGTCCAGTTGGGGGTTGTGAATCTTCTGTACGCTTTTGATCGTGTTGAGCAGTTTGCCGAGCCCTTCGAGCGCAAAATATTCGCACTGAATCGGAATCACGACCGAATCTGCCGCCGTAAGCGCGTTCAACGTAAGTAGCCCAAGACTCGGAGCGCAATCAATCAGAATGTAATCATATTCGTCCCGTATTTCCGAAAGCGCCTGTTTGAGCATGTATTCGCGGTTTTCCTTGTCCACGAGTTCTATTTCGATTGCGACCAGATCGATGTGTGCCGGAATTACCGAAACATTCGGAGCCGAACAACTGATGATGGTTTCGCGTGCCGTATTGCTGTGCTCGAGCAACTGGTAGGTTCCCTGAGAAACCGTTTCGATATCGATGCCGAGACCCGAACTTGCGTTTGCCTGCGGATCTGCGTCTATGAGCAGCACTTTTTTCTCCAATACGCCCAATGCTGCGGCGAGGTTAACCGATGTCGTTGTTTTTCCCACACCGCCTTTCTGGTTGGCGATGGCTATGATTTTGCCCATGCTTAGTTTTGAAATTTGAGCCGTAAAAATACAACTATTTGCGGGTTCGCCAACGCTATATTTGTTAACATCAAAAAGCCTGAGGCCCGATGGTATTTAACACCGTAAGCACGCTGTTTTGAGGCTCGGGCTCTGGTTTATCAACGGGTGAATGTCAGGGTTTTTTGCCCGATTTTACCGCGGCTTCGAGCATGTCCCACATTTGTTCGGGCACGGCCTGAAGCAGGTTGAATTGCCCTGCGCCCTGCAACCATTCGCCCCCGTCAATTGTAATCACTTCTCCGTTGATATAGGCCGAAAAGTCGGACACGAGATAAGCCGCCAGATTCGCGAGTTCCTGATGGTCGCCCACGCGCTTCAATGGAACCTTCTGCGCCAGATCGAATTTTTGCTGTAAATCGCCGGGCAGTAAACGCTCCCAGGCGCCTTTTGTAGGAAACGGGCCCGGCGCAATCGCATTGGTGCGTATGCCGTACTTTGCCCATTCAACCGCCAGACTTCGCGTCAGTGCCAACACACCCGCTTTTGCCGTAGCGCTCGGTACCACATAAGCAGATCCGGTCCAGGCGTAGGTCGTAACGATATTGAGCACGGTAGCCGCGGTTTGTTGCCCATCGATCCAATGTTTGCCAAAAGCAAGCGTGCAGTTTTTCGTACCTTTTAACACAATGTCGATAATCGTATCAAAAGCGCTCGCCGAAAGCCGCTCGGTAGGAGAAATAAAGTTACCTGCAGCATTGTTCACCAGCGCATCCACACGCCCGAAAGCGTTCAGTACCTCGTCCCGCATTTGGGTTACCTGATCGTAATGGCGTACGTCACAAGCTACCGCGAGGCATTTTCCGCCCGTTTCAGTTTCGAGTTCCACGGCAGTTTGTCGAAGTTTTTCGAGGTTTCGCGAACTGATTGCCACGTTAGCACCGAGTTCGAGAAAATAGCGCGTCATGGCTTTTCCTAATCCGCTTCCGCCTCCGGTAACTACGATGGTTTTGCCGCGCAGCGCGTCGTCCCGCAGCATTTTTTGTTTAAAATCCATGGTTCAAATTTGCCTAAAGGTATTAAAATCCGGCCATAAAAAAAGCGCCTGCAAACAGCGCCTCTCTTGATGATATCGCTGTTGTTTGACGATTTTTTCGGTGAATTTCCGGCCAGAGGTTCCAAACTCCTTTTGAAACAAGTTTTGTTACAAAAGAAATTTTTCGTATCTTCGCAAAGCTATGAACAACGCACGCTTCGCAACCCTGATCCATATTCTGACCCTTTTAGCAAAATCACCAGACCAGTGGCTTACCTCGGACTGGATCGCTGAAAGCATCGGCATTAACCCGGTAGTGGTACGCCGCGAACTATCGGTTTTGCAGAAATTAGGATGGGTCGTGGGGAAAAAAGGCAAGGACGGCGGTGCAAAATTGCAGGTTTCGGGTGCCGACATTACAATGGCCGATATTTACCAGGCCGTCAAAAATTCTAACGTGCTGGGCCGAAAGAACAGTTGTCGCAACACCAAATGCGCGATTGGCAGAGAGATCAACAAAGAACTCGATGTTTTGTTCGGGAAAACCGATGCTTTTGTCACCGATATGTTGCGGTTTGAAACGCTACAGGCTTTTGCCGACAGGTTCGCGTGATTTTTTTTGACCTTTAATGTAACTAAACTTTTTACAAAATGAAAATTGCCATTATCGGAGCTATGGGATTCGTTGACGCCGCACTCGTCAGGCATAGCGACTTTCGGTACAGGACCTCGCGGTGGTGATCACGGACGAAATCGAACAATCAAGACACCACAAAGTGCAGTTTACGGCTGCGTATTAACAGTTGTCGAAGCTGTGCAAATGGTTGAATCATCGTAACTTAGTAACCCATTGAAATAAAAACGCCGGTACGCCGGAATAAAAACCACATTCGGATGAAAAAAGTAAAAATCGGGAATACCAATTTAGAAGTAGCGCCGCTTAATTTTGGCGGAAATGTGTTTGGCTGGACACTTGACGAACCTCAGTCATTTGAACTGCTCGACGCGTTTGCCGGAGCGGGCTTTGACTTTGTAGATACGGCCGATATGTACTCGTATTGGGTCGATGGAGGAACAGGCGGACAATCGGAAACCATCATTGGCAACTGGATGGCCTCGCGCGGAAACCGGCAGCAAATGGTCATCGCGACTAAAG
>CAZTGF010000053.1:11288-13868 GCA_964612955.1 uncultured Flavobacterium sp.
AACAATCTGGTCCGGTACGAAGCGCTGCAACCGCTGTACAATCTTGTAGAACGTCAGGGTTACGAACGGGATTACGCGCCTCTGGTCGATGAATTCGGGCTCACTGTGTTTCCGTATTATGCGCTTGCCTCGGGATTTTTAACCGGGAAGTATCGGTCCGAAGCCGATTTTGCCAAAAGTCCGAGAGGAAAAGGCGCCCAACAATACCTGAACGAAAAAGGGCTCGGCATTTTGGACGCGCTCGACGAAATTTCCAAAAAGCACAATACCGAACCCGCCAGTGTTGCGCTTGCATGGCTTTTGGCCAAACCCGGCATTGGCGGCCCGATTGCGAGTGCGACTTCTGTAGCCCAACTTCGCGCGATTTTATCGGCCACAACGCTGAGGCTGGATACATCGGACATGGAATTGCTCGACAAGGTGAGTTCCTGAGCCACAACAATTATTTATTCATTTAACAAATATATTATGACAACAGACACAACATTGGCCTGGCCAAAATTTAAAGACAAATACGATAACTACATTAATGGAAAATGGACGCCGCCTGTTCAGGGAAAATATTTTGACAATATTTCGCCCCTTACCGGAAAAGCGTTTACAAAGGCAGCGCATTCCTCAGCCGAAGATATTGCACTGGCGGTAGATGCAGCCCACGAAGCGTTTAAAACCTGGGGCAAAACATCGGCCACGGAGCGAAGCATCATTCTGAATAAGATTGCAGACCGCATCGAAGAAAACCTCGAGTACATTGCAACAGTAGAAACCATCGACAACGGAAAGGCCGTACGCGAAACGCTTAATGCGGACATTCCGCTTGCGATTGACCACTTCCGCTACTTTGCGGGTGTGATTCGGGCCGAAGAAGGATCGCTGAGCGAACTCGACCAAAACACCGTATCGCTGATTGTAAACGAACCTATCGGCGTGGTGGCGCAGATTATTCCGTGGAACTTCCCGATTCTGATGGCCGTTTGGAAACTCGCTCCGGCACTGGCTTCGGGCTGTACGGTGATTCTGAAACCCGCAGAGAGTACGCCTACATCGATTATGGTACTTATGGAACTCATCGAGGATTTGCTGCCGGCGGGTGTTATTAACATTGTAAACGGTTTCGGTGCCGAACTCGGAAGACCGCTTGTGACAAACCCAAAAGTGAAGAAAGCCGCATTTACTGGTTCTACAGCTACGGGACGAATGGTGATGCAATACGCTACCGAAAACATTATTCCTGTAACGCTTGAACTCGGAGGGAAATCGCCGAACGTTTTCTTTAACTCCGTAATGGATGCCGATGATGCATTTTTAGACAAAGCCGTGGAAGGCGCGGTGATGTTTGCGCTGAACCAGGGTGAAATTTGTACGTGTCCGTCCCGATTGCTGATTCAGGAAGACATTTACGATAAATTCATCGCCCGCGTAATAGAACGCGTAGAAGCGATCAAAATGGGCAACCCGCTCGACAAAACCACGATGATGGGTGCTCAGGCGTCAAAAATTCAGTTCGACAAAATTTCGTCTTACCTGAAACTCGGGAAAGAAGAAGGCGCAGAGCTGCTGACCGGAGGCGAAGCCATGCAACTGGACGGCGATCTGCAAGGGGGTTACTACATTCAGCCCACGTTGTTCAAAGGCCACAACAAAATGAGAATTTTCCAGGAGGAAATTTTCGGTCCCGTACTCGCCGTAACCACGTTTAAAACCGTGGAAGAAGCCATTGAAATTGCCAACGATACGCTTTACGGTCTTGGTGCCGGCGTTTGGACGCGGGATGCGCACGAGCTTTATCAGGTGCCGCGCGCCATTCAGGCCGGTAGGGTTTGGGTGAACCAGTACCACTCTTATCCGGCGGGCGCTCCGTTTGGCGGATACAAACAATCGGGAATTGGACGCGAGAACCACAAGATGATGCTCGATTATTATCGTCAGACCAAGAACATGCTGATTTCTTACGACAAGAATAAGCTTGGGTTCTTTTAATGAACATTTATAAAAGAGAGCGGGCCGAAGAGGCCTGCTTTTTTGTTTTCAATAAAAAAATACGACTATGGTATCAAGAATTGACAGTACCGAAAAGGCGAAAGCGCTGATTTCGGAATTAAAGGAAAAACACGGTCCGCTTATGTTTTATCAGGCGGGCGGTTGTTGCGAAGGCACGCAGCCCCAGTGTTTTGAAAAAGGCGGATTCTACCTGCGCATGAACGATGTATGTATTGGCGAGGTCGAAGAATGCGAGTTTTGGGTGGACAGGGACTTGTTCGAATACTGGAAGCACGCACATTTTACACTCGATGTGACCGATGGTTTTGGCGCGGGCGGGTTTTCGCTCGAAACGCCTATGGGAAAGACATTTCAGGTACAGTACCGATTATTTACGGAACAGGAACTTCAAAATCTGGCGCCGGTCAAGATGGCGGGGTAGAACTCACTTCTTCTCCTTTTGTCCGGCAACAAAAGGAGCAAAAATGCCTTTTAGGCTGCGCCAAAATTTGCTAAAAACCTTGCAAACCCTAAGAAAATCCAGAACTCGCCTGGCGGCTCAGACAACTGTATTTTCTAACGGTTCGCTGCGATTTTCTT
>CAZTGF010000054.1:0-5911 GCA_964612955.1 uncultured Flavobacterium sp.
AGCACTTCGGGCAGTACGATTTTTATTTCCTGACCGGTGGCCTCCGGGGTCCAATAGACGATGAAATTTACACGCGCGCGCGTCAGCACATAGCCGTGCAGCGCTAATTGCTTAATTTTCTCGGTGAAGGCGCTCGAAAATCTGAGCACGCATTGGCCGCTATTGTTCAAACAGTCGTACCCGTTTACTTGTAGCGGATCGCCGCCCGTAAGCAGGGACACCAGGGGCTGGCTGCGTTCGAAAAAGCTGAGCCAGATGTCTTTGTGGGAAAGGTGCATCGCTATTTGAGACGGTGCCACATGTATTTGTTCGTCCCTACGCAGACGCACATTCGGAATGTCCCCGCCCCAAACAAACGCGGAGTTGGTGTGGATGCTCAAGTGCTTCTTGGCGCGCGTAATGGCGACATATAACAGGCGCTTGCAGTGGTCGGGGGACCAGTCGAAATTTTGTAACACCAGAAACACGTTGTCGTATTCTTTTCCTTTTGCTTTGTGAATGGTGGAAACGAAGATGGTTTCGCTCTCTGAGTCATAACCGTGCTCAATTTTTGATTCGCGTATGAAAACCTCCCAGTCCGATTTGTATTTGCGCCGATTGTGAATGTCCTCGAACTGTCGTATCAATTGCTGACAAACGCCAAGCATCGTACTGCCTGCAAAACGGTTTTTCAGCGCACGTTTTGCATGTTCCCAAGTATCGTCGGCAATAATGGCGCTGTGAGTATCCGCTTCGAGCTGCTCGAAAAAATAGCGGATTTCACGAAGGTTGTAAAGATTGAAACCATCGTTGGATTGGATAAGTTTGGCCCGCACGCCCTTTCTTAAAAGCAAAGCGGTTATTCTGAGCGCGTCGTCGTTAGTGTACGTCAGTACGCATGTGGTTCCGGTAAGCGGGGTCCGCAGAATATCTTCGACGACCGGGTTTGCGAGATTGGCGCTTTGGTAATGGGTGATTGAAACTTCACCCGGATCTGATTGTACCGGAATGATCGGAGTTGACTTTAAACGCTGCCGGATTTGCGAAACGACATGATTGGAAAGCGTCACAAGGTTGCTTTTGCTCCTGTAATTTTCTACAAGTTCGTACACTGTTGCCTGATGGGCGCGAATGAATCGTTCGAGATATTGGGAACTCGAGCCTCTGAACTCGTAGATGTTCTGGTCGTCGTCCCCGACGGCAATTACGCGCATATCGTCGTTTTGTTCCATAAGTGCGGCCACGAGGTCGTATTCATCTGCATTCATGTCCTGGGCTTCGTCTATCACCAGAACGGTTTTGGTAATGCGATTGGTTTCCACCTCGGCACGCCTTATTTTGTGGGTCGTACGTTTGATAATGTCGTCCGATTTTTCGAGATTGCCGACCTTCCCGAGCAAATCAAAACAATAGGAGTGAAATGTTTTAATTTCGACAAATTGCGCAGCGTTGCCAATAAGTTCGATAAGCCGTAGTTTAAACTCAGTAGCAGCGGCTCTGGAGAAGGTCAGCATCAGCAACTGTTCGTGCTTCACGTCCTCCATCAGAAGCAACGAGGCCAGTTTGTGAACCAAAACACGGGTTTTACCGCTGCCGGGCCCGGCTGCCACTACGATGTTTTTTGAGGCGCTGTCGTTAATGATTTTTAATTGCGTGGGCGATAGCTCCCCGAAAAGTTGCCTGAATTTCGCCGCTGTGAGGTTGCGTTTGATATCGGACTGGCGGCTGCCCTTGAAATATTTGTTCAGAAAAGACGGGTAATTGAGTTGAAAATAGTCATCGACAAACTGCAACGCGTTCTTGTAATCGGTAACCATGAGTTTGGCGTATTCGCCCACGATATGAATTTGCTGCACTTTGTTTGAGTAGAACTGCTCCAGCTTTTGATAATCTTCGGCCTTATACCGGATCTTGTTGTCTTTTTCGAGCCGGTGAATCGTGAGCTTGTTATAAATCACGAGGAATCCGCCCTCGATTTTCACCGCTTCGATTCTGGACAGGTAAAACAACGCGTCTTCTATATCATCTATGGTTGCCGCAATGTCAAATAAGCTTTGTTGTTTTTCAAACGCCGATTTTAGTTCGTGAATCGAAAAGTCGACCGAAATTTCGAGGGTGTTCTCCTGTGGCACCTCCATTGTCTGGGTTTTCTCGTGCAAATAACCGGCGATGAAGCGCGCGAGCTCGTGTCTTTTGGCGGTTTTGGCCTTTAAACTGTCTATGGGCGCAGTGCTGGCCACGGCAATGTGGTTCTTGGAATAGGAGTGATTTTTGCGTTTAATCCAGTTTTTTACTGACCAGAAATTAAGGACGGTTTTGATTTTGTTGACGCTAACCTCAGGGCAATAGGCCTCGGCTTGTTCGTTTAGTTCTTTGATGTTTAGGCTTCTTTCTTCCTGACCGATATGTGAGAGTAGAAAATTTTCGATTTTGGCAAACGATTCCACGATGTGAATCGACCGGTTTTTATGGTCGGATTTTCGAATGAATGCTGTAAGGTCTTTCGCATCGGCCAGTATTTGTTCTTCTTTCAACAGGTTGATGATTCTGATGACTTCTTCGCGCACAATGCCCAAATGATCGCTGATATAGTCGACTCTGGATTCGCCCGGATCATCGGGATTCTGTTTGCGGCTCTTGCTCGAAAATAACTTTTTGATAATCCGTACCGCTTTTTCCTTCTGATGCAGTTCAAACCGGGCCGATGCATTTATTTTGTCGATGGCCTCTTGTGCATTTTTCGAAAGGATGCTGTTGGCGTAAATTTGCGGCATGTTTTGGCCACGCTTCAGATAGCCCGCATCTTCCAGTGCTGCAATGGCGGTTTTAACACGCGTTTCAACCTCTGCGACATTGTCGTCCCAACCGGCCCGACGCGCAATTTCCAAAGCCGAATTTGAGATCGTGGACCTAAACCGGGTAATGCTTTTTACGGCTTTCCAAACCTGTTGGATTTCTTTAATCGATAATTTAGTCTGGTTGAGCAAAATAAAGTGCTTGCTCAGGTCTTCCTCATGGTACAGCACATAGCAGTCCGCTACAATGTTTTGATCACGCCCGGCGCGCCCGGCTTCCTGCACATAGTTTTCGAGCGAATCGGAAATATCGTAATGAATGACCATGCCGACGTCTTTTTTATCGACGCCCATTCCAAAGGCAGAGGTTGCCACCATAATATCCGCGTCCCCGTCTAAAAACGCATTTTGGTTTTCGATTTTCTGCTGTGCATCCATTTTTCCGTGAAAGGGCCTGGCGTTAAAGCCGTCTTCGATAAGCCGCTCGGCAAGCCTGTGAGCACGCCCCGTTCTGGAGACATACACAATCGTAGGGCATTGTTTCTCATCGATAAGATCCCTAACCGCTTGATATTTTTCTTCGTCGGAATGTTTTTCATACACTTTGTACTGCAGGTTCGTGCGCGCAGCGGCAGAGGTAAACAATTCGAGGTGAAGGCCGAGCTTTTCGTTAAAATAATGGCGAATGTCCTCGATGACTTTTTGTTTTGCAGTTGCAGTGAAACACGACACGGGAATGGGCTCGTCAAGATTTTTCTTTTCTTGAATGCGCTTGATAAAGTCGCCGATGTAGAGATAATCAACCCGGAAATCCTGGCCCCAGGACGAAAAGCAATGGGCCTCATCGATGACGAACCTCGCAATTTTTCTTCCGAGAATAAGCCGCTCTATTGTTTTGGACCGAAGCGATTCGGGACTAAGATACAGCAATGAGGCCGCGCCATCCTGTACACGCTCTATGGATTTGGCGCGCTCAATGGGGTCTAGCAATCCATTAATTGTAACCGCGTCGGTAATGCCGAGTTTTTCGAGGTTGTCGACCTGGTCTTTCATCAGCGATTGCAATGGAGAGACTACTACGGTCAGCGCGCGGGAATTTTCGCCACTCATCAGGGCCGGAACCTGAAATGTAATGGATTTGCCGCCGCCGGTCGGAAAAACTGCGAGCAATGATTTGTGTTCCAGAGCCGCTTTCGCTGCTTTTTCCTGCAAGGGCTGTCCCGCATAGGTTCGAAAGGAATCGAATCCGAAAAACTGTTTTAAGCCGGTGCGGGCATCCAAGGCTTTGCGGCAATAAGGGCAACCTTGCAGACAGGGGGTGTTGCGCAGACTGGCTAGTAGTCGTTCTACGTCGGGGTAATTTTTTAACACCCAGGCGGGCGTAATGGATTTGGTTTTTTTATTGCGCAGGAATGTGTGAATTAATGACAGGCAATACGCGAGCGCCACAGGTTTCTCAAACGCGGGTTTTGAAATATCGGCCGATGCACAAACTTCACCTTCAAACATGAGACGGATCATCGATACTACATCGGTATTATTACAAGAGTACGCGACATAGCGAAAGAACGACCGGAATTCGTTTTGTTCGCGCAATAGCAGGAACAGGATTTTTTTGAGGGTCGCATCGATGCTATGAAAGGCGTTCACCTCGTCAAAGAAAAGATCTCTGGCCTTGATGGCGTCGTTGAGCGGATTGTTTAATTCTTCGGTTTGTAGTTTGTCGTCTTTGAGTAGCGCGTGATACGGTTTGTCCGCGAACAGCAAAGGGGAGAGGTAGAGCGTGTCGATAACATTTCCGGGGCGGATGCCATAATGGGCAAGCGCGGGCGACAGATATTTTAAATCGTGATGGACGATGTTATGTCCGCATACGTAATCGGTTCCGCGGAGAAATTGTGCCGCAACGCCAACCGAGCCGCCGCGATAACTGCCGCCATCGGGTTTTAAAATGCCTATGTCAAGTATCTTTCCGGATTTCGGATCGATTTCGGTGTCTATAAATGCAATGCTGCCCATAGAGCTTTTATATCGCTAATCGCTGCCAATTTAACGATTTAGTTTTAGTTTGCGTGCGTTTGAAATTCGGTCTTATGCGTTTGGCTTGGAGCGGGGTATTGGCGTTTATCCAAAATCCATTGCCATATTTGTCCGATATATACTTTACGACGTGATATAAAACCTGGAAGCTCTAGTGCACAAACTTTTCTGGCAAATCAACCCAATTTGTTCTGCTTTATACCTATGCTAAATTCCCTACTTTTGAGAATCTTTAATATCTCAACATGGAAAAGCTCAAAGTCATTACCTCCACCACGCGCGAGGGCAGAAAAGGAATCAGTGTTGCCCATTGGATTACGGCGCTTGCCGAAAGTAGCGGAAAATTTGAAGTTGAATTACTGGATCTGGCCGATATTAACCTGCCGTTTATGGATGAGCCAAACCATCCGCGGTTGCAGCAGTACCAACACGAACACACGAAAAAATGGAGCCAAACCATAGACAGTGCCGATGCGTTCATCATTGTTTTGGCCGAGTACAATTACGGTTTTCCGGCTCCGATTAAAAACGCAATCGACTACCTTTTTAAGGAATGGCAGTATAAACCGGTGGGCTTTGTAAGTTACGGCGGGGTGTCCGGCGGGCTTCGGTCGGCGCAAATGCTTAAGCAGGTGGTTACTACCCTGAGCATGGTTCCTTTGACGGAATCTGTCGGAATCCCGATGTTTGCGAAGTTTATTAATGACAAGAACGCGTTTGTCCCGGAAGAAATCGTTGTTAAATCTGCGCATAAAATGGTGGACGAATTATCGACGTGGAGCCCGGCGTTGGGCGCATTGAGGCAATCTAAAAAGGCGTAGATAAACCGGTTTGAGTCTGAGTTTGCCGAAGTGACTCAGGGCTTGGAGCGTTTGAAAGATTTATCTCGTTTCCACCGCTCAGGATTGGTTCGGATGTAGTTCGATATGTTTCGGTACGCTCGTTCTGTTCTGATGATGTGCTCGTAGTAGTTCCGCTGCCAGATCTTTTCGTCGGATCGGGGCGAGATTTTATCGTCGGATTGGGGCGAATTGCTATTCGCCCTTTCGCCGTTTACGCTTTCTTCGTCGGATTGGGGCGAATTGCTATTCGCCCTT
>CAZTGF010000054.1:6011-10917 GCA_964612955.1 uncultured Flavobacterium sp.
ATTCGCCCTTCCGGGATTCGTCCTTTCTTCTTTTATCTTTTTTATCGTCGCTATTTTATACCCTCTTACGATAGCGCCTATAGTTTGGCGTGGCGAGGTGAAACCTTCGTTATCTCCGGGGTTTGTTTTTTTTTGGGTGATTTCGATGATGCCATGCACGTGGTCAGGCATGATGATAAACTCATGTAGCGCCACATTATCTCTGACGTTTGCTGTATTAAGCCACTCCGTTTTGGCAATCTGACCAATGGAATTTAATAGCAACTTTCCGTTTTCAATCGTACCAAAAATATTTTTGCGCCCTTGTACACATAAGGTGATGAAGTATAGTCCTTCCTGAGAATAATCATACCCTTTCAACCGAATAGATCTTCTATGATGCTTCTCTGGATTATATTTATGTCCCATACGTCTATTTTCTTAATAATCAAAAGATTGTACTTAATAATCAGGCGAAACTTCGAAGATAAATATTTTGAAACAGATAAAAATACTATTCGTTTGAACTTTTTTAACCGTATTGTTTCATCGGCGCGCAGCCCTCACCATTTTGCCGTCGGACCCTATATATCGAAACGCTACGTAACGCTTTTTGCCTTCGTTAAACCGACATTTTGGCTTGATAATCATTTTTGCGATATATTTATCGGCGTTACAACCATCGGTTTTATGAAGTTCGCCCTGACGCTCTTTCTTCTGTTTACTTTTACGGCCTACGCTCAGAACACGGCGGCATCCCGATTGGCAGAGGTGAAAAGCCTGATAAATTCAGAGCCGGAACGCGCCGGGGCTATCCTGAAACACATGCTCAATGACCAGACGCTTGCCGACACCGTGCGTTCTGATGTGTATAAATACTACGGATTGTATTATAATGTAAAAGGCCAAACCGACTCCACTCAGCGGTATCTCGAAAAAAGCCTGAAAATGGCAAGAAAAAGTCCGCCCCGCCAAATACAACTGCTGATCAATCTGGCCAGCGTCTATCAAAAGAAAAATAATCTGATAAAGGCCGAACAGCTTCTAATCGATGCTGAAGCCATTAGCCGAACCAACGATAACGTTTTGCTCGGGCGGATTTTTGGAATGAAAGGCAGCGTGTATAACCTGATGCTCAAAGAAGAAGATGCGTTTAAATACCTCAAAGATGCCGTTTCAATTCTGAAAAAAGAGAAAGACAGTGTTTTGCTGGCCGCCATTCAAAGCAGTCTCGCAGGTTCTTATATGTATAAAGGCAACTATCAATTCGCGATCGACATTTACAAAGAAGCGCTGGCGGGGTTTAAAAAGAACAAACATGATCTGAACTTCTACCTCACGTTGATCAATCTGGCCGATTGTTACATCCTCACAGACAGGCCCACTGAGGCCGTTAGGTTACTGCACGAGGCGATTACAGGCTTCGAAAAGCTCGGCAACGAACAAATGCTCGTGAACGCCTGGTGGAAACTCGGCAAAGCGTCGGCCCAGACTTCCGAAGCGATTTCGCATTACGAAAAGGCGTTGGTTCTGTCGATAAAACACGAATCTGAACGTATGGTGAACATTGGCGCAGAATATATCGGCCTACTGCTCAAACACCAGGATTTTGCAGGCGCGTTCCAAGTCATAAGCCGCATCGACGCCAACCCTTTAAGAACCAAAGCAAATATCGAAGACCGCTTTTTTTACGAAAAGCAAAAAGCAAACTATTTCGAGCGCACTTCAAATACAAGGCAGGCAATACAGTCGTTCAAAACCGCCTTCCAACTAAGAGACAGCCTTGAGGAAATCCGTCGCGACAATGAAATCCGAGAAATCCAGGCCCGCTATCAAAACGATTTGCAGCGCGAGAAAAACCTTTCACTCCAAAAAAACAACCGCTTCCTTGAAGAAAAAAACAAAGCATCGGTTAAGGCCTACTGGCTCTCGCTCGGTCTGGGATTTTGCCTGCTTGTGGCCCTGTTGTCGCTGCTCATAGTATTCCGATACCGAAGCCGGCTTCAGAGCGAAAAGCTTAAAACCGCCCAAGCCGAAAGGGAACTGATCCGTCAGCAGCACGAAAGCGAATTACAACTCAATCAGGTATTGCAACGGGATTTGCACCACAAAAGTCAGGCGCTTCTATCGGCAGAACGCACGCTAAAGGAGTTCTTGTCGGACATCGAACAGAAAAATGAGCAGATAAAAAAGTATAAAACCCGTTTGAATACACTTCTAAGTAACAACGCCGAAGAGGCAATAATCACCGAACACAAACGGGAATTGGGCGTGTTACTAAGTAAGGCCATCATCACCGAAGAGCGATGGGACGCATTTCTGAAAATATTTCTTCAGGTTTACCCGGACTACCATAAAAACATAGGGGTGCGATTGCCCGGTCTTACCCCGGCAGAGCTGCGTTATATTACCCTCCGAAAGTTGAACCTGTCTGCGCGCGAAATTGCCGCAACGCTCGGAATACAACCCGATAGCCTTCGACTCTACAGGCATCGGCTCAGAAAAAAGTACGGGTTTCAGAGCGATGAGGAATTGGATGCAGTTCTCAGGCTAGAAGAGTGAAACTCACTATTTTGTAAATTGAAACGGTTTTGTAACGGTCGTGGTTTTGAATAGCCCGGTGCATTCATTTCTTTTGCGTCACGAATTATAAAATCGCGAGTGTGATGAGGTTAAAATTTCTTTCGTTTTTCAATAGTTGCATTGGCATTCTGTTCTTTTTTTCGTCTTCGGTGACAATGGCGCAAACGATAAAATACGTCAGAGAAGGCGGCACAGGCGACGGTTCCTCGTGGACCCACGCAAGCGGTGACCTTCAGGCGATGATTAGCGTTTTTGGTTTGCACGAAGTTTGGGTGGCAGAGGGCACGTATGTGGTGCCGCCATTCTCACCCGGATTCATGATGAACAGCGATGTTAAGGTGTACGGCGGATTTCCCAATACCGGCAATCCTACCATGGACGATCGGGACTATACGCAATATGTCACCACGCTGAGCGGCGATGGACAGAGAACAGTGGTGTACTGTAATAACGTTAGCAACGGATTCCTACTCGACGGATTCGTCATTGCAAATGGCAGTTCATATTCGGGTGGTGGTATATATAACTATGAAAGTAGGGCGGTGTTCCGAAATCTAATCGTCCGGGATTGCGCGGCCACTACTGACGGCGGCGGCATTTACAACAGTTTTTCCGCACCCACTTTCAGGAATGTTAAGGTAATGAACAACACCGCTAACCGTGGCGGTGGAATATTCAACACCCTCGACAGTTACGCGATTCTGAGACCGTCCATGGAGGATGTGCAAATCGTTAACAACACGGCCACTCTCGACGGTGGCGGATTTTACGACGCAGGGGGCTCCAAGACCACCAGAGCCACCATCAGTAATAATACTGCAAACAGGGGCGCAGGAATATACAGTACAAATAAGACGAGCGAATTTATTAACGTTCTGGTCAGCAATAACACTGCGGCCGATGCGGGCGGCGGATTTTATACCAATGCAACTTCATGGGGCGGATCCGTTACTCTTTTAAACGTTACGGTGACCCGGAATTCCGCTGTACAAGGGCCCGGTTTATACAGCAGCTACTCGCAGTCTTCGGTGCGGAACTCAATTATTTATGGGAATGCTTCGGGCAGTTCTGACGATGAAATTGTGCTTTATTTCGGCGGCGGTTCTACTTATATCGATATTAAATCAAGCCTGGTAAAGAATATTGACAATCGCGGTCAGGGCGGTCTGGATGGCACCAACCCTGCCGTAATCCCGAATTTTGCCGACGCGGACGCCAATGATTTCCAGTTGCAATTCCCAAGTCCGGCCATAAATAGCGGAACCAACGATCATTTCTTTGGGCTGTCTGCGGCGACGTTGGACCTGGCAGGAAATCCGCGCGTTTTCGATTTTGCGAATGGCGGCACTATCGATATGGGCGCTTATGAATTTGATATTTCCGGATTACCGGCCTATGATCAGAACGGCATCATCTACGTTAAAAAAGGTGCTACAGGCCCAGGTATGAATTGGGATGTTGCGATGGGCGAACTGGCCGACGCACTGAAACTGGCAAAAGAGGTAAACGCTGAAACTCCGGGTACGATCAAAGAAATATGGGTGGCAGGCGGCACTTATAAACCTATGTACCGGGCCGATAATCTGACTGCGGGCACGGACCGCGATAACGCGTTTGTCATGGTACGCGATGTAAAGATTTATGGCGGTTTTAGCGGTATGGAGACCTCGCCACTGCAACGCGATCTGACACTTACGGCCCACAACAGCATACTAAGCGCAGACTTTAACGGCGATGACCTTCTCAACGATTTTACGAATCACAACGAAAATGCATATCACGTGGTCATCTGTTCAGGGAATGCCGGAACCGCGCTGCTGGACGGGTTTACGATTACGGGCGGAAGCGGCAATGGCTCGGGTCACATTTCTATCAATGGCAATGCCGTTTACAGGTACTATGCCGGCGGCCTTTACACTATTAACGCTTCGCCCAAATACAGCAATCTTATCATCCGCAACAATCAATCGAATGAGCGGGGCGGAGGAGTGCACAACCAGAATTTCCACGGCGAACTCAGTTATTCGACCATACAAAACAACAAAGCGCCTAACGGAGGTGGCATCTATAATAGAACAACTGCGGCAACATTCAAAAATCTGCGCATTACCCACAATTCCGCTACCTATAGAGGCGGTGGGTTTTACAGTTACAATTCACCCTTCACCGCTTATAATTTGCTGATCGCCCGGAACACAGCCCAAACATCAGGGGCTGCGATATTAAACTCAGCGTCGTCACCCATTTTTATCAATGCAACCATTGCCGATAACACTTGCATTGCGGCTGCTGCACCGGGTATCGATAACGCAGCGTATCAGGGGGCGCCTTCGCACTTGACGCT
>CAZTGF010000054.1:11017-13832 GCA_964612955.1 uncultured Flavobacterium sp.
CAGCAGATAGATATCGGCGCTTACGAAACCTCACTCGAAACGACGCGGTTTGTACAACAAGGCGGCACGGGCGATGGAACGTCCTGGGACAACCCCAGTGGCAGCCTGCAGGCGATGATCGACGCTGACGGCGTACAAACGGTATTGGTAGCAGCCGGAACTTATTACCCCACCCATGATTACAATAGAAGTGCAGCTTTTTTGTTTGACAAGCCTATTGCCATCATCGGCGGGCACCACGGCGCAACATGGGAATATAACCCGATGGAAAACAAGACGATTTTGAGTGGCGATATAGGTAATCAGGGGGTCGAATTTGACAATTGCTTTAATGTGGTCCGGATTTCGGCCAACGCCAAAGTGGATGGTTTTGTCATCCGGGACGGGTATGCCGACCAAACCTTCGAAGTGTCCCGCCGAACCGGGGCCGGGGTATACAATACGGCAAGTCCCACGGTGACTAATTGTGTATTTACAAACAATAAGGTCATCGGCAGCGGTTCTAACGGAATCGGTGCTGCGTGGATAAACTTTGCAGGCGACGCCCATTCTACAATCATCAACAGCTTGTTTTACGGGAATTACGCTACCGGAAACGGCGGAGCAATCACGGCCGAAATGGGATCGGTGACCGTAGTCAATTGCACGTTCGCTAAGAATACGACGGTGATGCCCGGAAAAGGAACGTTGAACCAATACAGCTCAACGCTAACGGTAAAGAATTCCATTGTGTATGATAATATTGGGGCCGGAATCAATGCCGACGGCCCGAGCACGACTAATGTGCATCACAGTTTGGTGCAGGGAATTGCTTCAAACGACAATCTGGACGCGGATCCGTTGTTTGCAGACGCCAACGCGGGCGACTTCCGGATCCTGACAGCAAGCCCGGCCATTGACGCCGGTGACGGTTTGGCGCCTGAACTGGCATCCATTGCTGTGGATTTAGCCGGAAACCCCAGAATTCACGGAACTATCGATATGGGAGCTTTTGAAAATGCAGGCATCGTGAGTTGCATCGCACCGACTACCTGGAACGGCACACAGTGGAGCAACCGCGCACCCACCTCGGTGGAATACCGCGCTACTATCGCCGGAGATTACAGCTCAACAGAAAATCTGATCGCCTGCCAACTCGATGTTGTTTCAGGAAACGTCACTATCAATAGCGGTCATAATGTACTGCTCAAAGGGGCTTTGAACGTGGACGGACAGGCGGCCGTTACTTTCGAAAACAACGCCCATCTGATTCAGGAGGACGATGTTCCGAATGGCGGAATTGCGACTTATATTCGCAACAGCAACCCGCTTCACTACCTTGATTATACGCTTTGGTCATCACCGGCCCATGGAGACCAGACCCTTAAACAATTCTCGCCACAGACCCTGGACAACCGCTTTTATGTTTACAATACCGCTGTCGATGCCTATAGCAATTACACTAGCGCGAGTGGAGTCTTCGGTGACCATCCTGACAGTGTAACCTTCGCTCCCGGAAAAAGTTATCTGATCCGGATGCCTTATGGTCTGCCACAAAACCAAACCAGCATCTTTAATGGTGTTTTCGAGGGTACACTCAATAACGGAACCATCGCCACACCGCTTCATACCTCGGGCAACGGCTACAACGCGGTAGGCAATCCGTATCCTTCGCCAATCAACATCTGGGATTTCATCGACAGCAACGCAGGACAACTGGACGACGGCACACTGTACTTCTGGCGAAAGACAAATGACGCAACCGCAACCACTTACGCCACTATCACCAAATTGGCTTATAACGCCAATCAAGCGGATGGCGGAAATGTAGGGGGTACGTTCACGGGAGACCCTTCAGAATGGGTGTTGAGCAGCGGGCAAGGCTTTTTCGTAAAAGCGGCTGCGGGTGCATCGGGTTTGTTTTTTGACAACCAGATGCGCCGAGCCACCAACCACAACCAATTTTTTCGGTCACAGGCACCTCTGAGCCAGAGCACGGCCATATCGCGATTCTGGATAAATATCACGGGTGAAAACAGCTTCGGGCAAACCACAATCGGCTATACCAACCAAACCACCAATGGGATTGATTACGGATGGGATGGCATTCTTGTGAACGACGGTCAGATATCGGTTTACTCACTTAGTGAAGGCACCATGCTTGCCATTCAGGCACGAGGCGCATTTGATTTAAATGACATTGTTCCTTTGGGTTATAAAGTTGCCACAGCAGGTAATTATACAATCGATCTTCATCACTTTGAAGGCGTTTTCGAAAGCGACCAAACCATTTTTCTAAGGAATAACGAGACGGGCGAGCTTTACAATTTAAAAGACAGCCCTTATGTATTTTGGTCCGAAGCCGGGGTTTTCGACGATCGTTTCGCCATCGTTTACAAGGAGTCTACGCTGAACAATTCTATCCCGGAAGTGGTGGACGACAAGGTTGTGATAGTTCAAAACGAAAGAATTATCACAATTAAAAGCGCCTCGATGGCCATTGAGAACCTGATGATTTACGATCTCAACGGTAAGAAGTTATATCAGAGCGAACGCATTAACGCAAACGAAATAACAGTGCAGCCTATGCCAATAGCTCCCCAGGTGCTTATCGTCAGCATGACGATGGCGAACGGCAAGAAGATCCACAGAAAAATTCTTTATTGAAAGGGGACGGCTGCGGGTTTGAGGCTACAACGCGTAGGTCTTACAATGTCTAGCGGCCGCCGGGCTTGTAAGGGTGAACGTGAATCTCAAAACTTTAAGAATCGGTGCAGATTTACTGTTCGGACGGAATTTCAGCGGTTTGTAATTTTGCCATAAGGGGAAGGGGCCG
>CAZTGF010000055.1:0-8787 GCA_964612955.1 uncultured Flavobacterium sp.
CGGTGGCGGTTGTCGCGGTTGCGGTCATCGCGGCGGCGGTCGTCACGCGGGCGGTCTTCGCGCGGCGGACGGTTCTCGTCTCTCGGCGGACGCGGCAAAAGCGCTTTTTTAGAAACGCGTTCTTTGCGTGTCTTCGGATCGATTCCCATGTATTTCACCTGGAATTCGTCTCCTACGTTCACAAGGTCGGTAACGTTCTCCGTGCGTTCCCAGGCCAGTTCTGACACGTGGAGCAGGATTTCGTTGCCCGGAGCAGCTTTGTATTCTACCACTGCGCCAAAGTCCATGATCTTAACAACTTTCACATCGTAAGCCTCACCAACAACCGGTTTAAACACAAGCGAATCGAGTTTGCGCAATACTGCATCGATGCCATTCTGATCTGTACCCAGAATTTCAACAACGCCCTGCTCGTCCACTTCGTTAATAACAATCGTCGTCTTGGTTTGTTTCTGCAGTTCCTGAATCACTTTTCCACCCGGACCAATAAGCGCCCCGATGTATTCGCCCGGAATTGTTGTCATGATAATTTTCGGCGCTTTTGGCTTCACGTCTGTACGCGGTGCCGGCTGTGCCTCGAGCAGTTTCTCAAGAATGTGCAAACGGCCTTCGCGCGCCTGTTCAAGAGCCTGCTCCATGATTTCATAAGCAAGACCATCGATTTTGATGTCCATTTGGCAAGCCGTGATTCCTTTTTCGGTTCCGGTTACTTTAAAGTCCATGTCGCCGAGGTGATCTTCGTCGCCAAGAATGTCAGACAATACTGCCCAACGACCGGTTTTGCTGTCGGAAATCAATCCCATCGCAATTCCCGAAACAGGACGTGTCATTTTAATTCCTGCATCCATAAGTGCAAGCGTTCCGGCACAAACCGTAGCCATAGAAGACGAACCGTTAGATTCGAGAACTTCAGATACAATTCGGATCGTGTACGGGTTTTCGTCCGGAATCATGTTTTTAAGTGCGCGCTGCGCCAGGTTCCCGTGACCTACCTCGCGGCGGGACGTTCCTCTGAGCGGCTTGGCTTCTCCCGTAGAAAACGGAGGGAAGTTGTAGTGCAGGTAAAAACGCTCTTCGCCTTGTTCAGACGGAGAATCTATGATGTTGGCCTCGCGCGAGGTTCCAAGCGTAGCCGTAGCCAGTGCCTGAGTTTCGCCACGTGTAAATACCGCAGATCCGTGAACCGATGGAAGGTAATCTACCTCGCACCAGATTGGGCGGATTTCGTTGGTTTTACGGCCGTCCAGACGCAGTCCGAGATCCAGGATCATATTGCGGACAGCTTCTTTATGCGTTTTGTTAAAATACTTGCTGATTAAATCTCCGACTTCGAGCTGCTCATCTTCGGTGAACGCGGCTTTAACTTCCTCTTTAACGGCGGCAAATTTTTCGCTTCGTTCGTGTTTTGCGGTACCGGCCTGAGCAATCGCGTAGATTTTGTCATACGCCAGGCTGCGTACTTTTTCTGCCACAGATTCGTCCTGACGTTCCTCTTCGTAAGTGCGGATTTCCTTTTTGCCGAAAGCAGCCTGCAGACGCATTTGTGCCTGAATCTGCACCTTGATAGCGTCGTGTGCGAATTTAATCGCCTCGATCATTTCCTGCTCGGAGATTTCCTTCATTTCGCCTTCTACCATCGCGATGGAGTCCAAAGAGGCGCCAATCATCATATCAAGGTCCGATTCCTTTAACTGGGAGCGGCTCGGGTTGATGATGAACTCTCCGTTGATACGGCCTACGCGTACTTCGGAAATCAGCGTCTCAAACGGAATGTCAGAAAGTGACAGTGCCGCCGAAGCTGCAAGTCCGGCAAGGGCATCGGGCATGACTTCTTCGTCGTGAGACATGAGCTGAATCATGACTTGTGTTTCGGCGTGGTAATCGTCCGGGAAAAGAGGACGCAATACGCGGTCTACAAGACGCATCGTGAGTACCTCGCTGTCGCTGGGACGTGCCTCGCGCTTAAAGAATCCTCCAGGGAAACGGCCCGCTGACGCAAATTTCTCGCGGTAATCTACCGTAAGAGGCAAAAAGTCTACTCCGGGGCTGGCTTTGCGCGCAGAAACCACGGTGCCTAGCAGCATGGTGTCGCCCATGCGCACCACAACGGAACCATCCGCCTGCTTGGCGAGTTTTCCCGTTTCAATGGAGATGGTTCTCCCGTCCCCAAGATCAATAATTTCTTTTTTTACTTCTGGAATCATAAATCCAATTTCTTGATTAAACAATGGGTGTGTTGTGTTGTTGTTGTGTGTGTAGTTGTGTGTGGACCCAATGAAAAACCAAACTTTTTTTAACCTGCGCTACAAAACAAAAAGAGGCGCGCGGGCACCTCTTTTCGATTGATTATTTACGAATATTCAATTCCTTAATGATCTCGCGGTATCTGTTGATTTCTTTTTTCTTCAGATAATCCAGAAGGCTTCTTCTTTTACCTACGAGTAAAACGAGCGAGCGTTCAGTGTTGTAATCGTGACGGTTCTTTTTCAAGTGCTCGGTAAGGTGGGTGATGCGGTGCGTAAACAACGCAATCTGACCTTCGGCAGAACCTGTGTTTGTAGCAGAACCACCGTGCTTGGTGAAAATCTCCTGCTTTACTTCTTTTGTTAAATACATTCCAATATTTATTTAAATGATTTTTATGTAGCATCCGGTTTTCGGATACGCGGGCAAAGGTACATTTTATTTTTGTTCGATCAACGCATGAACGTCGATTTTTTAACAATGCCGCAGCCCGGATCGCAGCAGCATCCTTTTGACATTTTGGCAAAAGATATCGCGCAGAGCCGGTAAAGCTGCCCAAATCAATTTTAGATCCAACGCGAGATTTCTGCCGTTACCGATTCCAGAAAACGCTCGTCGAGTTCGGTAAATGCGTCCTTGATATTGGAGTCGATGTCTATCTGGCCTATGTTTTTGCCGTTTTTAAAAATGGGAACGACAATTTCCGAGCGCACCGAAATGTTGCACGCGATGTAATTGTCCTGCAAACTTACGTCCGGAACCACAAAATTTTGGTTGGAAACCGCTACTTGCCCGCAAATGCCTTTGCCAAACGGAATTACGGTGTGGTCTGTAGGTTCGCCCGCGTATGGCCCCAGGTGAAGTTCAGGTTTTTCGGGATGGTGAAAATAGAATCCCACCCATTCGTAATGATCGAGATTGTCCCGGAGTAAATGACAGATTTGGAGTAATTTATCGTCGAGAAGCCCGTACGGCTTGCGCATGATATCCACTACCTTATTGTATAATTCTTCGAAACTCATGGGATTGTTTTATACAAAAGTAACAGATAGGCGAACTTAATTCTATATATATTTGTTAAAAATAACGGATTGTGCTTTCGACTTACCGGCCGTTTTTATTGTTTTTGTTGCGATTCTTCGGCACTTATGCGGGGCTGTCGCTGCTTTACGGCGCTTACCTGAGCAGTTTTAATGCCGCTGCGTTTGAGGTCGATGGGTTTACGCATCTTGTGTCGCGGCAGTCGCGGGATCTGATTCAGTTTTTAGGATATGCATCGGGCATTGACCCGCACCCGACTCAGGCTTCGTACCAACTTTGGGTTAACGGAAAGTATGTGGCCCGCGTGGTCGAAGGTTGCAATGCGCTCAGTGTCGTGATTTTGTTTGCGTCGTTTGTCGTGGCCTTCAAAGGCAAATGGCAGCATACCTTATTATATGTGTTGGGCGGCGCTTTGTTGCTTCATCTGGCCAATTTGCTGCGCATTGCCATTCTTGCCGTGGCGCTTTACTATTACCCGCAGCACGAACATTGGTTACACGGCGTAATTTTCCCGGCCGCTATATACGGAATGGTGTTTCTGCTCTGGGTGATTTGGGTAAACAAATTTTCTGCTTATGCCAAAAAATAAGGTGTTATCTGCCGTGATTATCGGGTTGTGTCTGCTCGGAATTTTGCTTGTGCGCGCGTTTGAGCAGCAGTGGTTTTACGACCCGTTTACGGCTTTTTTCAAGAGCGAATACATGGGCAGGCCATTGCCGGAGTACGACTCCTTTCGGTTGCTTGGCGCCTATGGGTTGCGGTTTGCGGTAAACAGTACGCTGTCTCTGCTCATTTTATACGCGCTTTTCAGGGACAATCGTCTGATTCGGTTTTTCGGGCTTTTGTACGTTGTTTGTTTTGCGGTTTTCTCGATTGGGTTTTTCGCGGTTGTTTCGATGGACGAGCCGCCACCAATGCTCGTGTTTTACCTGCGCCGGTTCCTGATTCATCCGGTGTTGTTGCTCGTGTTTGCCGCCGCGGTGTTCTACCAGAGGCGTTTAGCAAAAAAATAACATTAACTGCGGCCCGGTTAGATTAAGGTTTGGTATCTTTGCGGAGTTATGGCAAAAAAGTTTACGGGATTGTTTGTTGCATTTTTACTGTTGCTCTCAGGCAGCGGTTTTGCGCTTACGATTCATTTTTGTCAAGGCGAAATTGCGAGTGCCCGATGGGCAGGCATGTCCGCGGATTCGGAGGATTCCTGCTGCGGATCCGATGCCGGAAAAATGGACGACTGTTGCGCTGACAAACTTGTGAAAGCCGAAAAACAGTCCGAATCTGTGCTGAAGTACTTTTCTGTAGATTTCCCGTTAGCGGTTCTTGCAGATGAGTTTCAGGTTCCATTAAATTACCTTTCTGTTCAAGCGTGGTTTTTGCAGCCGTTTGCATCTGACGTTTGCGCAAACGCACCTCCTTTATACCTGCTGCACCAACAGTGGGTTCTCTATGCCTGATTGTTTTAAAACCAGTTCGCTTTACTGATTTTTAAAACAATACTCCATATTATGAAAAATTCTTTTTTGTGCGTGGTTCTCTGTCTGTTTTGGGCAGTTTCCCCCGCTCAGGATACGCTTCAGACGGTCATCATTAAAAAGTCGTCTAAAGGAATCACTAAATCCAGATACACGCCCACGAATACCTCGGTGATGACGAGCAAAGAACTGCTCAAGGCGGCTTGCTGCAACCTGGCCGAAAGTTTCGAAACCAATCCGTCCATCGACGTCAATTACTCGGACGCGCTTACGGGAACCAAACAAATACGAATGCTTGGACTAACAAGTCCGTACTTATTGGTGTCAGAGGAAAACATTCCATCGGTGAGAGGCGCTTCCCAAACCTACGGACTTACGTTTACGCCGGGCACGTGGATCGAGAGCATTCAAATTACAAAAGGCGCCGGTTCCGTCGTTAACGGTTACGAGAGCATTTCGGGCCAGATTAATTCCGAACTTATCAAGCCTCTGGGCGATATTCCGTTTTTCCTGAATGCTTACGGATCCACTGATTCGCGTTTTGAACTCAATTCACATTTTAACCGCCATTTTTCGGACAAATGGAGCAGTTCGCTGTTTTTGCACGGGAATTCGCGTCTTGTAGAAAACGACATGAACCACGACGGCTTTCTGGACAATCCGCTCGGCCAGCAAATTAATATTTTAAACCGATGGCAATACACCGATGCTGAAAATGGCTTCGTCGGCTTTGCTAACTTGAGATATATGAACGACCGGAAACAGTCCGGGCAAGTAGGATTTGATCCGGGAACGCACCGTTTTTCGCCCGAGGTTTGGGGCTCTGAAATCAACACCGAGCGCTATGACATTTCTACCAAAATCGGCTATGTTTTTAAAGACATGCCGTATCAGAGTCTCGGGTTTCAAAACGCGTTTTCGCGCCACAACCAACGCTCTTATTTCGGGTTTAACGAGTACAACATTCTGCACGACAGCTTTTACTCGAACCTGATTTTCAATTCGATTATTTCCAACACGATGCACAAATTTGCAACAGGTCTGAATTTCGTGTATGACCGATACGACGAATTTGTTGCTACACCGGGGCTCGGCGGCGATTTTGACCGTACCGATACCTCGCTCGGAGCGTTCTTCGAATACACTTACGACAACAGTGACAACTTTAGTCTCGTGGCGGGCGCACGCGTAGATTCTCACAACCGGCTCGGAGTTTTCGCAACGCCCAGGTTGCACATGCGCTACAATCCGTGGGATCGCGGTGTATTGCGTGCGTCTGCGGGCCGCGGAAAAAGAGCTGCAAATATTTTTGCCGAAAACCAGCAGTTGTTTGCCAGCAGCAGGCAGTTTATGCTTTACCCCGCGGGCGGTGAAATTTACGGGCTGGACCCCGAAATTGCGTGGAATTACGGTGTGAGTTTCAACCAGCAGTTCGAGCTTTTTGGGCTGCGTGCCGATGCGGGCTTCGATGTGTACCGCACCGATTTTGAGAACCAGGCCGTTGTGGACTGGGTGACATCGGCCGATGAACTTCGTTTTTACAATCTGGACGGGCGTTCGTTCGCCAATAGTGCCCAGGTGGATTTCAACATCGAACCGATCCGGCATTTGCAACTTCGTACGGCGTATAAATTCTACGACATTCAAACCGATTATCTTTCAGGTAGGGCCGAACGTCCGTTGCAGGCCAAACACCGCTTTTTTGCAAACGCAGAATATACAACCCACGAAACTGACAAAGGATCGTTCTGGCGTTTTGACTATACATGGAATTGGACGGGTGCGCAACAAATGCCTGACACTTCATCAAACGCCCCGATGTGGCAGCTTGGAGATTCGTCCAGACCGTTTTCTGTCATGAACGCTCAGGTTACGCGTGTATTTTCTCCCGCGTTTGAACTATATTTGGGAGGAGAGAACCTCGGGAACTACAAACAGGATCGCGCTATTTTAGGAGCAGATGACCCTTTTGGTTCTGATTTTGATGCGTCGGTCGTTTATGCGCCGGTTTTCGGGCGTATGTTTTACGCGGGTCTGCGTTTAAGAATCAACTAATCTTTTTAAGCTATAGAATTATGAAAAAGTATGTTTTGTTATTGCTTGTAACGCTGTTCTCGTTTTCGGCGGATGCACAGGAAAAAAAGAATAAGAACGCCAAATACGATGTAGAAGTTCGCGGCAACTGCGGAATGTGTAAAAAGCGTATCGAAAAAGCAGCATTTGGCGTTAGCGGTGTCCGATCTGCGACATGGGATGCAAAAACCGAAAAATTGTCGCTGATTCTGGATCAAGAAAAGACCTCGCTTGAGGCTGTGGAAAAAGCTGTTGCCGGGGCCGGACACGACACTGAGAACGTAAAAGCCACTCAGTCGGATTACGAATCGCTGCACAAGTGTTGTAAGTATTCGCGGGACTAAGCAGGTAGCAAAAGTGCCCTTACGTTAATAAAACCTAAAAGTGCAAATGGCCGATTTGCCGTTCGCGCAGAATTGCGTACTTTCGGGCGCGAAAATAAAGCCAATAAACATGAACGAATTTCATTGGAAGGACCTGATTGACCCGTTGTTTTACATCCATTTTGATATTAATGGGATTAAGGTAGGGCTCTTTATTGTGTTGTTCATCGTTTTTGCCGAAACCGGACTTTTTGCCGGATTCTTTCTTCCGGGCGACAGTTTGCTGTTTTTATCGGGCATTTACAACCGCGAACTCATCGAGAATTTCATGTTCATCGAGAGCGATCTGGCCAATGTAACGTTGCTTGCTACGATGGTGGCCATTGCCGGGATTCTCGGGAATATGGTAGGTTATTGGTTCGGTGCAAAATCCGGATATTACTTATACAACCGCGAAGATTCGTTCTGGTTTAAAAAGAAGTACCTGATCCAGTCGAAGGATTTCTTTGAGAAACACGGTGGTCGCGCCATTATTCTCGCGCGTTTTCTTCCTATTTTCAGAACCTTTGCGCCCATTGTTGCCGGAATTGTTCTTATGGAAAAAAAGCGATTTATGTTTTACAATGTCCTTAGTTCGATTATCTGGTCGTTCAGCTTGATTTTCGCGGGCCACTACCTTTACGGCTTCCTGCTTAAATCGTACGGTATCGACCTGAAAGAGCACATTGAAATTATTGTGATTACCCTTGTGGTTATCACGATTGTGCCCGTGATTCTGAAGTTTAGCCAGAAATCAAAGGATGAAGATTTGCCGCCCGCATTATAACTGTCATTAAATAAAATAAAAAGACCGCCCTCGTTTCAGATGGCGGTTTTTTTATGATCCGCGGGTTGCCATGTACCGCCGCTTTAACAAGTTTGCGCTTAATTGCTATCGGCCACCTGCGCGTGGTATAATCGTCCGCTCGGGGTCATGAAATCCGGAACAAAAGGGTACAAAAAAAGCCGCCCCGTAAAGGACAGCTTCTTTTTATTCATGCGTATCGGGAAAATTACATCATTCCCGGCATTCCGCCTCCCATTGGCATTCCGCCTCCGGCAGGGCTTTCTTCTTTAATGTCTACGAGTGCACATTCAGTCGTCAGGATCATTCCCGCAACAGAGGCAGCGTTTTCAAGCGCTACACGCGTTACTTTTTTCGGGTCGATGATTCCGGCTGACATCATATCTACGTACTCGTCTGTTTTTGCGTTGTAACCAAAGTCGTTTGAACCCTCGCTTACTTTCGCAACTACTACAGAGCCTTCGAGACCTGCGTTTTCTACGATCGTACGCAACGGTGCTTCCACGGCACGCGCTACAATCTGAACGCCTGTTTTCTCGTCTGCGTTTTCGGCCTGAATGCCTTCGAGAACAGACTTGGCACGCAAAAGCGCCACGCCTCCTCCGGCAACGATACCTTCTTCTACAGCGGCGCGCGTAGCGTGAAGTGCGTCATCTACACGGTCCTTCTTCTCTTTCATTTCTACTTCAGAAGCAGCACCTACGTAAAGTACGGCAACGCCTCCGGCAAGTTTGGCCAATCGCTCCTGCAATTTCTCGCGGTCGTAATCAGAAGTTGTAGTTTCAATTTG
>CAZTGF010000055.1:8887-13333 GCA_964612955.1 uncultured Flavobacterium sp.
AACGGCAGTAATTCTTTAAGTACCGATATTTTTTTGTCGTACAACAAAATGTACGGGTTTTCGAGTTCGGCCTCCATCTTCTCTGTGTTGGTCACAAAGTAAGCCGACAGGTATCCGCGGTCGAACTGCATTCCTTCTACCACATCTACGTAAGTGTCGGTTCCTTTGGCTTCTTCTACAGTGATTACGCCTTCTTTGCCCACTTTGTCAAAAGCCATAGCAATCAATTCTCCGATAACTTCATCGTTATTTGCAGAAATCGACGCTACTTGTTTGATTTTGTCGCTGTTGCTGCCAACTTCCTTAGATTGTTTTGACAGGTCCGAAACAATGGCTTCTACTGCTTTGTCGATCCCGCGCTTAAGATCCATTGGATTTGCGCCGGCCGCTACGTTTTTGAGCCCTTCTTTAACGATGGCTTGGGCAAGAACGGTTGCTGTGGTAGTACCGTCTCCGGCCAAATCGTTTGTTTTTGAAGCTACTTCTTTAACCATTTGCGCGCCCATGTTCTCGAGTGCGTCTTTGAGTTCAATTTCCTTGGCAACGGTTACGCCGTCTTTAGTTACGTTCGGGCCTCCGAAAGACTTCCCGATAATGACGTTGCGGCCCTTAGGACCAAGCGTCACTTTCACAGCGTTTGCCAATGCATCCACACCGCGCTTTAATCCGTCGCGGGCTTCAATGTCGAACTTAATATCTTTTGCCATTTTTTAAATGATTTGAATGTTTATTAATAAGTGACTTTTTAAACAATTGCAAGAATGTCATCCTCGCGCATAATCAGGTAATCTTTTCCTTCAAACTTCAGTTCGGTTCCGGAATATTTGCCGTAAAGAACCGTATCTCCTACAGAAACTGTCATCGTGTGATCTTTGGTTCCGTTTCCAACGGCCACGACAGTACCGCGCTGGGGTTTTTCCTTGGCAGTGTCAGGAATAAAAATACCCGAAGCAGTCTGAGTTTCGGCGGCCACGGGTTCAATCAGTACTCGGTCTGAAAGGGGTTTGATGTTTAAAGCCATTGTATTAAAAGTTTAAATTGTTAGTTGGCCCGCGTTTGTCAGAAATTGTGCCATCGGGCGGAATCTGTCATAATTGCGTAAAAAAAATGCCAACTCTGGACAAGTTGGCATTAAGGTATAAAAGTGTCGTAATTTTTAGTTCTGAGCAGGCGTTTCGGCAGGCGCAGGAGCGGCCGGTACCGGAGTGGTCTCAGGCGTTGTTATCGGAGCCGTTACGGGTGCGTTATTCTTCAAAATTTTGGAATCGCCGGATCCCAGCATTCCCGGGAAACTCATGGCCGATAGCAGAATGAGCGCCATCAGCAAACCGCCAAGCGTCCATGTACTTTTGTCCAAAAAGTCAGTGGTTTTCTGAACGCCTCCCATCATCTGTGATCCGCCAAGTGCAGAAGACAAGCCGCCGCCCTTAGGATTCTGAACCATGATAACGATAATCAGCAACAGGCAAACGATGGTGATCAAAACCAAAAAAATAGAAAAATTGTTCATTCTGACTTAGTGTTATTTTTTTTTAAACTCCTGATATCTAAAATTCGGTCTGCAAAGAAACTACTTTTTTCCGGATATTTCAAAATTAAAATTTCGTACGCCTGAATCGCTTTGTCGTATTTCTGTTGCTCAAGGTACACGCGGGCAAGGGTTTCGGTCATCAGGTACGAGTTGTCCACGGCCCGGCTCGGTTCAAACACCACGGGCGGGGCGGGGGAAGTAGGTTTTACCGGTGCAATCTTCGGGTTCGCTTCAATAAACCGGTCGATAAGTTCAATCTTCTTCTGGCGGTCTGCGTCTTTCGCGTCCGCTTCAGGCTCTGGATCGGGAGCGGCTTCGGGGGTTGGTTCCGGCTCGCGTTGGATCGGTTTCAACGCCGCAAGTTGTAGCCACTCGGAAAACGAATGCTTCTCCGTAGGTGTAAATTCAAGCGGTTTGCCCACGGATAATTTTTCGAGCGCATCTGAAGTTTCCTCAGCGGCGGGTTCCGGTTCCGGTTCAGCGGGAGAGGGTGTAGCCTCAGCGGCCTGAACTGCGGCCTTTTCAATCGAAGAGCGGATCGATTGCGCAAGCAAATCTTTCCCGGGTTCTGGCTCCGGAGTTTCGCGTTCCTCGGTGCTCCCCTTAGCCGGGGCAATACTGGCTGCAGCGGCAGGTTCATCTGCTTCGGTTACCCATTCTGTGCGTTCGGAGTTGTCGGTTTCAGGTAATCCAACAATTGTTTCAACAAGCGTTTCATCTGTCAGTTCTGACGGAATTTCATCTGCGGGTTCACCTGCGGTTTCGATATCCGTGGTTTCAACAGTGGTTTCGGCCGTTGTTTCTATCGGTCCGGCGGCGTCGCGGTTTATTGATGCAAACGCATCGGAGGTAATGAAATCGAACAAAACAGACCGGTCCTGAGTATAGGCCGCCGTGATTTTAAGCGCAAAATTGTATCGGAAACTGTCCTGGTTGCGCAGCCCTTTCAATCGCAGGGCACGCGCACTCTGAAAATACGGAAATTCGGTCAGAATCGCGTCAAGCGCGTCAGTTTCCGCCGGTCCGATGTTTTCCGGATGTCGTAAAATATGCGTGTAATCGTGCAGGTTCAAAACAAAAGCGTTTGGCCGAAGTTACAAAAAAATGCCGCCCTTACCATTTGGCGAGCGATTCGTTAAATATGTCCTGTGTAATGCGTTCGAAAATTTCCTGAAGCGCCGTGCTAAGCGCAGGTCCGATGAGCTGCTGGGTTGCCGGATAATCGTAGTAAAACGAAAAGTCTTTTTCAAAGTTGTCCTGTTCTTTCTTGCGATTTTCAAACCGCACGTGAACGCGGATCGTCAACCGGTTCTGGGCCGCGCGTTGGTCCGCTGTGGCGGTCATTGGTGTAATCCGGTAATCGGTAATTTCACCTTCGTAAACCAGATCGCCGTTGGAATTCGTAAGACTGAGGTTCGTCTGGTTTTGAATCAGGTCTTCGAGCATGAGTTTAAACGTACGATCAATGCCCGGTTCCACAAGGTCCGCCGTGTTCGGAAAGTGGTTCACCTGAAACGTGCTCGCGTCAATGCGGCCCGTGCCCGTAAAATTATAAACGCCGCAACCGCCGAGCAACAGCAGAAAGCAGGAAACAAAAGCCAGTTTAAGTATTTTCATCATCGGACTAATCGAGGTCAAATTGTTTGATTTTGCGGTAGAGCGTGCGCTCAGAAATGCCGAGTTCGTTTGCCGCCGCTTTTCGTTTGCCTTTGTTTTTTTGAAGCGCTTTTTTAATCATTTCGATTTCTTTGTGTTCCAGTCGCAGTGTTTCTTCTTCTTCCACGGTTTCGGCAAAATCGTAATTATCGTCCGCTACGGGAAGATTTTCGCGCATGCTGTTTTGAGCCGGCAACACAGAAACACTCGGTTCAAATTCAATTTCTTCTTCGTCCCGGCCGTAAATTTTGCGAATCAGTCCCGAATGGTTTTCCTGCACCTTTGAACTGTCGTTTTTAAGCAATTCGAGCGTAAGTTTTTTAAGATCGTTCAAATCGCTTTTCATGTCGAACAGCACTTTGTACAGAATTTCGCGCTCGTTGCTAAAATCGCCTTCGCTGCGCGCCCCGCCCACAATCTGAGGCAACTGACTGCCTTGTTTGGGAAGGTAACTGTCCAGCTTCGGGCCAGAAATTTCGCGCACCGTTTCCAATACCGATAATTGTTCGGCCACGTTGCGCAACTGCCTTACGTTTCCGCTCCAGTGATAACGCTGAAGCACGTCCACAGCCGATTCATCGAGGCGCACGGGCGGCATTTTGTATTTGTGGCTAAAATCTGATGCAAACTTCCGGAACAGCAAATGCACATCTTCGCGTCGTTCGCGCAAAGGCGGCAGGTGAATTTCCACTGTAGAGAGGCGGTAATACAAATCCTCGCGGAATTTTCCTTTCTGAATCGCATCGAACATATTTACGTTGGTCGCGGCCACAATGCGCACATTGGTTTTTTGCACCTGACTCGAACCCACTTTTATAAACTCGCCGTTTTCCAGCACGCGCAGCAATCGCACCTGAGTCGTAAGCGGCAGTTCGCCCACTTCGTCCAGGAAAATCGTTCCGCCATCGGCCACTTCAAAATAACCCTCGCGCGCATTTGTCGCTCCGGTAAACGCACCTTTTTCATGCCCGAAAAGTTCAGAATCAATCGTTCCTTCGGGAATCGCACCACAGTTTACAGCAATGTATTTCCCGTGTTTGCGATGAGAAAGAGCGTGAATAATCCTTGGAATGTTTTCTTTACCTACGCCGCTTTCGCCCGTAACGAGCACAGAAATATCCGTAGGCGCCACCTGAATGGCCTTTTCAATTGCGCGGTTCAGTTTTGGGTCGTTCCCTATGATTTCGAACCGCTGTTTTATGGCTTGCACTGATTCCATTGTCGTTGTTTTTGTTAGAAGCTGATTCCGGCTGTTCGCT